>CAXQWT010000054.1:0-21825 GCA_964227855.1 Salipiger bermudensis | reverse complement strand
CGGATTGACGGCATTCATGCTCACGTTTGCCATCCCGAAACGAAACAAGGTCCTCAACACGAGCCCGTTTGATGCAAATACGCAAACTCCCTTATGAAGCGAAATGCATCGGAAGTCATGGACCTGACCAGTTGTACATGGATGGTTCGCGAATTAGGAGAGGCAGTGAGTTGCACCGTTCTTCTCAACGATGATTCGCTACTGGTTGGGGGCTGGGATGGTAAGATCAAGCACTGGTCCGAAGAGGGAAATTTGATTTGGGAAACTCAGACTCCAAACCGGATATCCTCGATGGTTGTTCATGATGATTCGATTTATGCAACATCTGGATTGCACATCGTCTGCATTGCATCCTCAACAGGTGAAGCCCGGTGGAATGTTGCTTTGGAGGGTTCAGCCGATGCGGTTATTGCAACATCGGGATGTGTTCTTGCTGCATCATCAGTTTACGATATTGAACACAACGATTTCATTGAATCAGCCATTTGGGTGATTTCCTTTGATGGCGACATTCTCTCGACGCATCGAATGGATGAGCGCCCATGGACCCTTCATCCATACAAGATCGGAGCAATAGCGGGATTGGGTCGCCCGATGAACGGGTACCTTATCCTTGATGAACGTGGAGAATTGGTCGAACAAAACAAGGACTGGGAGAGCCCAACAATTTGTTCAACGTACAGCGAAGGCCCTGTTTTTGGCCTTGCCGATGGTACTCTACGTTCGATTGATGGAGTTGTAATAAAAACTCTGAAATCCTCAATCAGCAACGTTGTAGAATGTAGTGATGGATACCTCTTAGCGGACGATCAAGGAGGCATTGAATTCTTTGATGATTCGGTAGAATGGGTCGCTAACGGGAGTGAAGTCGTCGCAATATCGCCTGGATTTGAGATCGATGGAAAAGGCTCTTGTTGGGTCGCCCGATGGAATGGATCTCAAGGTGAAGTGCTCGTCCATTCAGTGACTGATGGTTGCGAAATGGCTACGCTCAAGGGCCATCGCGTTCATGATATTACTTCCAATGACAAGCGGGTTGCAATAGGTTGTGAAAACGGTCAAGTTTTCGTATGGGAGAAGGAACTTTTCCAACGAAGGCTGGAACAACCGACTCGGCAGCAGAATGATGCATCTCGTAACGCTATGTTTGAGAAACTCCGGTCCCTTCGAAAATAGAGACTCCACTCATGCAGAAATCAGTGATTATCCCGTTGATTCACTCAAACGGGGACAAAGAACTTGAAGGCCGACTCTTTGAGATGAACCGATGAAGACGAAAGCCATCCTTGTTGCTGGGGGAAAAGGCTCGCGTTTGTATCCATTTACGCATTACATGCAGAAGACAATGATGCCATTGTTTGACAGGCCTGTCATCGATTATGCACTGGGCACAATTCGTCGAGGTGGCATTAAGCGTATTACCATCATTTCAAATGAACACATTGGACAAATTGCTAAGCATATCGGCCAAGGTTTGGAAGAAGAACAAATCCACTACGTACTTGAGGAGGAACCACAGGGTGTGGCTCAAGCTCTTCTCCTAGCCAGGCCACATAACGAAGATTGTCGATTGATGATTTACTTCTCGGATAACATCACAACGGTCGAATTCGATCAACTCATTGATGATTTTTCATCTGCAGAAAAACCTCCTGGATGTCTTTTGCTTGCTCGCGAGGAGCATCATCCGCAAGCATTTGGCGTTGCTGTCCTGGATGAGGAAAGAAGAATCATTGACGTTGTAGAGAAACCCGATAACCCCCCCTCCAATCTCGCTATCGGAGGAATCTACTTGTTCGATGAAACTTTTTGGGAGAAATTGGATGCTGCTGTTCGAGAAAAAGGAAACGCATTTTCGATTTCTGACGTTAATCGAGCGTACATTGCTGAGGGGAAAGCAGAGTTTGTTTCGGTTGGCGCTGAAACGTGGCTTGATTGTGGGACGCCTGAATCACTCCTGAGAGCCAGTATGATGGCTCAAGAAGGGAAACTCAATCCACGCCCGCATCGTGAGAGGTGAATGCATGAAGATAGGAATTATCGGTGCAGGGATGGTTGGCGGTGCGATTGAGCATTGTTTCTCAGAAGCACACGAGTTGTTCATCCATGACCCTGCACGTGGAACAGACATTTCCATTGTCATTGATAATGTTGACTTCGCTTACATCGCAGTTCCAACACCATCCCATCCCGATACAGGCGCATGTGATACGACTATCGTTGAGGAGGTCCTCAGAGCGTTACCAGACGGTTTTACAGCGGTCATCAAGAGCACTGTTGTTCCTGGAACGACCCAACGCTACCACGATGAATTCCCTCATCTAAAACTTGCATATTCCCCTGAATTCCTTGTCGAACGACAACGTTTGGAGGATTTTGCAAACCAAGATATCCTTGTTTGTGGAACACATCATAGTGATGTGGCAGAACTGGTCTTTGAACAACATCAACAAGCCGGGGTTTTACGTCAAGACCAAACCTTTCATGTCACTCCAACCCAAGCTGAATTGGTCAAATACACAAAAAATGTCTTCTACGCAATGAAGGTCACATTCGCAAATCAATTGTACGATATCTGCGAAAAACTTGGTGAAGACTGGTACACAATTCGTGAAATCATTACTACTGATCAACCTCAACAAATTGGCCCTTCGCATCTCGATCCAATTTTCGGCTTGCGTCGTGGTTTTGGAGGCAAATGTCTTCCAAAAGATTCACTCGCATTAGGCGTTCTTGCTGAACAACTTGGTGTCAAATACGACTGGATGGATGCAATACAAGAAGACAACAAACGGCTACGTGAAATCGTAACTGGTAAACCAAGTGATGTGGTCACCGATGACGACTGATTTGAAGGCCATACACGGACGTTTAGCGCCTCGTGGTTCACTGGGTCGCTTCGCCCTTGCTGGGGCCTTTAACAGCGGCATATTCTTCGTTTCATGGACGGTATCGATGTTCTTGCTCCCGGATGTTGACGTTCGAATTCTCTGGGGGACATTTTGGGGCTTAACTGGGATAATGGCGCATTTCATTCATCGATGGTACACGTTCGACAACCACAAACCACTCGCTTGGACTCTACCAACAGCAATTCCAGTTTACGTTGGAAGTTTGGTTGGTTCGAGTTTGACCATAGGATGGCTTTCCAAACAATACCCGAATCAGATCGAATGGATGGGCATTCCCAATATGATGTGCTGGGGTGTTATCATTTGGCTATCAATGAGAATTTTTGTCTTCCAATTTTCCCCATCTAAACCGCATGGGTCTCAAGCAGATCAAACGGAATAATACTCAGTGCCTCTTCGTGGGTTGCTTCCAAATCGACAGGGCATGCTGAACCTGCATGAACTGCGGCAAGCCATGTTCGTGCACATACACACCACGAATCACCAGGCTTCAATCCTGGAAATGAAAAGTGGGGGGCAGGGGTCATCAAATCATTACCCTGAGATTTAGCAAACTCAAGGAACTCTTGATTTACAACGCAGCAAACTGTGTGAGAACCTCGATCGTTCTCATCGGTATTGCAGCAACCATCGCGATACCAGCCGGTAAGTGGGTCCGTAGAGCATGGTTTGAGTTCTTTACCAAGCACATTGACTGAAGGGTGCATGGTAATGTCTTGCAGTGCCTCCCCTATCAATCATCGTGTGGTCCCAGAGATTGTGGTGACAAATCATAATTTCAACTGCCTTGGAAGCGAGAGGTTCATGATGGAGAAGCGTAAGAGTGGTTTCAATGCTACCCGACACTCTCCAAAATTTACCCCGTGATGAACGATACGCCTATGCTCGTCTGCTTGCGTACATGGCCCGTGTCGATGAAGAAATTACCGTGGATGAACTCGCCATGTTTGAGCAACAGCTCGGCAAGGCTTTGCTGTCTCCAAACCAGCGTGAGGTCCTTCGAAGGTCACTCAAGAGCCCTCCAACTCTCGAGGAGTGTTTGGATGGTCTCGGACCTGAAGCCGGTCGTCTTGCTCTTCGGGACGCTGTATTGATGGCGGCTTCGGATGGTTCAGTCGATGATGCTGAACTCGAAGTTTTGAAAGAAATCGCCGAGCATCTTGGCCTCGTTCCTGACGCTGTACAACAACTCATCGATTGGACGAAGATCGGGTATGCCTGGATGCAAGATGGTTACGATTTGTTGAACTCTCTCCAAGGTTGAAGGCCTATGTTTTGCGACGGCGTCGCTGATTTGGATGCTGCTGAAAGAGCGCGTTATGCTGACTTGCTCGTCTTGATTGCTGCTGCAGATGGTGAGCTCGTTCGGGAAGAGATTCAACTGCTTGAAGGATTCATGGGGCGAGCAATGGTCCATCCTGAAGCGAGGACTTCAATTCGAAAGGGATTGTTCGACACAAATCGACTCTCAAATCTGTTGAAGAATGCAGACATAGAAACCTTACGTTTTGCCCTCAGAGACGGTGCTCTACTGGCTGCTGCTGACGGGGAATACGACCGAAGAGAACTACGGATTCTCAAGAAAATTGCCTCGACTGCTGATGTTAACGAAAAGGAGCTCAAAGCGTTGTTCGATTGGGTCTCAAACGGTTGGAAGTGGCATCAAGAAGGAGTTGTACTTGCAAAGTTGTCCGCGCAAAACGATTCACTCTCAGAATGAATCATTTCATGATTTCAACAGGCACATTCAAACCATGATTGAATACCCACTGGTTGGGGCGGACTATGCAAAACGGAGTTAGCGGCTGGTATGCGAGATTAGATCGATGCTTAGACAACAGACAAACACAAATCGAAATGTGGCTCGATGCATGGGAAAACTCGCTTCGAACCCACCAACCAATCGCTGCTCTTCTCCCTGAAGATTGGCCAACCCTCCCAGCAAATCTCTTGACCGATCCAGGTCATGTTCTCGACCATCTTCTTGCACGTCATGATGCTGAGTCTGATGGTCGCTCCCCACGTGGAGCACACCCCACTCCTCCTCGTCTCGCAGATTCGATCATTTCATCGGAAATGCTTGAGGCGACCATCCAGCCAAAAGTCAAGAAGCAGACGACCAATATGCATCTTGCAGACCTGCCCCCTGGCTTCCAGAAGCACATCAAGAAACTCAACTTCCCTCCTAGTGAAGAAGAAGTTACGCTTGATGAAGATGCCCTTGAAGCAGTAAAGCGCAGCGAACGTACCAGCAGCGGGATCCCTCTACCATTCTCAGACATGTCTTGTGGCGGAGGAATTTTTCACGCACGCATGCTTCGCAAGCACAGTGAAATGTTTGAAGGCCAGAGTTCAGAGCTTCGCAAAGAAGACACAGAACGGTTGTTCCGAGGATTTCAACTTGTTGATGTTGATGAATTGGTTGTTCGCTCCACTCGAAGGCGGTTACTCCTTGAGGCCATTCGCCTTGATCTTGTCACGCTCTCAGGTGAGCAAGAAGGAAAGTTACCTCGTGAACTTATTGAGAATATTCTCGAGCAAAACATCGTATGTTCCGATACGCTTCAAGAAGAATGGCCGTGGCAAGATTCTCCTCGTTTAATCATCTCAAACCCACCTTGGTTGCGAATCAAAGATCGATTCCGAGGCATGGACGATGGTTCACAACGCCGCAAGGATTTGAGCGAAAAGCTCCGAAGTCTCTCCAACGAAGATGGTCCCCGCTTCTCCACAATGCGTGGAAACGTCAACCTCTATCGATTGTTTATTGAACGCGGTATGCAGGTTCTTTCTTCAAATGGAAAGATGCGAATCGTCGCTCCTGACAGCCTCTTGCGTGAACAATCATCGCACCCACTTCGAAAGCTCCTCGTCGAAAAGCACTCTTGGAACGAAGTCTGGGCTATTGAAGAAGCGAATCTCTTGTTTCCAGGTATGACCCAGGGTGTTGCCATTCTAGGTATCTCTTCCACACCGAATGGAACCGAATCTCTCAACATTATCGGACCGGTTACACGTTCAGACCTTCGCCGTGTTGGCTCAGGACTTTCATCTCGTGTACCGTCGTTTTCACTCAAGCAAACACAATGGGTACAGTGGGCACGAAACACGTGGGCTGTTCCTCGTTTGCCTCGGGATCAAATCGAGCGGAAGAACATCCTCAAAATCCTCGACAGTATGTCGCAACTTCCTCGGCTCGGCGACCACGATCACTGGCTTGCAACGCAAGAGCAAACGGTCAAGGTACGTGTCGGAGAAATCGACCAGACGGCGCATTCAAACAACATCTCAAGTTGGGACAAGACAAAATCTTCACGACCGTTTATCCGAGGTGTACATTTCACTGAAGATGAAACCGGCGGCGTATACATTCGACACCCAGCATTCCGAAAGGACATTCCTTCACGAGCAAATGAACGTCAATTGGCTATGTGGTCTGGGAAAACCGAAGTGCAAACCTACGGCCCTCGCCTTGCTTGCCAAGCCATTGTAAATGCACATCAAGAACGTCGGCTTCGTTGGGCAGTTATCCCAAAGGGTTGCATCCTTGGCAACAGTGTGAATCACATTGAAATGAACCAAGCAATCCTTGGTAGACTCACTGCTGCGAAGGGCGAACTTCAGAAGGCCTTGGAGTGGATGTGTGACCAACTCAACCAACGCGACTTAGATGATTGGGCCAAGGCTTGGTCTGCCAACAACAACGTCAACAATTACGAATTGGAGATGCTTCCGCTTCAGCTGGGTTTGGAAACTGGAGTTGAAGAGGTCGTTAAGTGAATCAAGAACATACCCTTGACTGTACATTGTATACGATGTTTTATATTCAATCCCTTGGTAGTTTCGAATGGTATTTGTCAGTTGGAGGATCTAAGTAATGGGCATTCATCCAAAAATTGGCATTACGGGACTTCCCCGTAGTGGAAAATCCGCTGTAATGGAGAAGGTTCTCTCGATGCTGAAAGAGGAACGAGAGCGAGAACTCTCTGCTCGCAATTTGAGCGATACCGAAATCATTGGTGGCATTTGCACTGAGCCTATTCTCGAAAATGGAGAACGCCTCGGGTACAAAATTCGAGATTTAGTCACGGGCGATGAAGGAGAGATTGCACACAAAAGCATCGATTCCAGGTTGCGCGTGCTTGGATACGGGTTGAATACAGAAGAGCTCGAGCGTGTTGCCATACCTGCAATCCAACATGCAATTGAGAATTGTGAGGTTATTGTTATCGACGAAATCGGTAAGTTCGCTGTTGAATCTGAAGCCTTTGTCAACGCCGTTCGAAACGCTCTCGAAGTTGACAAGCCGACTCTTTTGACCCTACACAAAAAGAGTCGCCACCCATTGCTCCAAGACATTCGACGAAGGGACGATGGTCGCATATTGGAGGTAACTCCTGTGAACCGTGCGCTCCTCCCTTACAAGATTCACAAACTAATGCGTGAAACGTACTGATAGCGTTGGTTTGATACAGCATGTCAACTTCGAAGTATCAATGACCCCTGCTGAACGAGCGCGAAAGATCCTCATGGGAACGGGTATGTGCCTCATATTCGTCTTTGCAGTGGGTCTTAATTCAGGGCGTTATTCAGCAAGCCCAGAAATTGGATGGATTTTTCCAATATTCGGTGCAGTGTTGATTGGATCCAGTCTGCGTAAGGGAGGCTTAGGGCAACAATTCCCAGACGAATCTGATGATGAAATGACACAGCGCGTCCAAGAGGATGTACATCAAACAGAAAAAGAGAAGAATGTTGGTCAGGCTTGGGCTTCTTTGGAACAACATGTTCTGAAATCGGAAATTGATGAATCCGAATGAGATACGGTAGAAGCGGTTGATTCATACCCTTCTTTCACTTGCGTGAGAACGGTGAGAGTATGAGTGAAATACCTGCTGAATTGTTTTACACGAAAGAACACGAATGGATTCGAATGGATGGGGACATTGCAACCATCGGCATTACCGATCACGCTCAAGATGCACTGACGGATATTGTTTACATCGAATTACCAGAAGGAGGAGAAATGCTCGACGACATGGGTGAGTTCGCTATTGTCGAATCGGTCAAATCTGCGTCGCCTATCTTTGCGCCACTGGCTGGAGAAATTACAGAAGTCAACATGGATCTCGAAGATACTCCTGAACTGATGAACACAAGCCCGTACGGCGATGGATGGATTGTAAAGATGAGACTTTCAAACCCAGATGATGTATCATCACTTATGTCTGCAGATGCTTATCGAAGCATGTTGGGCGAGTGAAGAGAGTGAATGAACCGACTCGACTCACGTTGTACGTCGACGGTTCATGCGATGGAAATCAAAATGTTGATGCCTCAACATTTGCTGGTTGGGGCGTTGTTGTCGTTCAAGGCGATTCTGGCCTTGGTCGTGGGAGTGGCGAAATCATAACCGAATTTTCTGGGCCCGTTTCAACATCACCTGAAGATGAGGAATTTATTGGTGCGGAGGTTGGGTCGAACAATACGGCTGAACTCTCCGGCCTCTTTGCAGCATTACGTTGGTTACTAACCGAGGAGAGCGATGACCCTGTTCGAATTCGTCTCGATAGTCAATACGCTGGCAACATTGCAACTGGGGCATGGAAGGCAAAGGCAAACAGAGAGCTTGCTGCTCGTATTCAATCGGTTTGGAGTGAGGTAGCATCCCAGCGTGACTTAACCTGGAGCCATGTCAAAGCCCACCGCGGGCACCGTTGGAACGAACGTGCAGACCACCTTGCTAAACGAGCAATGCGTCGAGAGCGCCCTCTCCCACTCACGTTCTGGAAACCTGGGAACGATTAGGCGAGGCGTTGTTTCAACCACTCGTTCAATTGTTCAGCATATTCAGGGCGTTGAAGTGCATGATCGATTTGAGATTTTAGCCACTCAAACGGTAACCCTGAATCGTAACAAGCAACAGAGTCTGAAAGGACGTGTGCGCGTAAGTTTTCTGAATCCATCCAATGTTTCATCAACGCAATTGATTGAAGCTCCCCAAACTCTTCAACAGAATATCGCTCTAGGAGATCAAATGTATTTTCTGCGAAAAGATAGCGCCCGCAAAGTGCATATGTAGAAGGGGCATTTTCTGGTTCTGGCTTCTCTACGATTGATGTGATTTTTCCATTATCCATGGATACAATCCCATAGTTGTTAACGCGCTCAATCCCGACATCGTAAACCGATACACACGGCTGACCATGTTGCCCAAATAATTCGACAAGCTGCTTGGAAACATCGGATGCTCGGAATTCTGCCAACGATGCATGATGTGAAGTAAGAATGTTATCGCCGAGCAATACGAGAAATGGCCCAAGAACAGACTCTCTAGCCGTCATGATTGCATGCCCAAGCCCTTTCTGCTCATATTGTGTATGGAAGAAAATCTCAACATCATCAAGAGGATTTAGATGGTCCTTTCCCTTACCATACATCGGATAGGTTGCATTCAGATTTTCCTGAAACGATGAGAAATCCTTTGTTGGAGATGTAATGATGTGAATTCGATCACATCCTGCATGTTTGGCCTCAAAGATAAGATGGTGTAGGACAGGGAGATCGACAAGAGGCAACAGTTCCTTTGGGATGTATGCACTTGTAGGGAGCATTCTGGTGCCCAAGCCTGCAGCGACGATGACCGCATCACGAACTGTGCCCATGGCATTGCTTACAAGCGACAGGCTATCAAGCGTGTACCTCCTCGTAACGTCAATGGAGTCAAATCGAAAGGTGATTCTCCTGGTCGGCGGCCTGGTTTTTCTTTCGTTTTCATTTTTTGAATTCCTTCCGGCTGGACCGTGGTTGGACGCATCATTCTCAAGAGGATTAAGCGGGCTCATCGGACTGTCCCTTCTCTACTTTAGTTGGTTCGAACATGTGTTCAACGAATTCGGTGTCGTTCCAACCATTGACAAATGGAAACACCCTATGTCCACTTGGAAGACTGTTGCAGGTGCTGGAATCGGTATTCTCGGATTGTCTTGGATCTCTGGAAATACAGCAGTTGGAGATTCTCTTCCTGAGCCTGCTGCAATGTTGTTGACGTTAATCGGTTTGCTCGTTACCTACGCCGGGTTTTATGCATACTTGGTTACAAATGGCCCGCTCATGGCAGAAGAAGAATGATTCATTCTTCTTCGGTATCGACCAGAAGTTCATCCTTACCTTTCAGGGAGAGAATGATCAACAGATAGGCGGCAATGACGCCCACAATCATCAACAGCGGTAAAGAGACGGATTCTTTAGACGACGCTTGTTTGTTCTCCAATAATTCTTCTTGGTTGGAATTTTCTGGCTCGCTAACGTCTTCGTCCGGCCAGTCAATACCGATACGAACAATGTGAATCTCGCCGTTCACGTTGGTCGATTCTATATGGACGAGATTTACGGGTTCTTCCACAGTGATTGAGTAACCGTCCTCTGATTTACTTGCTGAAAACCAGAACGGGTTTGAATTCAAAGCGTTTGTCCAACGGATGGTTGAATCCGGTTGCGAATGTGCAAACTGAAGAGTGTAGCTTTCGTTATTTTCAGAACCAATAATCACCCAGTCTCCATTTCTTAGTATGTGATTTTCCTTTTCAAAGGTAAGAGCGAACTCAGGTAAATTGATCAATTCAGTTGTCGAATTCTCATCGGTTAGCTCTACATCATCCGTTTGCTCCTTCGGCGTGAACAAAACAGCATTCTGATCAAGGTAAATTCGATTGTCAATATGTGTGCTTGGGGAGGATCCCCATGTACCTTCCAACGTCAAGGCATACCACGCTTCAGTCAATGCATCAAAGGTCATATGATGCTCTAGAGTTGATGGATTCAATCTTGTGACCTCTTCCCATGCAGGTGACATATCGGGATTTGGGGATGTTGAGGTCCACAAAACTGCATCTCCACTGATAAATTGGGAATCAAGATTCCATTGAAAACGGAGAGTTGAATTTTCTTGTTCAATGTGTAAATCTGAAATTGAAACAGGCAAATTCCGTTCAACGATAGGGCCAACCTTTCCAGAAACATCGAACTGATCGATTTGGACGTTTCCTTGGAGGTCGACAAGTCCAATAGCATAATGTGAGGTTAGCATCCAATCCGAGGACAACTGATGAATGAATTCAACACTCGTCACATCCAATTCAGCAAGAACCTGAACTCCATTTTGCTCAACAGATACAATTGGGTTTGTGGCATGATAAATACGAACCTTCGAGATATCTGGCTGAGTAACTTCACTCCATTGTAAAATTGTTTGAGACTCGCTAGGATTGAATTCAGCAAACAATGAGCCGCCATATCGTGGTGCTTGGTTGTCCTCCACAATGGCTTGAGTCAAACTGTTTCCGCTATGAAGCCGCGTATCCTCACGAGCAGGATAGCATCCATTATCGTCGCAATATGCAGGGTAGTAACAAGTGATTGTGTAGTATACTTCTCGTTCGATGGTTTGGTTCGTCCAGTCCAAGGTATATTGCGAGGAAGTTGCAGGGATAAAATTGGATACAAGCGTCTTGTCCATCTCGTCCCATGTCGATTTTGTCGCAAGGACCGTGTGTTCATACAAGGTATGATAGAAATTATTTCCAGCACAGGAAGGCCGCCATGAGAAGACCGTTGATTGGTTTGCAACATCGTAGGATACTTCGAAGAGTTCAGGTGCAATCGAGGATGCTACAATTTCCCTATGTCCTGCAGGCGTCTGAGATAACCCGACATTTACCGCCTCTGTTCGGGTACCATCGCGAAGGGTTGTAACGATGGCATACGAAACTTCTGATGACGTTCCAGGTCTTGGTTCAAAAAATATTGAATGAACTTTACCAGAACAGACCTCGTTCAATTCATTGATGTAACATGCTGGAATATCTTCTACAATCAGAGTTTCAGGCGTCAACGAATTTGGGAAAAATCGGCCACCTTCAAGCCGATGAACTTCGTACGTTGCCATCTTCAGTTGATCGAGGAGCAAGCCGTCTGTTGTCTCAATGTTTCTCCATTGAAGCCAAGTTGTCTCCGTATCTGGGAAAAATTCAGCCTGAGTCTCACGCGCTTCAAGCGATGGATCATTTTCCTCTGCTGCGACAGATTGTACTACTGCAGTCAGCAAAAGAAGGAGAACCATAGAAAAGGCGTGAGTTCTCATCACTCTCAGCAAGATTGCATCCATTATCAGTATGTCGCATTGCTGTCAATACACTTAGTCGATGAATCCGAGGGTGTCGTCAAGCATGTTCAGTGCGTCATCAAGGTCCGGTAATTCCTCGGGAGCTACTCCAGTACTTTCGTGAATTTCTTGAATTGGAGCAATGGATTCAGGTAGTGGACCCTCGTTGGATAGCCAATCTTTCCACAATTGGCTTCGTCCTTGGCGACGAGCGTCCATGGTCATCCACAACGCTTCGAGGCGTTCTGGTTTAAGCAATGGAAGATGTTTTGCAAATCGTTCGGGATGGATTTCATCCATCCGCATCAACAACTCGCGAAGACGGATTTGTACGACTTCGTCGCCATCGTTCCATAACGATGGAATGATTTGTCGATCATCATCAGGATATGTTTCAACGTAATCCCGGAGGCTAAGCACGATGTTTCTACGAACGATCGGCACCTCATGTTCTAACAGTGAGGCAAGACGGTCGGCCCAGACTTCCTCATCGAGGAATTTCAAGTCGCCAACGGTTGCGGATGCTGCTGCAAGAACGCTCTCATCTTCATCCATCAGCATCTCATCGAGAAACGGTACTGCTTCCCAACCGGTACGGCGGAATATTCTCGTCAGAACATCAGCCATTCCACGACGTAGAAGCAATTCTTTACGTCCATGCAAAATCTTTGCAATCGCAAGACCCTGTTCTTGGTCGTACTCCAACAATCGTGCAAGGCAAAGGATGACCTTCGATGCAACTTCTTGGTGTTCATCTTCTGCCCGTCGAGTGAGAATGCTAACCAATTCGAGTGGTTCGATCAGCCCAGGGCGTTCAAGAAGCAGTTTTACCCATTCCATCAGCAAGAGGCGCCGGTCCAACTCATCTTGTTCAAGGCAATTCAATAACCATCTTGCTGCATCAACACCTGCATCGTGTGCAACAACTGATGTTGTCCTTGGAACAACAGCGTTCGGGTTCCATCCCATGTTTTGTGGACCATCTTCCGGTTGTGTGTGCCAAGTACCCGGTCGTTCAGCAAGTGCAATCGATTCAACCAAGTGATAGCCTTGGTGAACCGGTTGGCCATACGGTGTCGATGCAAGCCCGTTGATGAGGGCAACGGCTAACCACCATCGGTCAGTGTTCGGTGCGCTTGAATCAAAGGCTTGAGCAAGCCAATCAGTTGCAATACAGAACAGCATGCGTTGGGCGACGTCATCGGTTCGACGCCCTAGCCATTTCTGATGCACCTCGAACGGGTCATCGCTCAAATTCATCCGATGTGGAACGATGAGATCGACGATGGTTGAAAGGTGTCTGTCGAACATACCAACATCTGCATGAAGCATCGACAATCCTTGGGAAATCAAGTCCTGGTCGCGTTCTGGACTTCGTGGAGGGAAATCTGGGTCGATCATTGGCGGTTCTGGAAGAGGCCAAACCTTCGTTCCATCTTCGAGAGCTTGCACCAATTTCGTTGCAACGACTTCAAACGTTGCTTTCGCAATCGCATCGCGGCTCTTACTCATGAAGAACCCCCTTTTCCTCAAATGTCCAATTCAATGTTAAGGTTCTGAATCAGTTCCTTGTATCGATTACGAATTGTAACTTCAGTAACACCAGCAACTTCAGCAACTTCTCGCTGAGTACGGCGCTTGCCACAGAGAACAGATGCAATGTAGATAATCGAAGCAGCAATTCCTGTTGGTCCACGACCACTGGTCAATTCTTTCTCTTGTGCGGCCTTGATCAACTCGTAGGCTTTTGCTTCAACTTCTGAGTCCAATCCCAAACCTGAGCAGAAGCGAGAGATGTAATCCTCTGGACCGGTTGGCATAATCTTCATTTTCAATTCACGAACCATAAATCGATATGTTCGTCCGATTTCTTTTCGTCCGGTTCGAGACGCTTGACCAATTTCGTCGAGTGTTCGAGGGACACCGCATTGTCTGCACGCTGCGTAAAGTGATGCCGCTGCTACTCCTTCAATGGAGCGGCCGCGGATGAGTCGCTTGTCGACCGCTTTCTTGTAATTCACTGCTGCTGCTTCGCGGACTGTCTTTGGAAGCTCAAGACGGCTTGCCATTCGGTCCAATTCCGCCAATGCCATAGCGAGGTTTCGCTCAGTTGCATTGCTGACACGGCTACGCTTCTGCCACTTTCTCATACGGTAGAATTGGGAGCGGTAACGTGAATTGATTGTTTTTCCAGAGTAATCCTTGTTTTGCCAGTCAATATCGGTTGAGAGACCTTTGTCGTGGAGCATAACGGTCATTGGAGCACCTGTACGAGCACGTTGATCTCCTTGTTCAGGAGAGAACACTCGCCATTCTGCACCTTGATCGATGACGTTGTCTTCTAAGACAAGTCCGCAATCGTCACAGGTGACTTCTCCACGGGTTTCGTCTCTCGTTAAGCTTCGTCCTCCACATTCTTGGCATTTTACAATATCTTCAACTTGCTGATCGTCCATAACATCTCACCTCATCAATATTAACAAATAGATATATCAACGATTGGCATGGTATTTTTAAACCTTACCCCCCGATATTTTTCTTTTTTTAGAGAATAAGCAAGCGAATTGGTTAAACCTCAATGGTCTGTGAGGAGATTGGGGATGGAGATGCAAAAGTTGGCTGACTCGATTTCGCTTACGCCCGGCAAGCGTGTCCTATTCCTCACCAAAGACCTCAATTTAATTCGCAAACAATTGTATGAAGGTCTCGATTTGCGAATGGAAGATTTGAAGATCGAAGATTTACTTGATGACATCAACACCGACGTGATGACTCCTGCGTGGGTTTGTTTCGATCATGAGCCAGCAATGATCGCAAAAAATGCATATGCTGGATTGATGCAAAATGGAATACGAGTTTTCAACGAAGACGCTTTGATTAACGGGAACTTCGAAGTGATCGTTTCAGGTCAACGAAAGGGTACAGGCTCAAGCCGAGAAACGGCAGCCCAGTGCGAACGGTGGGCAGGGATTCGGATTGTTATTGCAGCATCGTTCGCTCCAATTCACGAACGAAACAACATCAATCTCGGTCAACTCATGGGCAACCACGCCATGTTGGAACGGTTGCAAAATGGTGAATCTTTGTCCTTGAATGAGTTCACATCTCAATACGATGATGTTACAGCATTGATTCTCGAATCCGGAGGTTTGTTCGAATTTTCAAAACGACTCGGGAATGGTGAAATCGAACTTCCAGAACTCTCCATGGAACAACGTCCAATGACAATGGCTGAGAAAATTATCGCTCGGAACCTCGTCGGGCAACCACAAGGTGCTTGCGTCAAACCAGATGACCCTGTTATCGCACAAGTTCAAGGAGGATATTCTCACGAATTCACAACGGCTCAAGTTCACACATTCCTTCAGGAGACGTATGGAGAGGATTATCAGCTCACAAATCCGCAAAAATTTGGAGTCTTCGAAGACCACCTTCTGTACGCGCATCACAACCCGAAATTTGTTCCATTTATGCATAAAGTCGAAACGCTTCGAGAATTGCAGAAAGTCTTCCAAGCACACACAGGTGTACGCGATTATTCTGCTGTCGATGGCGTATCGCCTGGTATATGTCACCAAGTGGCTCGTGAAGAATTCATCGAAGTCTCAGATTTTATTCAAGCAACAGACTCTCACACCTGCATGGGTGGAGCGTCAAACGCACTAACATGGGGTGTTGGAGCAACTGAATATGCAAATCTTGTCTCAGCAGGTTTCACGTTCGTCAAGGTTCCAGAATCTATTCGCTTTGAATTTACAGGAAGGCTCACAGATGGATGCACTGCAAAGGACGTTATTCTCCATATTTTGGCAGATCACGCTCGAAAAGAATTGACATTAAATCGCTCGATGGAATTCGGAGGACCAGGCCTTCAATCCCTCTCTGCTGATGAGCGGGCAACATTGTGCAATATGGCAACGGAATGTTCAGCTCGAACAGGAATTTGTGAAGCAGACGATGTCTTGTACGATTGGATGGAATCCCAGATGCCTCACTTGAACATGGAAGAACAGCGACTCCGCGCAGTCGCGCCTGATGAAGGAGCGCAATACCATGGCGGAGTTCATCACATCGATCTTTCCTCAATCCGTCCGATGGTCGCTCATCCAGGAAACCCGGATGAGGGGATTCCAAGCGACCCAACCAATGGAGCCTACATCGACGACATCGGAGATGTCAGCATCGATATTGCCTACGGTGGCTCATGTACTGCCGGAAAAATTGACGATATTGCATACTATGCACAAGTTTGCCAGGCTGCTAAAGAGCAAGGCCTAACCGTCAAGGAAGGTGTTGATTTTTACATCCAATACGGATCTGGAATTGTCAAAGATGTTGCCGTTTCAAAGGGCTGGCACCAATTGTTCCTTGATGTAGGTGTGAAACTCATCGATCCTGGTTGTGGCGCTTGCATTGGAGCAGGGCCCGGAGTTTCAATGACGCCAGAACAAGTCACCGTATCCGCTATCAACAGAAATTTCCAAGGTCGTTCCGGTCCTGGAAAACTGTATCTTGCAAGCCCTCTGACCGTAGCAATGAGTGCATTTATTGGAACGATTCGATCTTGGAATGCGGATGGGTTTTAGATTCCTTCGGGAAACGGAATAACCTAGGCTGTGACATGCATGTTCATGCAAGGAGTACCTCCTCAATCTAAATCACACAACCAAATCAATTTGAAGGCATGATGGCTCTGGGCGAAACACTAGGTATTGCACCCGGAACGAATGAGAATGCTGCACTTATTCTTTCCACCATTGGACTCGATGGAGCATTCTTTTACAGAATTGGCCTATCTTGTTCTTCGTTATTGCATTCGAGTCTGGTTTTTGATTTCGGCACATTCACGATTGTTTTTGGCCGAAACATCAAGTATCCTCGCCAATCGACTGCTGTTACCTGCTGGCCCGATGTCTTGGACGGAGGAGGACCTGAGGTGGATGTGTCAAGATGAGCATTGCAGAAAAGATGGCAGCGAATCAAAAGCAGGTCGCAATTTCAGAATTTTTTGAGAAGAACAAGCATTTTCTTGGCTTTGACACACTTAACCGTGCCCTCATTACTGCAGTCAAGGAAGCTGTAGATAACGCGTTAGACGCATGTGAAGAGGCTCGGATTTTACCCGACATTGTTGTGAAAATTACAAAACTTGACAATGCAAAAGACATCCTCCAACTCGAAGTTGAGGACAATGGACCAGGTATTCCGAGAGCAAGTATTGAGAAGGTGTTTGGCCAGTTATTGTTCGGCTCACGATTCCATGCTATTCGGCAATCAAGAGGTCAACAAGGTATCGGAATTACCGGTGTGGTCATGTATTCACAACTAACAACAGGTGATCCGACACATGTTGAATCAAAAATCGCCAAGGAAGCGACTGCTGTTTCTGTTGATATTGGGTTAGACACAAGAAAGAACAAGGCGATTAAATCCAATCAAGATCGTATCGATTGGGGAGACAAGGTTCACGGTTTGAAGGTCAAAACCAAGATGAAAGCAAAATATCAGCGCGGACGTCAATCGGTTTGGCAATATCTACGGATGACGAGTATCGTCAATCCTCATGCTGACATACTTTTCATTGACCCTGACGGAGAGGAGCACCACTGGCAACGGGTGACGGAGCGGCTTCCAGGGCGTGTTGAAGCCATCAAACCACATCCAAATGGAATCGAATTAGGCCAGTTGCAGCGTCTTTGCTCGGAATCTTCAGAGTCAAGGATGACAACCTTCCTGCGTCGTACGTTCTCAGGCGTTTCAGGCCGTGCAGCGAAAGAGTTGTGTGAAGTTTCAGAACTTGAAGAGAAATTCAAACCAAAATCTCTCTCACCACAACAAGTTCGAGCATTGCTTGAAGCGTTCCAAGGTGAACGATTGTTGAAAGGTAAGCCTGTTAAATTGCTTAATCCGCCTACATCCTGTTTGTCTCCGATTGAAGAATTATTGATTAAGAAGGGGCTCTCGAAAACAATTGACTCGAAATTTGTAGCGACAATGACTCGAGCTCCGAGTGTAACTCAAGGAAATCCATTCCAAGTTGAAGTTGGTCTGATTTTTGGAGAGGGGATGGCAGCAGACAAACCTGTTGAAATTCTACGCTTCGCAAATCGTGTACCTCTGATGTATCAGCAAGGTGGATGTCTATTGACAAAAGCAATTGAAAGCGTAGATTGGAGACAATATGGTTTGGACCAAGCAGGAGGAAGGGGTGTTCCGAAAGGACCTGCTGCTATCTTGGTTCATCTAGCAAGTACCAACGTACAATTTACCTCGGAAGCGAAAGAAGCCCTTTCAGATAATGAAACTGTGATGGAAGAAGCTCGTAAAGCAATGCTCGAAATGGGCAGGGGGCTTCGTAAGCATCTCGAAAAGCAAAAGAAGATGGGTAAAACAAAGGAAAAATTCGAACTCATCAACGATATTATCCCAGCTATTGCTGAAAAATCTGCGTCACTGCTTGAATTACCCGTTCCTGATCTGGCCGCTTCAATTACCAAGATTATGTCTGCAGTCATTGCTGAAACAACAACTCAATGGAACAAGGAAACAAAACAAACCGATGTTCACATCATTCTCTACAACTACACCTCCCGTTCACGTTCCTACACGATACTCGTTAATTGGCCTGAACGTCAAGGTGCGAGCATGATTGGGAATGAGCATGGTGGTCGAAAAGAGGCAATGGGTGTTTGGGCTTGGAAACTTGAAACGTTACAACCCGGCTCACAGACAGTCATTACATACAGTCTCGATGGTCTTGAGAAAGGTGATTGGAACGAGACAGATATATTCTATCGAGGTTCACAAGAAGTAATTGGGGCAACGAAAATGGACGAGAAGTTGCTTGAAGAAATACGACGCCAGGAACAGGCCCTCAATGCCCCCCTGCCAGAGGAGGAAGATGACTCTAGTGAAGATATTCCAGACGACGAAAATACTGAGGAAATTGAAGGAGGTACGGATGAATCTGAGACCGTTCCTCCAACTGGAGATACAAAACAAACGACCTTGTTCGGAGATGATTATTAATGGCTGAGCGTAAATCAATCGAGGAGACAAAAGTCGCTTTGCATGATGTTGTTAGGGAAATGTATGATCGAATTGTCAAAGGTGAGCCTCCGACGATGACGCTTCCGGTTCGAACTAAGAACAACATTGGTTTTGATCCAAAACTAGGCGTATACAAGTATGGTAAGAAGCGAACGATTCGTGATGCTACCAGTCTTGGTTCAGCAAAACAACTCTTGCGCGCCTTACACGTTATCGAATTCATTGAGAGCATGATCGATGATGGGAAATCGTCGACTCTTCGTGAAATGTATTACATTTCAGAAGGCTGGGGGCTTGGGAAGTTCCAATCTCAGAATGAAAGCAACAATCTCGCTGAAGATTTGGAAATTGTCACTCGATGCCTTCGAGAAGACTTCAAGCTACGGCCAGAAGAAGACGGGGCTCGTATGATTGGAAACCTTACATTGCGCGAACGCAATCGCCGAGGCGAATGGATGCGAATCAATGCAAGAGACGATGTCGGTGATAGCGGATATGGTGTGCCTTACAATGTTGAAGCCGAGAAGATCGAATTCCTCGAACACGATATCAATTTCATCATGGCAATCGAGACTGGTGGTATGTTTGATCGTCTCGTAGAAAATGGGTTTGATGAAGATTTCAACTGTGCTTTGTTGCATCTCAAAGGACAGCCTGCTCGTTCAACTCGCCGTATAATGAAACGAATGAGTGAAGAATGGGACTTACCGGTTGTCGTTTTCCTGGACGGTGATCCTTGGTCGTTCCGAATTTTCGCTTCAATCGCCTATGGCGCGATTAAAACAGCCCACATTTCCGAATACCTAGCAACACCAACCTCCACCTATCTTGGCATTACCGCTGACGATATCCTTGCATACGATCTTCCAAGCGATGATTTGTCGAAAAAAGACATTGAAGCGCTCAATGCTGAATTAACTGATCCTCGATTCGCAGATGGTTGGTGGCAAGAACAGATCAACATGATGTTGGAAGTTGGTAAGAAGGCTGAACAGCAATCCTTGGCAAAATACGGTCTTGATTTCGTCACCGAAACATATCTGCCAGAGAAATTACAACAACTTGGATTGTGAAAGTAAAAAGCGAGGCTTCTTTGAGGAGTGGTTTGTCCAATGGGCATGGAGAGCGGTAAGAAGAACCCTTGGCCGCTCCGTATTCTCGTTGCTTCAATGGTGTGTTTTGTTCTTGGAAGCATCATCGTCATCGGCCAAATGGGCACCATTGGTGACGCTCTTGATCCACAGCGAAACAACATCGGCTTCATCGATGCAGGCTCTGAGACACAGAAATTGATGGACGTTGACGATTCAGGGTGTTACAGAGCGTATGGCGTAGATTTTGAAGGGAATGTCACAATCTCTGAACTCGAAGGGTCGGATGTGATCGGTGACGTCGAAGAATCGAAATGTAAACTCGATTGGGGTGCAATGTCAGCTGATGGTAGTGTTGAATACACCGTTCTAGGTTCTTGGGAATTAGCAAAAGGCGATTATCTAATGCGAATCGAGTGTGAAGATCAATGTGCCAATGAAACCGTTTGGCTTACCTCAATTGATGAAATGGAGGATGACATTTTCAATTCTCCTTTGATTTTCATAGGGGGTGCAATCTGCTGTATGGGGATATTCCTTCTTCCCCTTTCAGGAGTTTTACTCGCTTTTTCACAGAACCGTAAGCAGAATGTTATGATGGTGGTTGGTCCTGATGGACAACTTATGCCACTAACGGATTTAACACCAGATGTTGTCCAGAATCAAATCGATTCCATGAACCAAGATGCTACAGATGAAATTGGCTTTGACGTTCGGACTGGGGAGTACATGAATCAACAAAACAACGCTTCTCGTCAGCAAATGGATGGTGCACATGATGTCCAAGCAGGTAGCATGCTCACCACAGAGCAAGTGTATGCACTCATGCGAGGAGATGTTGAATCCGCAACACCACGAGAAGAACCACCTCAGCAGGTCGCCGACCCATTTCCCCGGCCTGCAATTCAACCATCCTCTGTTACTTCCAGTGTACAACAGAAGACGCCTGCACAGGTAGATCGAAAGATTCCGATTGCTAATAATGAGGATTGGCAATCATGGGATGAAGATTGAGTCCTCATCCTGAGAATCTCCGACGAGTTCAAATGAGTCCATCTCTACCTAACTACAGGTTGAGTAGTATGGACGAACTCGAACAATCGTTAATGTTGCTTCAAAATAAGACACGTCGATCCATCTTGGAACGTTTGGTTCGGGAACCGCATTATCCAATGCAATTAGCCGATTTGATAGGTGTCAGCCAACAAGCTATTGTCAAGCATCTAAAGGAGCTTGAACAAGGTAATCTCGTTGAAAAAATGAAAGTTCCTAGTGAGAAAGGAGGGCCTCCGAGAACAATTTTTCGAGTATGTGAGGCGTTTTCTCTGCGAGTTGATCTCGGCCCCGACCTTTTCAAGATTGAACGCAGAAAACTCCCTTCAGGTGGCCCATTACGACTTAGTTCAAGATTGCCGGATAATGCTCAATCCATCGCCGAACTTGTCAGTGGCCGAAAAAAGATTAGCGTAACAGAAGGCGTTGTTCATCTTGAACAGTTAAATGAACAATTGGAACAGTTAGATCGACAGCGAGATGCACTCATTGCCCTACATCAACAAATTCGTGGGCGTGTGTCTGCAGCAGTGGATACGGACTTTGAGGACTACTC
>CAXQWT010000053.1:0-29625 GCA_964227855.1 Salipiger bermudensis | reverse complement strand
CCTTTCCTCGTGAGTTATGCCGCCCGCCAGGTCCTTTTCGCCCTCCGCCTTGGCGCCCTCCACCATGACGGCGTTGACTTGGATGTCGGCCCTCAGGTTGGAAGGTCCAATCATCACTTCGTCGAGGACGGACGTAACGATGCCCGACACGTTCTTGATCCAAATCTTGGACAAGCTGATCGATGTATTCCTCTGGAAGTTCAACAGCAGTAATCTTGTCCAGCATTTCGATACGCCCAACCGATGCATCGGGTAGATTTCCGACGCGATAGACCATTCCTGTGATTGCTCCACGTTCGATGCCATCCATGGCACCCAATCCAAGCACTAAAGCAGCCTTTGGTCCGTTGTCGCTCTTGTTTACCTGAGAGACACTTTTTGTCTCCTTCTCAGGGGAAGAACCCAACAGTTTCGAAAGGGCGGCTACTGCGATGTTTTCTGCGGTCATGCCTGATTCTCTTGCAGCGTTAAACACATCAAATGCGTTCTGTTGAGGTTCAATTTCAGAAAATTCTTCAACCAATCCAGCCCGTTGAATCGTGTCAATATCTTGTTGGGTCGGAATCTCCATTCGTTCGAGTTCACCAGCCTTCTTTTCGATTCGCTTGATGTGACGTACAGCACGATTTCCTACCATGAGAACACTTCGCCCAGTTCGTCCTGCACGACCTGTTCGGCCAACGCGATGAATGTAGGTGTCATCATCCGTTGGCAAATCATCCTGTAAGACCAAATCGACTCGATCGACATCGATTCCTCGAGCAGCAACGTCGGTTGCAACCAAAACATTGGTTCGCCCTTCTCGGAATCGATTCATGACGCGTGTTCGTTCTGCCTGGGACATGCCTCCGTGAAGTGCCTCAGCACCCTTTGGACGAAGAACATCGGCAACGGTTTCAACCCGGTTTCGAGTTTTACAGAAGACGATTACAGCACTTGGTTGCCAAGCGAGAAGGAGTTTCTCAATCGCATCGACACGATCACGAAGTGTACAGATCATAACGAATTGTTGAACGAGACTCGGCGGGCGCTCCTCTTTTCCTGAAGCTTGGATGCGCTCGGGATTGTCAAGGATCTTGCTTGCAAGCTTCTGAACATGCTTTGGCATTGTTGCCGAGAAGAGAAGCGTTTGATGGTCTGGGTTCATTTGGTCCACGATGTATTCTAGGTCATCTGCAAATCCCATGCTCAACATTTCATCCGCCTCATCCAAGACGAGGACATCGTACTGATTGAGGTCAACATTACCTCGCTCCATATGGTCACAAATTCGGCCTGGAGTAGCCACGAGAATGGCTTCAGGCCATTCGGTCAATTGTTGAATTTGCTTCTTCATCGATGCCCCCCCAATAAGCGCAGTGGCAATATTGTCAAGGCCACTTAAGCGCTCAATTTCGTTCACGACTTGTAAGGCAAGTTCGCGAGTAGGGCAAATGATGACGCCTGGTCGGTGGGTTTGCAGAATAGGTAGAACGAATGCGGCAGTCTTACCTGTACCCGTCCTTGCTGTAGCAAGAACGTCTTTGCCTGCAACAGCAGGAGGAATCGCCATTGCTTGAACAGGTGTTGCAAATTCATACCCGAGGGCATCCAATCGGTCGAGGAGGTGAGCCTCAAGTTCAAGGCTCTCAAAGGTTGTCGAATCGGACATGTTGCACACCGCTAGGCGTGCCCCAGCAGTTCAGCCTGCTCGCCTCCCTCGTTTAAGCGCGCCCTATGGAATGAGGCCATGTGTCGAGTTTGATCACAATGTCAGCCTTTCCGTTTCTCGGTGATCATGAGATCGGTGATTTTTGCGCTTGGATATTGGCCATCGTTGTCTTTCTCGAAGGATTTGATCATGTCCAGAACACACAACAAGCCTGCGCTTACCCCTGTAATGGCTTCCATTTCAATTCCAGTTTTGTAGTGCGCTGAAACGTGTACGGTACATCGTAGTGAGTTTCCTTCCCATGCCCAATCGACCTTGCACCCTTCAAGGGGTATTGGATGGCAATGTGGGATGATGCGTGGCGTTTCTTTAACCGCTTGAATCGCAGCAATCGTTGATGCTTCGAGTACGTCGCCTTTCTTGACCGTCTTGTCGGTGATTGCTTGTTTTGTTGCTTCTTGCAGATGCAAAAGACCAGTTGCAGTCGCTTTTCGCTCAACGACTGGTTTTGAGCCAATCTCAACGATGCCTTGTATCTCTTTGTCCATATTCATCCCAATCCTGCTTTCCATGTCGACCCTTTAGAGGTCACTTCACGCTTCCACAATGGTGCTTGTTTTTTGAGTTCATCGATGAGCCATTCACATGCTCGGAAGGCTTCCTTTCTGTGTGGGCTGGCAACGTGGATGCTCACAATCGATTCTTGAGGTTCGACTCGACCTGTTCGATGCGCAATTGCGACAGAGAGTGTACCGAATGTGTCGCATGCCTGATTGGCGAGATCTTCGAGGACTGGCCCCAGTTTCTCTTGCCAAGCATCGAATTCAAGGGCGTAAACTTCCGCATCCCCTTCAGTTCCTCGAGTGATTCCCAGAAATGAGACAATTGCGCCACATCCTACGGTCTCGAGTTGTTCTCGTAATGCAGCGTGATGAAGCGCATCAGGGGCTTCCTCGATGATGATGTG
Organism: Salipiger bermudensis; assembly: GCA_964227855.1. Taxonomy (GTDB): domain Archaea; phylum Thermoplasmatota; class Poseidoniia; order Poseidoniales; family Poseidoniaceae; genus MGIIa-L2. The sequence goes on along the minus strand of CAXQWT010000053.1, from coordinate 27,007 downwards.
GCGCCCCATGGTGATGCGAAGGGAGCGCATGATTCAAGGGTAACGGCTCGATGGGGCAACATGGCCGATAGCCCTGATGCGTCCAAACCCATCCATATTATGGGTGCTGGATTGTCAGGTTTGGCTGCTGCAACCATCCTTGCAAAGGCTGGTAAAGAAGTCCACGTCCACGATATTCGTGGAGATTCAGGTGCTCGCTTTGATGGTGATTTCCAAGCGCTTGAGAACTGGTCGATGGACGTTGATTTTTTTGAGCAATTGAAGGAATGGGGTTTTGATGCTTCGGAATTCCAGGCGACTGAATTCCACGTTGTTGATTTAATTCATCCTGACGATGTCATTACCCAGCCAAAGAGTGATCGTGTGGCGTATAGAATCGTCGAGCGAGGTACGTCAGAGCATACGATTGATCAAGGAATGAAGCGTCAGGCTATGGCAGCAGGGGCAACCATTCACTACAAATCTCGTGTGAAGGAAGAAGATTGTACCATCATCGCTTGTGGCCCGAAAGGGACTTCAGCAGTAGCCTATGGTGAAATTTTCAAGACATCTCATCCGAATCACATCGCTTTCCAACTCAACGACAAACTCGCACCAGGTGCCTATTCATACCTCATCATTGTTGACGGCGTAGGCCTCATCTGCACCTGTCTGTGGCGAAAACAATCCAAGAGTGAACGATTTCTCAACGAAACCATCGCATGGTATGAGAAGCACTATCCTGGCCTAGACCGAACCCCGATCAAGCGTGTTGGAGGAAAAGGAGACTTCACCATCAATCAACGATACAAACAAGACGGTCGTTACTATGTCGGCGAATCCGGAGGACTTCAGGATTTCATGTGGGGATTCGGTATGCGCATGGCGGTTTGGTCAGGTGTATTAGCTGCCAATGACATCCTTGGAGAATGCGATTATGAAACAGAAGTTCGCAAGCAATTGCTACCGTATGTTCGCACGAGTGTCGCAAATCGTTGGCTCATGAATCGCGTTGGTGATGGCATGTTTAAGCGGATGTGTCGCCGTTGGATGAACGATCAGAAGAAACGTGGTGATGGCTTGGTTTGGGTCGGTAACTTGTTTAGGCCGCGTTGGTACAAGACGCTACTCTACCACACTGTTGCTCCGTTTATGCTTAGAAAAGATTCGAAGGCGATGGGACGTGGCGTGCGAAGAATGCCCTTCCGGAAGGCGAAATCACGTGACGTGTGGGAACAATCTTCTGATGCAACAAAAATCGGAGAACAATGGGATAAAGTTCGACGTGATGGAGGAAAGATATCTTTCACTAATGATTCGGATGAAACGAGTATTTCGAGCGAGTAGGCGCGACGATTCGTTCATAATGCGAATCGCTTTCGGGCAAATATGAGCGACCTTAATTTCGAAGCCATGCCAAACAAACTCGTGAACTACGCTACACTCGATGGCATCGCCATCATCGAATTAGCAAGTGATGCTTCCGGCGCAGCACTAACCGAAGCAAACGACCGATCCCCGAACACATATACCCACGGAATGATGTGTGATCTTGACGATGCAATCATCAAGGCCCGATTCGATGATGATGTTTCATGCATTGTCTTGACAGGAAACGGTTCCTCATTTTTCTCCGCAGGTGCTTCGATTCAAATGTTGAACAGTGTTTCTCCAGGATTCAAGTACAACTTCTGTCTTCACGCCAACGAAACACTCTCTCGTCTTGAGCAGACGTCAAAGTTGGTCGTTTGTGCAATCAACGGTCACGCTGTTGGTGGCGGTCTAGAGATCGCTATGGCTGCTGACATCCGCATCGCTCGCAAGAACTCTGGAAAGGTCGGCCTACCTGAGATCAACCTTGGTGTTCTAGCAGGTACTGGAGGAACTGCTCGATTAACTCGACTCATTGGAAAGGCCAAGGCCCTTGAGATGATGGTCACTGGTGAATTGATGTCCTTCGAGGATGCTCATACGCACAACCTCATCAACCATATCTGGGAAGGCGATGCAGCTGATTTCCGCCGAGACATTCTCGATTGGTGCAGCCAGTTCACACTACCAAACAAGGCAACGAAGGCTGTTGGAAACATCAAGCGTTCATGCCAGACTGGACCTGAAATCCCATTCGAGTACCATCTTGCCCTTGAGCGAGAGTTGCAAGCAGCTCTCTTCAATTCAAGCGATGCTAAGGAAGGAATTGCTGCTTACGTCGAAAAGCGTGTTGCAAACTTTACCGGTCAATGAGCGTGAATGGAATGTCCGACTATCACATCCCTGCTGATGTTCCAGATGATCTGGCAGACACGTATCTTGAGAATCTCATGGCAGCTACTTGCGGAACGGGTTTCATGAATCTGTTTGCGTGTGACCAGAAGATCGAACATCTTAACGATGATTTCTACGACGGTGGGAATTCGATTCCTCTCTCATCCAACGACCCTGGTCATCTTTTCGAAATCGGAGCACAAGCTCATCGAGAAGGGACTGTCGGCGTTCTTGCTGCGCAAGGTGGACTCATTTCCTTGTACGGTCGCGACCATCCTGATGTTCCTTACTTGGTGAAACTGAATTCCAAATCGCACTTGGTCAAAACCAAGCAACGTGATCCGATCAGTCTTGCCATGTGGGATATGGACGATGTCATGTCCTTGGTTTCCAACGGACTCAACGTTGTTGGAATTGGTTACACCATTTACATCGGCAGTGAGTACGAGCATGAAATGATGACAGAAGCTTCTCATTTCATTCGTCAAGCACACGAAGAAGGCATGATTGCAGTTGTTTGGATGTATCCTCGTGGCAAAGCCGTTGAAGATGAGAAAGATCCTCAATTGATTTCAGGTGCTGCAGGTGTAGCCGCATGCATTGGTGCTGACTTTGCAAAGGTCAACTATCCACGTGCATGGGACGGAATGACGCAACCAGAATCTCTCAAGGTTGCTGTAGAAGCTGCTGGGCGATGTGGAATTATTTGTTCAGGAGGAGGCTCTCTTCCTGCTCGAGATTTCCTCCAACGTCTTTGGGATCAAATCAACGTCAGTGGCTGCAAAGGTGCTGCGACCGGACGAAACATTCACCAGAAGTCAACCGATGAGGCTGTCCGAATGACGGCTGCTTGTCATGCAATCATATCACAGGGTGCAAGTGTTGACGAAGCCATGGACATCTTCCAAGGCAACTGAACCAGTTTTGTATCATGCAGACTTAACAAGGCTTTATGCCTTGAACTACAGATTTCCCAATATGAAAAACGTCGGCGGTGCTGATAGAATCTTGCGTGCACTGTTCGGATCGAGCTTCGTGTTGTTGGATTTTTTTGCAACAATCCAACTCGAACTTGTCTTCCTTATCATCGGTTTGTGGGGCGTTTTGACATCAGCCCTCGGCTACTGTCCTTTCAACGGCCTCATGGGGAGAAACACATGTGCCATTCAGTACAACAACACTCCATCAGAAGAAACGGCCGTTGAAATAGCGTAGTAATTCAGCGAGTTAATCACTCATTAGGAATTTCTTAATCGCCCAGGCAACAGCCGCTCCGACGATTGCAATTCCAGCCATTGAGAGAAGACTAAGGCTTTGCAAGGACCTCAACTCAGTTCTTCTTCATGTCATCGCCCATGGTAATGTTACCTTGTTGGTCGATGATGATGGGGGTGCCTTCCTTCCATCCAGGGCAGTTGTCTTCAACCCAGATTCGAGTGGCCCATTCGCAGATGTCATATCCGCCTGATAGAATGCCGGATCGCTTGATGTACCCGACTTTGACGATGTCTTTGTCTTTGGAGAGCACGTTTCCCAGTTGTTGGCTTGTCGTGCCATGACGCATTGTGCTGTTGATATGTTCTAGGATCTCCGCAGTGTTTCGTGGTCGATCGCCTAGGAATTTCTTGATTTTTTCTCGTATGCGTACTGTTTTCATGTTCTTGTCCTCCTCTGATTTTGCTTTTCGCTCATTGGCGATGTCGCTATACCAAAGGAGCGAGGCCACTCATATAACCGTTCCTCCAACAAATGACGAGTTTGTTACCATTAATGACCAGAACCAGTGTAAATTTTACACGAAACTTAGGTTTATGTAAGTGAAACCTCACAATTCCAGTGGAAACTTGTAACTAAATGTAACTAAATATGATGTTTATAGGTAACAAATAAAAAGGAGCCCCATCAGAGCGTAACAAAAGTGACTCATTATGCCAAAGAAGACCATTCGCAGTCGCTATCAGCGTCGCATCCTTGATTGGCTCTTAGATGGGGGTGGAACCGTGTCCCAAGCTTCGGATGTGCTTGGAATTGCTATGCCACATGCATCACTTGCGATGCGACAATTGAGAGAATTGGGAGAGGTTCAACGGGATGATAGTGCATCAATACGTGGAGCAATTCATCGATTAACCCCTTCTGGAGCGGATCATTTACTTCGTGATTTGGTTGAACGTGTACGGCATCATGTTGGTTCGGTTCCAACCGGTATGAACGCGATTGTTCTCTCCAACGACCGTTCAAGCATTGTCCTTGGTGTGTTATCCACGCCCTCTTCAAGGCTGATTTCACTTCCTAGAAGAACCGAACTCTTGGAGCAAGGGACTGATTTTCCCTCCAGTGGAAAAGGAGGGGGGCTTTGGGCAGTCCAGCGTGGCCCATCAGTTCATTGGTTTTCTTTATCTTCGTACGAATCGACTGCTCCGCCAGATGTTCCAATTGAGGGCACATTGACTGCCTTTGCGAGTCAAACGGATAAAATTGGGATTCTCCGTTTGAGATTGCTCGATCAGTCCGACACATGGGGCGTTGCAAATGGGACCTGGATTCGATTGCATTCAACTGATTCAGAGGGTCCATCTCAGCTTCGAATCGGAGAACACGCAATTGGTCAAGTGGTTGGTACGCCTTTCGTAGTACGTCCTGAACATGGATTGTATGCGCATCTTCCTTCTTCGGTCGATCGGACTTTGCTTGTTTCCTCCTTAGGGGATCACGCACAACTGATGACAGAATCGTTGTCCTTCTCCAATCACAACTCATTACCCATAGACATTCTCGGTCCATGGATGAGAAAGCGCCACCCTCGACTTTCGACTGCGAAACGAAAAGCCAGGCTTCGTTCGTTAACTCGGTGGCTTTTGTCTGGGCGAGGCAAGCAACCTCACCTGAACCTTCGTCGAGCCTTGCTCGCCGATTTTGGAGAGCGAACATGGAAAGAGCATTCCAATGCCATTGATGTGGTTCTCTTGGAAGGGATTTCTCAGCATGGTGCAACATGCATCGTAGAATGGATGCTTGAATCAACATCATTTGACATGGTGGTGGAATGGCCATGGGCAGAGATCGATGATTTTGCATTGATGGAACGTCTCTTGGCATCTGGGCGTTGCCGAGTACTTATCACATCGCGTGGTGAGCCAAAGGAACTCTCTGGAAAAACAGCCATGATGTTAGCAACAGATGAGTTGGCGACGACTTCCTATCGGCCTCAAGAATCCTACGATTTCCGTGTTCAACTTCAACGAACGGTTTCACGCACCGAGCCAGAGTCTACCCGTGAAGGCATCCCTGCCAATGCAAGCGAACTTCTCGAATGGTTCCATTCCGGTGGAATGGATGAATCACTCCTCTCTGGTCATGATATGGACGTTCAGCAACTCATCCGAAAAGCGATGAGATTGTATCCGCAAGGCGATTCTGATTTTGCGAATTCAATTGAACGTGAAGCACCACTTGCTGCTTGGATCGCAAGCCCTGAATCGGAACGGCCCTCGAGATGGAAGCGCCTCTCAAATGCTCTTCCTTTCGGATGGATTGATCTCGTAGCAGTCAATGATCTGGATGCAGTTTCCTTAGTTCAAGCAATGGCGCAGACCAATACTGTTTGGAAACAACATGCTGCACGTCAGGTCATCAATTCCTGCGATTCCAATTCATCGCTCTTGGTCGATATTGTTCCTCTCCTCGACGTTGATGCATACAAGGCGATGGCTGCTCATGTTCTCCTGCTTCTAAGTCGAACATATCATACTGAATTGGAAACAACCCTTCCAAAGGCTGCTACCATTTGGTTGGATGCTCCATACGACGAAGAGCAAGTCTTGAGTGTTCTCTTTGGTGCTAAATCAATGAACCTTCGAACAGATGATGAATTACTGCAACGTTTTCTCAGAGGATCGAAGGTACACCCAAGAGGTTCCATTCTTCGAGCATGGGCGCAAGCGGTTGAACTTCTGGAAGAGCGAGCGCCGATCTCATTGGATGTCATGCGCACTTGCATCAACGTTCTTCCGGAACAATGGTGGTCGACATGGGCGTTGGATTGGCTCGATGCACAACTTTCAACAGCAGGAGGTCGCGAGTGGTTGGCCCATCATCCAAAGAATTGGCCAGGTCTCATCTTTAGGCCAAAGGGAGAACAACTCGGCTTGCCTGGTCATCCCCGCCAACATCAGAGTTACGTAGAGCATCCAAATTTGAAACTAAATCTGTTGATGGTTCCTGAAGGGCCCGGAACAGCAGCCCTCATGGATGTTCATGACATGATTCAACGTATCGAACACGAAGGTCCTGTCCACAACGGAAGAATTCATCCTCTGGTGGGTTGGTTGGCATGTGATGTCGAGACGTGGCCTGATTTTACCATGGAAGAACTTCTTAATGGTCACCATGAAATTGCAAAATTGTTGATTGGACGGGCGATGTTGCAACGAATGCCTTGAAGGCCGATGTATTGAAATGCAACCTGTGTGAGGACAGTTTGCCGTACGTGCAACATCAGCCCGAGCTACTGTGAAATTGCAATGAAGTCTGATACCAATGATACGGTCCGCTATCGAAGACTGGGAGGACCCTTCGGGGAGTGAATTCCGGTGCAAAAGCGGAAACCCGGGCTGGACTATGGGTCCTCGATCGACTTCGGGATGAAATCGAGACAACCATCCGGCTCTACAGTACGCCCTGATACCGAGGGTCAGGCCTTCGAGGAAACGATGAACAAGGCCGTTAGGTATCAGGGCACAGCTTTTCACCATCTCAACCGATTTTGAAGCGATGTCATCAAAGGCTTCATGCTTCAGCCAACCATTATGCAAGCGGACCGTTCATTCCGTCGATGTCTCATCGGTGGAACGTTCGATAGATTCCATTCTGGGCATCAATTACTGATTCAAACAGCTCTGCGTCAGGCTGATTTCATTGAAGTCCATGTTGTCAATGACGAGATGGCTCAAGCAAAAGGTGGTTGGATTCAGTCTCTTGATGATCGGATGGAAACGCTGCTGAATTGGCTCAGTAATGCCGCTCATTTGCGTTTTGAAGTGCACGTTCTCGACGATCCGCATGGTCCTGCACCAACACATCGAACCGCCGACAGTATCGTAGCAACGGTGGAAACAATTCCGCGATGTCATCAAATCAATGAACGAAGGTACGAGAATGGACTTCCTCCTCTTTCGATTCTAGAAGCACCGCACTTAAGCGATGAACTTGGAGGTATTTTGTCATCGAGCAGAATCCGTCTTGGCCTTGTTGATCGTGAGGGACATCCATGGATTCCGCCCTCCTATGAAGGAAAAGTCTTGCACATGCCTGCAGTACTTGATGACGACTTCAAAACACCCATGGGTGAACTGTTTGAAGGGCCAGAGGATGCGCCAGAGGTCGCTCTTTCTGCAATGTTGGATGCCTTACCTCTACATCATGGTGCCATCGTTGCAGTCGGTGATGTTACTGTAAAAGGGCTGATGGATATGGGTGTCCTACCAGACATTGCCTTTATCGATGGCCAAACGAAGCGTGAGGCTTTGGAGGCATCCTTACTCGTTCGAGGGGAAGAATTTCCTCTTCGTAACAACGTTGCAAATCCACCGGGTCAATTAACGCCGGAGTTGTTGGATGTTGTCAGGTGGTCGCTCGAACAGGAGGAGCCTGTCCTCATCGAAGTTGATGGCGAAGAAGATCTCGCCCCTATGTACGTTCTTGCAACCGCTCCGCTTGGGACCATTATCGTCTATGGGCAACCGGGTCAAGGAGTTGTCATGCGAATTCTGGATTTGGAAGCCAAGCATCGGGCTAGGAATCTCCTCGTTCATTTTGAGGCAGAAGTATGACTGAAGCATCGCTTGTCACCGTTACTGTATGCGCCCGTAACGGCGCAGATTGGGTGGAAGACTGTCTCGATGCAATACATGCACAGACACATCGTCCATTGGAAATCATTGCAGTGAACGATGGTTCAAGCGATTCAACGGGATCGCTAATGGATGATTGGAAACAATCGAATGCACGTTCAGATGTCGAGATTACCATTCTACACCAGGAGGCATTAGGCCTATCTGCGGGTCGAATGGCTGCCTTGAAACAATCTCAAGGAGAATGGGTTGCCATCACCGATATCGATGTACGGCCCGAACAAGATTGGATTGAACAATTGATGATGGCGAATGTTCCAGTGGGGGAAGAAACAATTGTTGCCGTAACAGGTCGTACCATTTTCCAAACACATTCAGACTTAGTGAGCCGTTTCAGAGCGGTTGAAATTGCATCAAAATACCGAAGCAGGCCAAGGCGAACATCGCTAGCAAATGGCCCCTGCTCAATGTTTCATCGGCAATCTCTGCTCGACGTTGGAGGATTTGATCCAAGTTGGTATCATGCAGAAGATATGGAGGTCAGTCTTCGTTTGTTGAATGCTGGAGGAAGCATCGTCTATGCACCTGACGCTTTGGTTTCTCACGTTCCTGAAGTTGGAGTGCGTCGTTTCCTGCACAAACGTCGTCGTGATGCAAGAGCCCACGTGCGCATTGTTCGACATTATCCCTCCCGTCAACGGTCGGGACCTGGGTTTGACTTCATTGGAAGTGCAGGCATTGCTTTGTCCATTTTCCCCATTACCTTGTTGATGCTGTTGAGCACCATGCCTTTGCTCATGGAATGGCCATTGAATCAACCGTTGCAAGAGATGTGGCAGACCCAATTAGCTCTCGGCGGCTTAATGCTCGGTGTTTTGGTAGAGTTGATGTTCTGGAAAGGACCATTGGGCGTAATCACGCGAAGCATGAAAAAAGACGGCGGGAAGAGTGGTATCCTCCTTGCCATCTCTGTGCGAATACTCATTCTAAGATGGTCGATTGCACTTTGGCAAGGCCTTGCATTGGGATGCCTCGATGCAATTTTTTCTCGAAATGGACACAAGCGATTGTTTCGCTGATCACATGACGGTTTCGTCACCCGGTGGTGCACGGCTTGCAGCGTTGAGTGCGAAGCCAAATGCAACGAGGGTAATGGATACAGAGTAAACACCAAGGTCAATCCATGTCATGTACATGACACTGTACCCAATATAGAATCCAAATCCGAGAAGGAGGCACCATGCTCCAGCAGCCCGCATGAGTCCGCCCTCAGAACCAACCAAAGCAGGCCAGGTGTCATTGAGAACAAGGGAGCGAGCGAAACCTGCGAGTCCACCCTCAACGTTGTCGTTGATGGATCGAAGGCCAAGCCCAAGAAGAGCGACGCATGCTGCGATGAATACGATATCACCTGCAACGAACATAGGGGCGTCATCTTTGCTTCCAAATGCGTCAGCAAGAGCTTCGAAGGTGAGTAAGCCTCCCCATGAGACACGATAACTCGGGTGAATCTGCCCCATCATGTTGAGAATTGCGAGGGTAAGACCCCATGCTCCGATGGCAATATACCACTTGGAGAGGGTGACTGAAGGCCTGATGAAGATCTCTGCCAATCCGCCAGACTCTGCTTTCTCTTCACTGCTCATGGACTTCCCGACCCCCATTTGCCATATAAGAACAACGAATCAAAGCGGGCGTTGTTGACGGTAGCGATTGTTGAACACAGTTCGCATGTTTTCATCAGCACTCATCATGATCTCTTCGGTTTCAACGTTGCTTGGAATACACGAATTGATTTCTTTTGAACGTCCATATCGCCCTCGACTACGCGTTCGAGCGGTAATGAGGCCAAGCATATCCAAGTTCGCGATAATTCCAGAAATACGACGTTGGGTAAGTGACGGTAGATTGAGGTAGGAGCAAGCTTGGTCGTAAACATCGTACAGTTGTCCCGTCTGAATGTTCTTCAAACCGTTTCGTTCGTTGATTAATACTGCAGCAAGGACGAGTTTCTGTTGTGTTGGCAATCCAGCGATAACAGGTTCAATTTGATCTGCTTCAATTTGATGTTGAGCCATTCGGACGTGGTGTTGTTCAACTTTCTTGTCACCCAACTGTTCTGCTTTTTCTGTCGAGACACGAAGCAGGTCAAGAGCACATCGAGCATCACCGTGTTCTTGTGCTGCGAAAGCTGAACAAAGTGCAATCACTCCTTCTGATACAACTTCTGGTGCAATCGATTCATCGGAACGTTGTCGTAGAATGTCTTTGAGTTGTTCTGCATCGTAAGGGGAGAAGAGAATGTCTTGTTGTCCGAGGCGAGACCGAACACGTGGGTCAAGGAATTCTGTGAATTTGAGATCATTTGAAATCCCTATGACACAGGCTCGAGCCTCGTCAAGGAAGGAATTGAGATTGGTGAGGTTGTACAACAAATCATCACCCGCCTTTCGAACGAGGTGATCAATTTCATCGAGCACAATAACGTAAACGCCCTTTCTGGAATCCATGCGTCGAACCAGTTCTTTGAAGACGCGATCGGTTGGCCAACCGGTAAAGGGGATTTCATCGATTTCGTGTTCTTCAAGAAGACTGTTCCCAATGTGAGAAAGAACTCGGTATTGGGTATCAATTTGACGACAATTGACAATAACCGGGGTGATGTCTCTTCGCATCTGTTCCCCCTTTTCTTTGAGCAAATTTGTGACGTGAAGTGTGACTGCTGTTTTCCCAGCTCCAGTAACACCATAGAGAATCATGTTGGAAGGAATTTGTCCATTCAATGCTTCAACGAGATTGAAAGCAATTCTCTCAATTTCTTTTTCCCGATGCGGCATAACAGCCGGCCGATGACTGTGATGCAGAATTTCTTTATTTGTGAACAAACTCTGTCTGGAGAGCAATGTATCGAAGATGTTTTTCTTCATATTTTGACCTCCATTATATACCCCGAGATTGGAAGGCTCTCCCTCCACACCGGGGTAGTTTCTGTGAGTCCGAGTCCCCCTCATAAGGATGTCCGTCCAAATTCTTTGGAGGCCTTTATTATGGCATGAAAAACCATTTTATTTCAGTACAATGATTTCAGGAAAACCCCTTATTATGGAGGAAAAAATAACTCAATTTTTCATAGGAACCCATTCCGAATTCTGGAAAATCCAAACGTCTCCATCTTCAAGATGATGAACATTTTCTGGATGGTCTGGAGTTGAATCCGTTAGAATCGGATCAAATTCAGAATTCTTTGAATCAATGAATGTATGTGTGATGAGGAGCGAAACATCAGATTGGCGTTCAGCCAAGGATTGAATGTCGTTTGGTTTGTGATGGTGGTCAGAGGGAACCCACTGCGGAAACCCCATTTCGACAACTGCGAGTTGTGACCTCTGAATTGCATTTTCGAGATTTTCACACGGCCCAGAATCGCCCGAATGCACAAATGAGCATCCGTCTGAATGCTCAAAACGATAGCCAAACGGATCGACAGCATCGTCATGATGAACACGGAAACGTTCCCAATTCCAACCATCGATGGTTCCTGAATCGGTTTCAACAAATTTCACATTGTCAAGGGCTTCATCGAGGCTACCAGGGAATGCAAGGTTGCAGAGGGTTCTCAGTCGATCTCTTACCCCACTCGATCCAACAATGGTGAGCGGACTCTCGCCTTCTCTGTCGGAAATATATTTTTTTTCAAGGAGTAGGAACGGTAAACCAAAGACATGGTCGCCGTGCAAATGGGTAACGAAGATGGTTTCAATATCAGCAGGTGAGATGCCTGCACGTCGTAAACTGAGTAAAGCTGTAGGAGGTGCGTCGATGATATGTTTCCCATCGAAAATCAAGAATGAGTGGTAGCGTTGATGTGGTAAGAATGCATTTCCTGTACCGAGCATTCGAATCGCGTGGCTCATGGGCTTGGGTCACTTACCCACTCTTTCAACCCTATGATGCAAGACTATGGGCGTTAGAGAATGATGATAAGTAGGCCACAATTGGAAATTAATGTCGCGACAAACGAGGTATAGCCATGAGCAACTGGTCCGCAAAAAACCCATACAATTCAAAAATTACCGAAAATTACGTTCTCAATGGAGAAGGTTCTCGCAAAGAAACCCGCCACATTGTCTTCGACTTGGGCGATTCTGGACTTGATTACAAGGTGGGTGACGCTCTCGGTGTTCTACCAGAAAATCCGCCACACATCGTTGAAGAACTCATTGAAGTCCAGGGTTGGGACCGTGACCAAACAGTCACCTCACACAAGGGTGAAAAAGACCTTTACTCCGCTCTCAAGAAAGACTACGAAGTACACATGGCGAACAAGAAATTTGTCCAATCCCTGACCGATAAAATTGTTTCGTCCGGTATGTCGATTTCAATGAGCATTGTCAAGCGCAGCCGCGACAACACAGATTGGTCGAGCACCTCTGAAGGTGAACTTCCACCCGGTCTAAACTCAAGTATGCCTTCCGATGACCCTGCTTCGAAAGTCAAGGCTATTGTTGCTGACGCAAAAGCCATCGAAGACTACCTTTGGACTCGTGACTACGTAGACATCATGCGCGAGTTCAATGTGAAGTATTCACCTGAAGAATTCCTCGAATTAGCAGATCGACTCAAACCCCGTCTCTACTCCATTGCTTCATCACATGATGCACACCCCGGATTCGTTGAATTGACGGTCGGTATTGTCCGCTTCAGTTACCATGACCGACAGCGTGGTGGATTGTGCACACAATACATGGCCGATGAGGCCATTATCAACAAGACGGATGTTGGTGTCTTTATGTCTCCAACGAAATCATTCATTCTACCAGAAGACCCAAACACGGATATCATCATGGTTGGTCCAGGAACCGGTATTGCACCGTTCCGCGCCTTTATGGAACAACGAGTTCATGACAACGCCCCCGGCCGAAACTGGTTGTTCTTTGGCGATCAATCTGAAAAGACCGAGTACTACTACAAGGATGAAATCGAAGGATGGATTGATGGAGGGCATATGTACAAGTTCACGACTGCATGGTCTCGAGACCAAGAAGAAAAAATCTACGTTCAACACCGATTGAAAGAACACGGTGCTGAAGTGTGGGAATGGTTTGAAAACGGAGCCTACTTCTACATCTGTGGTGATAAGCAGTACATGGCAAAAGACGTTCACCGAGCCCTGATCGACATCGCAATCGATCATGGAGGAATGTCTGAAGCAGATGCCACCCATTTCATCGAGAAGACCATGATGAAAGAGCAGAAGCGATACTTGCGTGACGTCTATTGATTGTTTAGTCTTCATCGATGTGGAAAGCCCATACCGACTGTTGTTGTCCATCGACAGTGATTTTGTCAACGCAGATTACAAAAGGAGATTTTCTCAATGCTCTCGACAAAATATGCGCTTGCACGGGCCTGCCTTCGGATGACAATGCTTCGATAATCGCTCGAGTCGTCATTGGGCCATGAACTCTCAAGTAACCAACGATCCAATCAGCATGTTCTCTTTGCATGCGACGTTCCTCAGTCCATCGCCTGCGCATGGTGTGTGAAATCCAAACATCTGTTTAAACACATGTGATTGAACAACAGTACATGCCTGAAGGACCGGAAATCCATAGGGCTGCAAACACTCTTCGCAAAGCGCTTGAAGGCAAACTCATCACACATGTTGAGTGTCCTTATCCAACCATTCGTGGTCAAGAGCATCGATTTCTTGACAGGGAAGTCCTTCGAGTTAAGGCCCGATCAAAAGCAATGCTCATACACATTGGGGATGATGTCTTGTACAGTCATAACCAATTGTACGGGCGTTGGACAGTCCAAAAAAAGACCAGCAAAGAACGCAAAACCAATCGGTCATTACGAATCAAACTCGAAACTGAATCACATGTGGCGTGTCTATGGTCTGCAACGGACATCGAACTTCTCGAACCATGGGAAATCGAACAACATCCGTACATTGCTCGACTCGGTCCCGATGTTGCCGATGAAGAAATTCAATTCCTTCCTGTTCTCGAACAAATTCAAAACAAGAAATTTGGAGGGAGGCAGTTATGTCATCTTCTCCTTGACCAGTCGTTCCTTGCCGGTGTCGGAAACTATCTCCGAAGTGAGATCTTGTTCAATGCTGGACTTCATCCGAATCGAAAGCTCAATTCATTGAGTTCGAAGGAACAATCCACACTTGCCGAATCGGCAATATCTACGACAAAACTCGCTTATGTCCAGAAGGGCGTAACCGTTGACAAAAAACTGTACGACCTACTTCGTGAGCAAGGTATGTCGCGTCGTCAAGCACGACATTATGTCTTTACCCGCAACGGTTTGAACTGCCATGCATGTGAGGGATTCATCACGCACACGCGATTGAGTGGTAGGCGTCTGGATTATTGTGAACGTTGCCAAGTTTAGTCCTCATCAACGAAGACTTCAATCGTAAATGACTCTCCGTTATGGCCCCAGTGGCAAACGCCGGGTTCTTCGTTTCGAATCATGAAATACTTGGTCTGAAATCCCCTACCTAATTGTTCATGTGTTTGCTCAAATTCAATTCGAATTCGTTCACTGTATCCTCCAAATGCATCGATTCCTGCTTTTGCAGGAACTCCATCGACCAGTGCCGGGCGGAGTTCATAGGGCGTTCCGTCACCAGGATTCATGGCGTGGTTTCCGTTTGGTACGATCAAATCTTCTTCTTTTGCTGGGCGTGTTTTTCTTTGTGACATGGTTTCACCGTTAGGAATCATCCATGGGAGTATTATTAAACTTTCTTTTTTAATAAGTAGATTTGACTTTGATTCACAATTTACGACCGCTTTGCTCATAGGATGCCTTGGATTCCCATTTATCATGGGTTTCAAAAAAGTACTGATTGCCAACCGTGGTGAAATTGCTCTTCGAATCATGCGAACCTTACGGGACATGGGGATTGAAGCCGCAATTATTTATGGGAAAGAGGATCGATTGTCTCTCCCAGTTCAACTCGCTGATGACGCAACCTTCCGTGATGTCATCAACCCTCTCGATGCCTATCTGGATATCGAGGCAGTTGTCCAAGCAGCCAAAGACATGGGCTGTGATGCCGTTCATCCGGGTTATGGATTCCTCGCAGAAAACGCTGGTTTTGTGAAAAGACTTGAGGAGGAAGGTATCACCTTCATTGGACCAAGTGCCGACGTTATCACGCTTCTCGGTGATAAGATCGAGGCCAGAGCAGCCATGGAGGCAGCAGGATTGCCTACGGCCAAGGGTTCTTCAGAACCCATTTCTGAAGCTTCCGTTGCCTCTGCTTTAGCGGATGACATTGGTTATCCAGTCATCATCAAAGCCGCAGCCGGAGGCGGTGGAATTGGAATGCAGATTGTTGAGCACGAAAGTGAGTTTGAAAGTGCACTCAAGCTTTGTCAATCACGTGCAAAGTCTGCATTTGGTGACGATCGAGTGTTTGTCGAAAAGTACATTCAAGGTGCACAACACGTCGAATTTCAGGTTCTTGCGGATGGAAAAGATGCGATTCATTTTGGAGAGCGCTTCTGTTCTATTCAACGCCGTCATCAGAAACTCGTTGAGGAAGGGCCATGGCTTACACCTGAAAAGCGACATGAAATCGGTTCATTGGTTTGCAAAGGCGCAGAATCTGTTGGTTACAAGGGCCTTGCAACGTTCGAATTTCTCCGAGATGCGAACGGTGATTTCTACTTCCTTGAAGTCAATCCACGTGTTCAAGTCGAACACACGGTTACCGAATTGATTACTGGACACAATCTTGTCGAGTTGGGTGTTCGCGTTGCCCAAGGAGAAGCACTTCCTCTCAAGCAGGAAGACATTACGTGGAGAGGTCACAGCATCCAATGTCGGCTTAATGCTGAAGATCCTGCAAAATTTATCCCAAGCCCTGGTCGTCTCTGGGAATGTCATTTCCCCTCAGGATTCGGTGTCCGTGTAGACACACATGCGCATCCCGGGTACGAGATGCCTGGTTGTTTCGATTCATTGCTTGCGAAACTTTTGGTTTGGGGGCGTGATAGAGAAGACGCCATTCGACGAATGCGAACAGCTTTGGATGAAACCGTTATCACCGGAGTTGAACATCTGATTCCTTTGCATCGAAGAATCATGGATGAAGAAGATTTCATGAACGGTGATATCACAATTCAATACATCGATATGCATCAAGAACTTCTTGGATAAGTGATGGCATGGATGTCCTGATTGTCGGAAGCATAGCCTACGACAGCATTACTTCTCCACTCGGATCAGAGCCAAACACCCTTGGTGGTTCTGCAACGTATGCTGGATTGGCTGCAGCATTCCATCAACGACGTTTGAATCTGGAGAGGGTTGGTCTCGTCGGCGTGGTTGGGACTGATTTTCAGGAAGATGATTTTGCAACCTTACGAAACGCTGGTCTTGATACAAGCGGTGTTGAAATCGTAGAGGGTTCAACCTTTCACTGGGTTGGTTCGTATCATGGAAACATGGCACAAGCGGAAACTCATGAAACACACCTGAATGTGTTTGAGAGATTCCAACCCAAGGTACCTACACATGGAATTTCATCCAACATCACCTTCTGTGCAAACCTCCATCCGTCGATTCAATTGTCTGTTCTCGATCAAACGAATCCTCAAAGGGCATCCATTCTCGACTCGATGAACCTCTGGATTAACATTGCTCATGATGAGTTGATTCAAGCCATGAAACGTGTTGATATTGTCGTTATCAACGATGGAGAGGCAACCATGCTGGCAAGCATAGACAACCTCGTTCAGGCAGCAAAAGAAGTTCAGTTGATGGCCTCGATACCAACACTCATCATCAAGAAAGGAGAGCACGGAGTTCTTGCCTTACATGGCAATGATGTCATTGCTTTACCCGCTTATCCGGCCGATGTTGTCGTCGATCCAACCGGTTGTGGCGATACCTTCGCAGGAACACTTGCTGCGTGCCTCGCTCAAGGGCAGGGGCCAATCACAATCAATGAGCTTCGAAATGCATTGGTTCATGCAACAGTCACGGCAAGTTTTACGTTGCAAGATTTTGGAGTAAAAGGAATCAAAGCCATGACGCTGCAAGCTTATGAGCAACGTTTGTCCGACTATGGTTTCATTTCTGGGACTTTAATCGATGCGCCGTAGACCATGTTGACTCATTTGTGCTTGTGCAACTTCCTGTGATTCTGTTAACGCACTAAATGAGGAAGGAACAGGAGTTTCTTCTTCTTGGATATGCTCACCCATATACTCTATGACCTCTTCGTCAATGCCCTCGTCCTTCAGGCTCGAAATCGTATCACGTACCCTATTGAGCATTGAAGAAAAGATTCGACCGGATTCTTGGCCAGAGCCTTTTCGAGATGAAGCGATGCGACGCTTCGGTTCGGTCCGATGTTGAAGGCGCTTTCTTTGTCCCTTTGAATCTCGACGAATGATTGAATGATGGTTTGGTTTAGGATTGGTCAGATTTGAATGTGGAATGAGCCCTTGCTCGACCAGCGAGAGAGTTGGTTCTTGTTCGACCAATTCTGCATCCATGAGTGGCAAATCCGGAGAACTAAATTCATCCGGATTGGACGGGACATGGGCGCCTTCAGGACCGACATAACTTGGGAGAAAAGTTGTCGGTGGTGGAGTCAATTCAAGATCTCTCGAGTTGGATGCCACGCTCGCAGCCTCCTGAATCATTCGGGATGAACTGATCGGTTTCTGGTGCATTGGAATTGGGAGAGGCGCATCACCCAAGAAATGAGTGCTTGAGACATGGTTTGGATTTGAGTACATGTCATGGTTTGCTACTGGTCCTCGTCGGTTGCCTGCATTTGCCCTTCCTCGCTCAATAAGTCCATGCCGTCTTGGCTCAGATTCCTCCAGTGCAGCAGGGACCTGATTGATCTTGTCTTTAGCCCATCGAGGAAGATCCTCATCAATTTCAAACTCTTCCAACTCTGTATGGGATTCGCCAAGGAAATTCATGATGCTCCGGGCGGGTTCTAGGTCTTGAACTGGTACAGGAAGAGCCTGTGCTGCAAGCTGTGCTGTTTGTCTTGGAAATTCTGCATCCTCGTTCAGGAGGTCAACGCCAATTCGTGCTTCTTCAAGCGTTAATCCATCGTTCATTCGCTGAATCATTGTTGAGAATTTGAGCAAGCGTGAATCGATGGCATGGAGGACATGGCAATCTCCAAGTTTTGTGTCGAGCGTCAAGGTCGGGCGTTTCGTTAACACCCATCCAGAGATCATTGCGAGCCCGAGTGCGAGAACGGCTAATCGAATGTTTGGTGGTGTTATCACTCGCCACGAAGCATAGAAAAGACATAGGCCAACGAACGCAACCCAACCTGGTACAAGGGTTGTATTGTGGTGTTGCATACGAAGGATTTGGTCATACCGTATGTCAATGCAATTGCCATTCTTGAATTCGATTGAAACACGGGACTCTCCAAGGCTGGCTCTCGCTCGACCACTTTCGCCAGCCACGCGTAGGCCGTGGAGAATCATTTTCTCCCCAGACTCCGCAAGGCGTTCGTTCCGCCCTCTCGTCTGCATCCCGTCGGGCAGTTTGAGCCAACTATTATCAATGCATCCCTTGGAACGGCCTAAGAGACAATTGTTCCTGGTCGCGAGGAAGAAAGCCGTCTTACTCGACCTTGTTGAGTTGAGCACTGCCCATAATGCGTGGCTTAGAATCAAGTTGAGCAATAAGAACACTAGGCGCATCATCAATTCGTTGCAAAAGGGGCGTTTCCCATCGAACTTTGAAGGTTGAATCTTCGAGGGCTTCGACCCTTCCAACATTGAACTGTAAATCGATAGATGCATGGACGACATCGCCGACTGCGAGTTGTTTCTTTTGGAATGGAGACAAGGTCAAATGCATCGTAGAGACCGTATGGGCTTCTAAGGCAATAGGGCGGAATGTGTTGGTCTTCTTATCATCGATTTCAGGGTGAACAATCAGGCATGTTCCTGACAAACTTTCCTCTTTCGCATTTCGTAGAGCGATACCGACTCGATCACCTGCTCCTGCCCGTTCCACATCGTCATCCATGACTTGTAAGGATTTGACGGAACCGGTTCCACCATGGGGGAGCATTGTGATTTCATCATGGACGGAGACAGCCCCGGATTGAACGTATCCGATGGCAACTAATCCAATGCCTTTGACATTGAAATGTTGGTCAATAGGAACGACAAGTGGTTGTTCTTCAATCGAGACGAGGAGGTCTGAAACATTGTCCATGATGGTGAAGAATGCATTGCGGAGTTCGATTCCGTCCGCCTTTTCAAAGGTCCAATTGGTTAATCCTGCTTGTTTGAACAACGCCTGAACCATGTCTTCATCGATCCACTCGCCCTGTGGAGGCGCTAGAACAGCAACACCGTGTTCGATGCCAGCACTAGCAAAAGCGACCAAGGCTTCTCCAAGCGTTGCATCAATCGCTGTTACCTCAATGAGACCCGCTCGAGCTGCAGACAGTGCATTCAGAAGTGGGCGTAATCGCTCAGGATATTTTGCTGGGCGAATCAGGGACAAAATACGTGCTTTTCCATCAACCGTCTCTTTGTGGACGTACGTGTGCACATCTCGTTGGTCCGTGGGTTTTGCGAGTTCTCTTGCAAGGTCATCGCTTCCAACCATTGCAATGTTCAAAACGGGCATATGGTGGTCCACTGGAACTTCTTTCATCAATGCTCTTATGCAGATTTCCGTTTTGAGAGCATATTGTTGCGAATCTCCTCAGCGATGTTCCATTCCTTCTCTTCTTCATCGTTTGAGGGCTCCAACTGAGGAATTGGAATCGGGCGCATCATTGAATCGATAGCGACCATAAAGAAATAGCCTTCACAGATGACACGTGTTTCCCAATCCGATTTTGTCATGGCGCAAGCCGTAACTTTCACGCCAGCGGTGTGCGTGCTTGTGAACACGACACGCCCAGTGACTTCGATCAGGTCACCTTGTCGTGCAGGTGCCTTGAAGGTCAACGTATCAATGGAAATGGTTACGAACTCACGATGTGCAAATTTAGAGCAAGCAATACCAGCTGCTTTGTCCATCACGGAAAGCAAGCGGCCTCCGAACAACGTGTTGTAGGAATTTGTGTCCTGAGGAAACACCTCTTCTATCAGGGTCACGGGTTCGGTTGAGAATGGTTTCATGGTTATCGCATGCCTCCATATGATATGAACCCTTAGCGTCAAATGAGGCATTGGTCGCTTATTTTCCCGATTCCTAACGGTGGGCGAGATGGACGTTAGAGCGACGAGGTTTTAGTCCAGTGTTGATACGGTAGTGTTAGGTGACACCATGGCCAATGAAAACCGACGAACAAAAATTGCGCTCTTCCTCGTGATGTTGATGGTTCTAACTCCGCTTGCAAGTGGAGCAAGCATAACCAATTTCAGTTCAGGATCGAGCGAAGTTGAAATTCTTCTCAACGATGCGACAACGTATTCAGACAATGTAGATGGATCGATTGATTTGCCCCTCTCTGAATCGATTACCTCTGCAAGCATGGCGGTGCGTGCAGACCCTGCGGTTCATGGCGCACACACTCGAATCGACATTGAAACAATGCCTCGGGTTTGGAATCCGAACTACAATGGACAGACAACTTCCTTCTCAAAGGTTGATGAATTCCAATTTGAAGATGGTTCAACCTCAACCCCAGTTTCGCTTAAGGCCGAAGGAATCCTCACCGATTTCGAGAGCGATATGGCCGGTTTCATGGATGGGACCTCCCCGCCACTTCAATCAGGTGCTCCTTGGTCACATGGGTCTCTCTTTGGCGGAGCAGTACTCCCTGCGAATTGTGCATCAGGTAGCGATTGCTGGGGAACAGGTCTCTACGATACCGACTATACTGACGATAACAACGGTGCGTCCTTCAAAGAAATCCTCCTCTCCCCAACACTCGACCTTTCTTCTGGTACGGCGATCAAGGACCCTTCGGTCTACTTTGATTCCTTCCATCAGTTGATGACACTCGCAACTTCAGGGACCAATCCATCCTACAAGTACGCTGATTGTGCCTACATCGAGATACGAACATCACCAACGCCAGTCTTTGATCCAACCGCAACATGGGAGCACATCGACATCGACATTCAGAATTCATCCGGCCTCTCCTTCGGATCAGGATACTATCAGGTTGGCAACCAAGGCGCTCAAAACAAGATTGATGGCCGATGCAACGGTGTGGCCTTCAACGACTATGCTCTTG
Organism: Salipiger bermudensis; assembly: GCA_964227855.1. Classification (GTDB taxonomy): domain Archaea; phylum Thermoplasmatota; class Poseidoniia; order Poseidoniales; family Poseidoniaceae; genus MGIIa-L2. Next base: position 5,692 of record CAXQWT010000053.1, on the reverse strand, counting down.
GAGGTACTTCCATCTCTGGCTTCAATCCGAGTGGTTGGGCGAACATCAAGATTGATCTCTCCAATTACGGAGGCAATTACATCGAACTTCGATTTGTCATGGAGTACAACGACGTGAATGCAGGTAACGGTTACACCATCTACAACACCACTTCAATGCCAGGCTGGTATATCGATAACTTCCGATTCGGAAGCACGCTTCCACAATCCGGTTGGATGGGCGTCCGAAACATCCTGCCGAATGTACAAGGTGGTGAAAATCATCCAAACGGATACGGTATTTTGACCATCGAGTCAGAGACGACAACCACTGCTGTTTTGTCGGTCGATATCCTCGATTCGTTGACTGGACAGGCCGTTCTTGACAACGATGGCAACGCAATGTCTGGCCTTGTTGGCGACATTCACGAACTGTGGGGAATCAATTCTTCTACCTATCCAACGGTTGATTTCAAATTCAACTTCGATTCAGGCCCTGACCAATTGTCTACGCCCACTCTTCACGGATTCTCAATCGGTAGCCGTGTTGGTACTGGATTCAATCAAAGCATGATTTCAGCAAATCCTCCGGAGAACGGAATTTGGGCTTCACAAGGTCTTGGTGATTTGATGATGTACAACCCTGCAATCAACGACCATTCCTACACTCCACCAATGGAACGTTCACATTTCAGCTATCCAATCGCTTCGATCACTCCAGTGATTCAAGACGATTGCCCCGAAGCACCAGAGGTATCCGTTTCGATGAACGGATACAACGTTATCATGCAAAACAACGTCAAGTACACACTTGGTGAAACTGTCGATATGCCGGATTCTGCGTTTGGATTTACTGCGGTTCTCTCCTATCAGAACCCATGTAACGTTGCAGGAATGTGGTTCGATCTTGAATTTGCACACCACGCAGAGCAAATCCAGATTGACGTTGCAGATGATGGAGATGCTGAATATTCGTTCACAGAGCCAGCATTTGACATGTTTGGACGACAGACCAAATTCATCAGTTCAAAGGATGCTAACGACGTCCACTACGGAACAGATTCGAGAACGTTAACACTCGGCTTGTCGGGATCCGTCGATGGTGGAGAATTCATGCTTCCTGTTGGTTCAACCATCCTCGCTGCTGAAGTTGGGTTTGACAACAACCAGATCATCTCTACTACAAATGTTAACGAAGGATTCACTTGGAAATTGATGTCAGGTTTGGAAGAGGTTGACTTGGGTGAAATCGGTAATTTCACACGTGGTGCACAAGAAATGTACCCAGTAGAAATGAACCTCACCAACGCAGTCAACACATTAATGCAAAGTTCCTTGACTCCGACAGCACACATCGATGCAAATGGAAACGGCTGGAAGAAATTCCGCTTCAGCATTGAAAGTCTCAATGCAAGCAGTGGTTCGACCATTGATTTGGTTGGGTTAGATGTCGTTTACGATGTAACGCACTACCTCTCTACTGCAAACGACTTCTCGAAGGAGCTCGCACAAGGTGTTGCCTTATCCACCTCCACAGTTGGGTATGCAACCGTCCCAATTGCGGTCCATGCTTCGAGCGGTGGTGGCGTCTCATTCTCGAGCCTCTCCGTGGTCACCTCTCCCGGTTACACAACGTCTGCAACTCTTGTTGGAAACCCAGTCGGTCTTTACCCGAATGGTGAAATCTACGAGATTGTATCGACACATACCGTTTCCTCATTGACAGGTTCCAGTTTCTCAGAAGCTTCACTTCTCTTCGAATCAAAGACAGGTTCAATCGAACTGTCCTATTCGGACTTGAATGGATTCATCGAAGTTGAGAATTCCAACAATTACATCACCCTTCAAGCATCATCCGTAGCGGACATTTCCGAGGGTAAGGAAATCACTTGGCGCTTTACAGTCAACAACATTTGGGAGGATACCCAAGTTGTACGAATCTATGCTGGCCAAACTGCAGCGAATGGCGTCAACGGACTTCCAGATGCGATTGTCTTAGCGCCTGCTGGTGGAAATGCAGTCGAGAACGATGTGGGAATCACTTCCTTCAATGTACTCAATGAAGAAGGCGTCTCACAGGATCTTGAGGCAGGAAATTCGAATCGCTATGTTCGAATGACGGGCAGCATTCGCCTCGAGGCCCTCGATGTTGCTCCAGATCCATTGAGTTACTTCACAGTCGTTGAAGAACGTAGCATCGACAGTTCTGGAGAAGAACCGGTCTTTGTTTGGACTGAAATTGACAATCAAACGGGAACCATTGGAGGCGACTTTGATTACACGATGGACCTCGGGCCAACGACTGCAGGTGAGCATTTCTACCGGTTCCGAATGACGGGTTACGAGGGTGGCGACACCGTTTGTCCTACCGCAGTGTACCGACCTGATGACGACTGTGCTATTCCATTCAACCTCACCGTCGATCAGTTTGCACCAGAACTTGTATCGGTCAAGGTATTGAATGGCCAAGTTGATCCGAACTATGAAGCCAATTGGCGCAGCCTCGTTGATGATACGTGGGTTATCCCATCCAACAATCAATACATCAAGGTCGGTGTTACCGACTTCCAAGACCTCCCTAACACAATCAATCTCTATTATTGGGTTGAGTACCAGCATGACGCAAACAGCGACGGGGTTGCGGATGAGAGCGAGTATGCTATGGTCGCCTTGACTGGTGATGGAGCATACCCAACTGCGAACTACACAGGCAACTACAACGATTTGGCCAACCAAGAGAAAGACCCTGTGGGTCGAGTGAGCATGTACCTCGAAGGGTTTGATCTCGCTGGAAACGCTATCGATGGAGGTTCGTACGGAATCTTTGATGATGAGGTGACCTATGCTTCAATGCCTTCACGTTCACCTGAAATTCTCAAGTTTAACATCGAAAATTCAGCTGGACGACCATTGCTCAACTCGAACCATCCTTCCTATGAGGGTGATTGGAACCAGACCATGTATGCTGGCAATGAATACCACCTCATCGTCGAAGCGGAAGACCGAAACGGTTGGAGGGACATTGACTACATTAAGATCGAATTGACGAATGACAGAGACGACCTCACGCTCTACTACTTCCCACGTAATGAAACGGCATGGACGGACAGCCCGCACATCACCATTGTTCCTGAAGGGGAAGATTCAGATGGCCCACGATTGCTACGAATGGACGGTGATTACCTTGTCAATCCGTTTACGGATGAGTTCTATCTCGATCTTCCAATCCGAATCAATTGGGGTATTGTTGGCCTGCAAAATCTTGCATCGCCAATCATTTCCATTGCGGACTTGGATGGTAACGACAAGCGCAAGATTGTTGGTTCGACCACTGAGATCACACAATGGTACTACTCGGATGGTATTCGGCTTGATGTGCGAACCGATGCTGTCAACGATTTGATGATTACACCGTACTTTAGCGACATCAGTGAACCGTTCACATCGGATGTTCGTGAAGGATATGTCTACCCAGGTGACACGATTGCCTTCGAAGGACAATTCGCTTACATTGATGGTCTTCTCGATAGTGTCTACATCTTGCCTGAGATGGAACTTACTCTAGAAGTTACACGACTTGCAGCAGATGCGAGCAGTGCTGGTGGAGTTCAATACTTATCGTATGGCGCAGGAGGTGCAGATGGTACCAAGTTGGATGGAGAGCCAACCTACCACACGTTCAAGGGCGGTGCATTCAACATCAACATTACTGCACCACCCTTTACGAACGAATACACCTATCAATTCAAACTCGTAAATCTCCCAGAGGGGGCTCTCGATATGTCCGAAGCCTTCTGTGCAACATCGACCTCCTTTGGATGCGGTGAATTCGTCGTCAAGGTCGATGCAAATGCTCCATCTGTTAAGTCCAACACATGGACAGCAAGAGATGAAGCAGGTACGGTTCTCGAAGAAGATGTTTCAACCTCGAACTTCCGTTGCATTGACATCTCGCTGCAAATTGAAGAGAAGGAGGCCTTGTTCCAAGGTGATGTTTCTGTCGCATGGAAGTTCTATATCGATCCTACCAATGATGTAACGTGGCCGTTCTATGGGCAAATCCACGGAATTGATCCATTGACTGCACCGCTTTCCTTGTCGCCAGTCGCTGGCGGATATGCTGCAACAGCAGATTGTGTTGACTTGTGGCCATCCATCGACCAGGAATTGCCAACACAAGAACAAATCAACAACATCGAAGTAGTCTTCTGGGTTGTGGGCACTGATTCAGCCGGTGCTCCTGTTTTAGGTGGCGGTCCAACGGGCGACGGTTCCATTGCTCCAATCTATTCTGGTGAAGCACGGTACAATTCGTTGTACAACTTCATCTACGAAGAAGCAAGTTACTCCGTCAAAGAAATCGATCTTCTACCACGTTCACCTGAAGTTGGCGATTCGATGACGCTCAAAATTGAAGTGGTCAATACAGGTTCAAAGGCCGGTGAAGTCACACTCCGAATCCAGTCCGTTGTTGACGGTGGAATCCCGGTTACTGAGAAGACGGTCACATCAAGTCTTATCGCAATCGATGGCGAAGTTGACGTTGAGGTGACATTGGAATCCTTTGTCAATCCAACAACTGGAATGTATTACCTCGTGTTCGATGATGTGACGGGTGAATTGCTGTACAACGGTTCAAGCAGTGGTGACAGTTTCAACGTCAAGATTGCCAGCGATAATGACGATTCAGGTATGTTGATGCTCATCATCGTGATTCTCATTGGTTTGATTTTGGTCATGGGTATTGTTGGCCTCGTTGTCATGCGTCGTGGTAACAACGACACGGATGACTATCTCTACGAGGATGAGGAAGAAACCAAGGCGTATGCATCATTGCCAGGTCAATACAACGAACCTGCTGCGGCACCACCTGCAGACGTTAGCCCTCAAATGGCTGAAGCCATGGAAAAGTTCCCGCAGTGGTCTCAGGCAGAGATCCAAGGTTACTTCGACCAAGGCTGGGACATCAACTCCCTTCAAGACTGGCTTGAAAACCAGTGATGGACGTGACCACTTGAGTGTGGAATTGTCTTGGGAAGACATCGTCTGGGACGACCCAGAAGGAGGGCAAATTGTCCTTCATGGCGTTCTCCCAACAACCGTACATCCACGAGCACTGAGGCCTCGAATTGAATGGCATGCACTTGCTTTGCTTGAGGGTCCAGAAATAGAGGACGTATGGCAACTTGAAGAGGAATCAGAAAAGGAATCTCCCGGTATTAATCTCGCTTCTGCTATCTTGGGAGGCGGTCTTGATTCTGCGATGATTGAAGATTTGACTCAACTCGATGAGATACAAACCGGTCGATTCCCTGACCCCGAACCTCGACGTTTGCATCGTCTTGCGCTTCGTCACGATCGTCCAGTATATTGCATCGAACCTACCCTTGACGATGAGGCATGGGAAGAGCAGCGTACACAGGAAGCGAAGGTGTCCACACATTGGAGAAAACTACTCTCGATGGTTCGCATTGGTAAGAAATGGAAAAAGGCCGTCAAGGTGCGTATCTTCGACGCTGTTCCACCGCCAAAAAACGTTCCAAAGGATATGGCAGCGGCTTCAGTTATTACGGCCGCATGGTGGGATTTGACAGAATCTCGAATCAATCCAACGCTTTCGAAAGCTCGGGATGAACGATTTGCTCAACGATTGCGAGGGGCGCTTGCCGCAGAGAGAGCCAAACATGGATCTGATGCTACGATTCTCCTTCCAA
>CAXQWT010000052.1:0-4860 GCA_964227855.1 Salipiger bermudensis | reverse complement strand
GTAAAGTCGCCACCTTGAATCATGAAATCATCGATGATTCGATGGAATTGTGTGCCATCATACTTTCCTTGTACGACGAGTTGTTTGAAATTCTCAGCATGGGCTGGCGCATCGTTCGGGTAAAGTTCGAGGGAAACAGTCCCTGTTTTTGTCACACCATTTTCACTCCATGAGAGATTCAATTCAATGTAATCTGTTGTCGTAGATTCAGTGTTCGCAATCGTGATCATTCCAAGAACGAGGAGGAACCCTCCAAACATGACTACCATTCCTGCCAAGGTCGGACCACCATTGTTGAACATTCGAGGAATAACGGTCTCGCTGATTCGCTTTTCTTGCATTTCGTTGAGGAGTTTGTTGTAAAGTGAACTTGTTTTCTTATCCTTTGGATTCTTTTTGCTTGCTTCTCGCAAGAACATAGCAGCCGTTCTGTAATCGGATTTTGAATCGTTGGCTTTGGCGATGTTCCACGTTGCTTCACCGACCAATCGTGAGGTCATTGGGTCAATCGCCTGCGGATCTACTGCTCGCAGTGTCTGAAGTGCACCCTCGTTCTTTCCTTTCGTGATGTCCTTCGCTGCTTTTTCCCAAGCCTCGCTCAATGCATCGTCCGCCATGGTTGGTCAGAACCGACTTCTATTTTTGACTTTCACGGATGCATACGATGAGGTTTTCACGGCAACATATTGAAGTGATGAAAGCGATGGGCGTAAAATAAGAGGCTGCGATATCCGTCGCAACGGCCTGAGGAGACACAACAGATGGACACCATCGCAAACGACTTCACCATCAACATCGCAACTGCCAACGGAACCGGGTCTCAGTCAGCCAACTTGATTCTCCTACAATCTCTTTTTGACATGGGTGTTCCCGTTTCTGGAAAGAACTTGTTTCCATCAAACATCTCTGGTTTACCAACATGGTACATCGTACGACTTTCTGACGAAGGCTACCAAGCTCCAGGTGATCGAACCCACATTCAAGTTCTCGTCAATAAAGCAACATGGGCTGAAGATCTCGCTGCACTTGAACCAGGATCAGTTGTTGTATGGAACATGGATTCCAAGATGCCAATGGACCGAGAAGATGTCGTCTCTTATCCTGTGCCAATGACAAAACTTGCACGATCTCTAAGTCCAAAACTTGCAAAACTCGTGACAAACATCGTCTACGTAGGCGTTCTTGCTGAAATGCTTGGCATTACCGATGAAGCCTTGCACAAGGCTGTTGCAGGTCAGTTCAAAGGAAAGGCTTCAGCAATTGAACTCAACACAACTGCACTCGAACTTGGGCGGAATTATGCAAAGGAGAACTTCACAAAGAGCGATCCATACGTCGTCGAATCCCGAGCGATTGAGCAACAGCGATTCTTCATGGAAGGAAACGAAGCCGTTGCCCTTGGGTGTATTTTTGGCGGCGTTCAGCTGCTTGCATGGTATCCAATTACACCGTCATCAAGTCTTGCTGAGGGCATCATTGGATGGTTGCCTCGACTTCGAACCAACGATGAAGGTGAATCCAACTGTGCAGTCATACAAGCAGAGGATGAACTTGCTGCGGCAGGTATGGTTCTCGGGGCTGGCTGGGCTGGCGGTCGTGGAATGACGGCAACCTCAGGGCCGGGCATCTCCCTCATGCAGGAATTCATTGGTCTGGCTTACTTTGCCGAGATTCCATCGGTCTTTTGGGACGTCAACCGCGTCGGACCATCCACAGGTCTACCAACTCGAACCCAGCAATCCGACCTCTCGATGCTCTACGAGGGAAGTCACGGTGACACACAACACATCGTTATCATCCCTGGAACCGTTGAGGAATGCTTCGAATTTGGATGGAAAGCATTCGACATCTCTGAGCGATATCAAACTCCTGTCTTTGGTCTATCTGACCTTGACCTCGGAATGAACCGTTGGGCGTGTGAAGGTTTCACCTATCCAGATACACCCATGGACCGTGGCAAGACCATCCGTGAACAAGACGTGTTCGATGCCATGGAAAACTTTGGAAGATACCGTGATGTTGACGGTGATGGCATCCCTTATCGAACCCTCCCAGGAAGCGGAATGGCACCTATCCTCTACCGAGGAACAGGACACAACCCGGATGGCGTTTACTCCGAGAAGCCAGACGATTACTTCGCACTCATGCAGCGCCTCAAGGACAAAATCAACGGTGCTCGCGATCACTTGCCCGAGCCTCTGCTTCGAGAAGAAGTCGAGGGCGATGTTGGCGTCATTTACTATGGAAGCATGGAAAATACAATCCAAGAAATCGACGACATCCTCGAAGCAACTGGACTCAAGGTGAGCCAATGCCGTGTCCGTTCGCTCCCACTTCACAGCGAAGTTGAAGCATTCATTCGACGTCATCGAATGACCATCGTTTTGGAGATCAACCGTGATGGTCAACTTTGGGGCATCCTGCGACGCGAACTTCCAAACGACATTGTTGGCAATGTCCATTCCGTTGCTTATTCCGATGGTATGCCTCCTCGTGCCCGGATTTACGCTGAGAAGATTCTTGAGACCATCAAGGAGGTGAGCCAATGAGCGACAAACCTGCAAGAGCCATCAAATTGAACGTCATCAATGAGCCAAAGGACAGTTACACAGGAGGTCCTTCCTCCCTATGCCCGGGTTGTGGTCACGACCAAATATCCAATGTCATCATCAATGCTGCATGGGAAAATGGTATCAAACCTCACCGAATTGCAAAGATGTCGGGTATTGGTTGTTCCTCCAAGACGCCGGCGTACTACCTGGGCCAATCGCACGGATTCAACACCGTCCACGGACGTATGCCATCCGTCACCACTGGCGCTTACGCCATCAACAAAGATCTGCTGTATCTGGGAGTATCTGGTGACGGCGATTCTGCATCCATCGGCATAGGTCAATTGATTCACGCCATTCGCCGTAACATGGACATGGTGTACATCGTTGAAAACAACGGTGTTTACGGGCTAACAAAGGGACAATACTCAGCAACTGCAGATATTGGTTCCAAGAAAAAGAAAGGCAAGGCGAACGAAACACAGCCTATCGATTTGTGTGCACTTGCGATCAATCTTGGTTGTACATTTGTTGCTCGCTCCTTCTCTGGTTCAAAGAAGCAGCTTACTTCACTGCTCAAGGCAGCAATGTCGCACAAAGGATTCGCACTCATTGACGTCATCTCCCCTTGTGTTACATTCAACAACAACGATGAATCAATGCGTTCGTATCAATACGTCAAGGATAACGAAATCACCTTGCACATGGCTGATTACATCCCTCACTTTGAGCCAATGGCTGAAGTTGAAGTTCCAGAAGGACACTACACAGACATCACGCTGCACGATGGTTCGACCATCCGCCTCGAAACCATTTCAGCAAATCACGACCCAGGCAATTCAATGGCTGCGCTTTCTGCCCTACATGAAGCCGAGGGTGAGAAGAAGCACGTCACAGGGCTGTTGTACTTCGATGCCAACAAACCATCGTTGGCAGAAGACCTCGGCCTTGTTGACACACCTCTCCTCGATGTTAGTGATGATGACCTTCGACCGTCGAAAGACATGCTCGATACCATCAACAGTGAATTTTTGAACCTATGATGAGAACAAATCTCCTAAAAGGGAGCAGGAAGAAGTGAGGTTTGTGGACGAAAAAATCCTCCTTGGCGCTATCATCGGTGGCGGATCTCTTCTCTTCTTCCTCATTCTGTTCTCGATCAACCGGTTTCGAAAGCGACGTGAGTTAAAACAGAAACTCAAACTCAGAAATGCGAGCCGTGCCCCCTTGTCCAGTATGCGCTCACAAAGCAGCGATCGGCGAAATGCTCGTAGACACATCGTTTCACGTGGGCTGCAATTCGACCAACTCAACGATTCTGCTCGTGAAGCATACCAAAAGCGACAGCAGCGCCGTGTCTCGCAATACTCGGACCTGCAACTTGTTATGGATGAATTGTTTATTCCAGAGCGAGATGCTGTTGAAACGGAAGAAGAGGAAGACGAATCGTTTGACGAACGTTCGACTTGGATCGCCGAGAACGAGGACAATCTCAATGCACACGCGGACCTCGTCGCTGAAGAAGAAGTTGGAACCGGAATCTCTGTCCGAGTCACTGACGAAGAAGACCGTGAACTAATGGATCGTCTTGCTCGTGAGGGCGGTAAGTCTGGTGTTGTTCAAATCAGCCTAGCATGGGACGATTACAACGATCTTGACATGCACGTATTTTGCCCATCAGGAGAACGCATTTACTTCAACAATCGAAAGAGCGAGTGTGGTGGTGAACTTGACGTTGACATGAACGTTCGACCAAAGTCAAAGAAACCAATTGAGAACGTTGTGTGGACCGAAGTAGCGCCCGATGGCGAGTACAAAATCGGTGTTCACTTCTATCGACATCACCGAAAGCGACGAACTAAGAAGACGTGCCAATTCAGGTTACGTGTTGTAACGTACGGTCAGGCAAAGGAATACTCAGGTGAACTTACACACGGAGATCCTATGTCGATGATTACTTCGTTTGTGCTCATCAAACCCGAAGAAGAAGAATGATTCGGTGAGCGGTGGTAGTCCCTCCCGGATTCGAACCGGGGTCGGAGGAACCAGAATCCTCCATGATGGACCGCTACACTAAGGGACTATGCCCCTGCCAATTTGATTCACTTCTTGAAATCGACGGTGCCAGCAATATCAAACTTCAACGAAGCGGTACATCCAACGCGAAACCCATGAAAGCATCATGATGATCATGAACGATGCAAGGGCAAACTTGGCCCAAGGACGAGGTGGTTTCTTTTCAGGCCAAGGATCGATACCGAGAGCCTCTGCTTCTTCGACCAACTTCGCAAGATGCTCAAGTTCTTCT
>CAXQWT010000051.1:0-9122 GCA_964227855.1 Salipiger bermudensis | reverse complement strand
AGAGATTACATCAGAACAAATTTGACATTTACTTTTGCAACAACTACCGACTTCAAATTAGCTGAGAAGACTGAGAAACTCATTCGCAAGGGCAGTTTAGGGCAGAAGCCTTTACTCAACCCATTGGATTGAAATAAGCCAAGGACACACCGTGCCCTGTGTCTTTTCTGTAGGATAATCGCTGACTGCATATAGTTGAAGCACTTGGTAGTCTCATGAGCGGCCTTGGAAATGGAAAGCGAATGTTAGGTGTTGGATTATTGACTGTTTTGATGATGTCCGCAGCTGGATGTACAGAATTGTTGGATCAATCCTTAGAATCAGTGAGCGACTTCGAAGCTGAATATTGGGACCTTTACACTGGTGATACGAGCCAAGTTACACTCGAAATCTATCATGGTGAGAGTCTTGTCGAAGCAACTGCAAATTACACGATTGTGATTGAATTGGATCACGTCAATGCTCCATTCCATGCAGATAACTTCAGGAACCATTCTCTTGAGGGGAATTACGACAATGTGACCTTCCATCGAATCATTGATGATTTTATGATTCAAGGTGGTGACTTTACCAATGGTGATGGAACTGGTGGTCACGCTGCAAAGTGGTACGGTATTTGTGATGGTGATGTCATGAACCAATCGGATTGTCCGAGCCAAGTGTACTACAACGTTCCTGATGAGGTCAACAATGGTTTGGTGCACACTTCATGCACCATCTCGATGGCAAAGACAAGCATGCCAAACACAGGCGGTTCCCAATTCTTCCTGATGCCGGATGACATCAATCAGCACACATGGTTGGATGGAAAGCATACTGTGTTCGGTACCATTACGAGTGGCTGTGAACACGTGACAACACTCTCAGAAGTCGCAGTCGACGGTTCCGACCGTCCAATTCTTCCTGTAGTGATTCATACTGCAACGGCATCTGCTTGAGACACCAACCTCAAAGAGAGGGTTGGATTGGAAATACCATGGCAGGTTCACGACGTATCGTAGCTTGCTTGTTGTTGGGCTTGTTTGCAAGTTCCACCATTGCCGCACCAGTTGTATCTGATGTAGAGTGGGAACGTGACGGTTGGTTGACGACTGCTCTAGCCGATGAACGTTTGACGATGGGCGATGAATTTGGTTGCTATGGTGTTCCCGGCTATTCGTGGTACAACGATCCAGGAGCAGTAGCAAAGGAGTGTCGCTCCTACATTGAGAACAATACAGATGCTTCAAAATGGGGTGATAATGCGCTCTCAACCTATGCCCCTGATGGTTTGACCATGGCTCAGCACAATTACATCGCTTCACAAAACTTCGTTGTACATGGTGATGAAACTGGTTTGACTGAATCTGCTTGGCATGATGCCGATGATGTCCCATACGATGTTTGGGACTGGTACAACATTGGTCGTCGTGGAGGTAGTCTTGAGAAAGAGATCGGTAGTCTTGAAACCGTCCAAAGTGCAGTCGAAGAAGGGGGTTTGGTCAATCTCTACTGGATTGGTCGAGTCAACGATGCAACCATTCGACACGATCGAGACATTGCTGATTACTTACAAAACGATGCTGAGGCATGGATGACGACTTGGGGTCAAGCATGGTCGTATTGGACTGCAAATCGCTGTTTTGAGCATTCAAAAGACCTTGACCAAGAAGCAGCCACGTTCTCGTTCTCATCCATTGTCACGGAACAATGTACAAGTGTTGCCCCAAATGCTTGGAACGTTCCAACAACATGGCGTCTGTCCTTTGAGAATGCTACCGTTGTCGATGTTCAAGATGTTCTTGGTCAATCGATGAAGAACTTGACAGGAGAACGTCAAACGTCAGAAGGATGGCGTATGGATGGAGATGAATTGCTGGTCTCCGTCAAGCGTGGAACGATTGTTACGGTCGTTCTCGATGGAGAGAACATCTCGTTCGATGTCCACAATCAAACCCAATTCTGGAACGGATACGATTCTGCAGTGACCATTGCTGCCCACGATACAACGGATTTGTTCCTCTGGTCAAAGCGATTCGATGATGAAGATCAACTACGCTTCACCTGGCTTGTGTCACCACGTACCGTTGAAGGCCGCTTGCCGTGGTTACCTTATGCTGCGCTGGTTGCCGGTGTTGTCACAATCGTCGCTATGATGGGAATTCTTGGACGTGAAGGAATTGGACCGTTGGCTGGTCTCATGTACGACAAAAACCTCCAGTATGAAGAGGAATAGAGGCGAAGCCTTCTAATCGGTTTGACTCGAGCAAGCACTCGGAGGGTAAGTCATGGGTGGCGATTCGGTACGTATTGACCCGTGGAGTAGCAATCAATCCACGGACTATGATCGTATCATCGAACAGTTCGGTTTGTCCTCACTCGATGGATTGGATTTGCCTAACGCAACCAAGCTGCACCGACGTGGTATCGTCTTCGCACATCGTGATCTTGATGTCATCCTTGGAGCGCACCAGCGAAGGGAATCGTTTGGTGTTCTTACGGGATTGATGCCAAGTGGCCGAATGCATCTTGGTCACTCGATGGTGATTGAGCAAGTCCGTTACTATCAGGAAATGGGTGCTGATGTGACCATTGCAGTGGCTGATCTTGAATCACAGGCCACTCGTGGTGTCTCCTTAGCGAAAGGCCGACAAATCGCTCGAGAAGATTACGTTGCTAATTACGCCGCATTGGGGCTTCTTTCCGATTCCACTGAGGTCTACTTCCAATCGCAACGACCTGCTGTTCAGCGACTTGGTTTTCAACTTGGAAGACGTACGAATTTGAACGAATTCGAATCGATTTATGGTTTCGGAGGGGAGACAAATCTTGCACACGTTCAAGCCCCTATGGTACAAGTAGGTGACATCTTACATCCTCAATTGGACGAATATGGCGGTCTTCGACCGATTGTTGTTCCCGTTGGTGTCGACCAAGACCCACATCTTCGCCTAACACGAGGTTTAGCAGGCAAGACAAATTGGTTCAATGTGGGTCCAGGAAAGCGAAGTGGTGCTCAGATTCGTCTCTCCGTTCAAGATGAGAACGCAGAAGTGTTGGGTCAAGCGCCTAATGGACGAGTTGATCGTGTTCGACGCCAAACGGTCTTCGATGGAATTGTCTCTCACCTTGACGCTATGGGATTCTCCGACATCATGTCGAATCCAAAGGAAGGTATGGTCAACGTTCCAAGCGCAACGTCGCAAGATATTCATCGAATTCGTATGCAGATGTTGGCCTATGAACGCTCTCTTGGTGGTCAAGGACTCCTTGCTCCATCATCGACTTACCATCATTTCGCCGTTGGATTGACGGGGGATAAGATGTCAAGCAGCCAACCGAAGACAACCATCTTCCTTGACGATGAGATTGCTGCAGTTGAAAAGAAGATTAAACGAGCATTCTCTGGTGGACAACCAACCATTGAGGAACATCGTCGAATTGGTGGTAACCCTGACATCGACGTTGCGTATCAGTACATGATGTACTTCTTTGAAGACGATGATGCCTACCTGCAAGAAATCAATCAGCAATACCGTTCTGGTTCGCTCCTTGCTGGGGAAATGAAGCAACTTTGCATCGATCGTGCAACAGCGTGGTTGTCGACTCATCAAGAAATGAAAGATCAGACGGCCCATCTTGTTGACGAGTTCTTTGCTGCAGACCTAAGCTGAGAAGACAGCAGGGTCAGGTCCTACAGGTAGGGAGTCCATCTCTTCTTGCGTCAAATCTCGATCGATGGCTCGGTCATGTAGAATCTGTGAAAGCCCGTGAGGATCGAGTAGTTCAATCCGCAAGGCCTCTCCTTGCCTACCTGCAGTTTGTAGCCGGTGAAGCATGTGCAGAAGCAATTGTTGATTTTCTGGCTCATCATCTCCAATGTCGTTCATAACCATCTTCACAATGTCAATAAATCGAACCATAAGTCCCTCCATATTGGTGACAAAACCGGTTGCAGCACTCCCTGGATTCACTTCAAGGTCCAGCTCAGGAATACATACTGTGCACGATGATGACCGAACTACGCGTACTGAAAGGTCATCCTCAGATTTGATGTCAAAGGTCCAGCCGCCCGGTTTCCGTCCTTCAGCAGGAATAAAATCGGTTTGTCGCCAACCGCATGAGTGGCAAAGGACGGTCACTTGTGTGTGTTCTCCAAAGTAAGGAATTTCATCGACATGCGCAATCATTCGAAGATTGTCTTCATCATGACACATGGGGCAAGGCATTTCGATGACTTGTTCTTCCATCAAACCCCTCCGGACCAACCCGCTTCATCGTTGAATGCCTCATCCTCGAGGCCGCTGATGCCAACGCATCCAGGGGGCAAAAGCATCACACGTGTGCCAGTGATTTGGACGATTTGTCCGCCCATGTCCATTTCTATAAACCGATGAAGGCGGGCGAGGACAGTTTCTACTTCATGCTCTCTATTCATCAAACGAGCCATCTCGACAAGTGCTGCATCACCATCGCTTACCCAATCGAGAAGTGTATCAATTCCTGTGAGATCATACAACGTTGCTCGGTGAAGAACCATTCCTGAATTGCTCATTGGAATTGGAGGGTTGGGATACATTTTGCCAAGGTCGTGGTAAATGTCTGCGCTTGGTGGTGGAGTCGGTTGTTGAGTTCTTGTGTCCTCACTGCTCGGCATGGTGAAGGTGCGGAGTGGTTTTGATTCAGTAGGTTTCATTTCAACTGTTTCTGGTTCCGTTGACAGGTCAATCATTTCCGGAACGCTCTCTGCATCAGCAGGCTCCTGATTGATGAAGTCATCAAGCGAGAACTGTCCCTCATCTGGTTGAGAGGAACGTTTCCGGACCATGACTGAGCCTAACCTCGATGGCTCAAGAAGGCTTTCTTTACTGAACGCATCAAATCATCGTTTTCAATCGTCGAGTTGATAAGGGGGCTTCACTAGGGCAGACTGTTAACCCCACGGTTCATATGGGGTGGCGCAGTGGTGATATCATGGAAGCACAAGATGGTGTATTGAAGACTGGAACCAGTACTGTAGGAATCACATTCAATGGAGGAGTCGTTGTTGGCGCCGATCATCGAGCAACCATGGGCCATTTCATTGCGAACAAAAGCGTACAGAAGTTGTTCAAGATTGGGGAGAACCTTGCGTTGACTACAGCTGGCCTTGTCGGTCACGCTCAATCCTTGTCTCGAACACTTGCGGCTGAGGTCGCTCTCTACCAACTACGTCGTGGTCAAAACATGACCGTAAAAGGCGCTGCAACCTTCACCGCCAACATCCTTTCCGGACGTCCACACTGGGTTCAACTGCTCATTGTTGGTGTTGACGACGATGGTTCCCACGTTTACTCCATTGACTCAGCAGGCGGTTCAATCCCTGATGTCTATTGTGCTACTGGATCAGGTTCCCCGTACATGTACGGTGTCCTTGAAGACGGGTTCGCTGAAGGTATGACTCGAGACAATGCAGTTGCATTGGCTGCCCGTGCACTCAATGCTTCGGGCCAGCGTGATGCTGCGTCTGGAAACGGCATGGACCTTGCAGTGATCACTGCGAAAGAAGGATTCGTTCCGGTGGAACAATCCGAAATTGATGCCATTCTCAAGAAGAAGTGAGCATCCTCCCACTCCCGCGGCGTTGCCGTAATCCTCTGGATATGCGTAGCGTGCAATGTCGTGGATGGAGATGAGATTATGCGATTGACGTTTAAGGAAATCAAAGACGAGATTAGTAAGATTGTACCTCGAAACATCGAGTATAATGTTGACCTAGAAGCTGGCGATATCGCCATTTTCACCAAAGATATTGAGGCATTCACTGAACATGATGGATTGGCTGCAAAGATTTCGAAGAAAATCAAGCGACGAATTGTCATGCGTCCTGAACCTGACATGGTGATGAACAAGGAAGATGCAACGGCAGTCATCAAAGACTTGGTACCAGAATCTGCTAACATCTCAGAACTGTTCTTCGATCCTTGTATCTGGAAAGTTATCGTTCAATGTGAGAACCCTTCTGACGCAGTTGGTCGTCGTGGTTCGATCGCCAAAGAAATCCGAAATTCAACCGGATGGGAAGTTGCCGTTGAACGCACACCTCCTATTCTCTCCAAAACGGTCCGAGACATTCGTGGATATCGAGAGGCAAATGCTGAAGAACGTCGTAAACTCTTGAGGGATTTTGGTTTGAACATTCATCGTCCAAAGCGACCGGGTTCGACTTGGGCTCGTGTGACTGCGTTAGGATCCTATCAGGAAGTCGGTCGAGCCTGTCACTTCGTTACAACGAACGAATCTCGAATCATGATTGACGTTGGCGTGAATATCGCATCGGATACGGACCCAATGCCGTACTTTACGGCCCCAGAAGCACTTCCGCTTGAGCAGATCGATGCAGTTGTTCTTACACACGCTCACCTTGATCACGCAGGTATGTTACCTGTTTTGTTCAAGTACGGATACCGAGGGCCGGTCTTTTGTACGCCACCTACACGAGATTTGATGCTTCTTTTGCAGACCGATTACCTCAAAGTAGGCGGTGCGGAAGGAAAGCGTGCTCCATACGATATGGAGGACATACGTATGTGCATGCGTCACGTAGTTGATGTTGATTGGAACCAAACCACCGATGTTGCTCCGGATGTGAAGATGACGTTTTCGAATGCAGGGCACATTCTTGGCTCATCTGCAGTTCATTTGAACATCGCTGATGGTAAGCACAACATCGTTTTCTCGGGTGATCAAAAGTTTGAGAAGTCATGGTTGTTTGATGCTGCAAACACTCGATTCCCACGCTGTGAAACATTGGTTATCGAATCAACCTACGGTGCTGCTGGAGATTATCAACCATCTCGTGAGGAGGCCAACCAGGAGTTGCAGGACATTGTCACTCGTACCCTTCAGAGGAATGGAAAACTCATCTGTCCTGTGTTTGCAGTCGGTCGTTCACAAGAAGTGATGATTGCCATCGATGACTTGTTCCGATCAGGTGCTGTTAAGCCTGTGCCGGTTTGGCTCGACGGAATGATTCAGGAAGCAACGGCAATCCATGCCAGTCATCCGAATTACCTCACTTCTGCACTGCGCAAATCCCTCCAACAAAACGATGGAGAAAATCCATTCACAAGTCCATGGTTCCGAAGTGTCGAAGGTGCTGAGCGACGTGAGAGCATCGTTATGGATACAAGTCCATGCATTGTTCTTGCAACCTCTGGTATGCTCAACGGTGGTCCAGTCATGAACTACTTCCAGAACTGGGCTCACGAAGAGCGTAACTCACTTTGTTTCGTTGGTTACCAAGCCGAAGGAACCCTTGGGCGACGACTCCAGAAAGGATTTGGAGAAGTCCCTATGCAAATCAATGGGCGAACTGAAATTGTCAAGGTTGGTTGTGAAATGGCGACCATTGATGGCTTCAGTGGGCACTCCGATCGCCGACAATTGCTTGCATTCGTTGATTCAATGAATCCAAAACCACGAAACATCATTTGTCATCACGGTGACTACTACAAGTGTAGTGAGCTTGGAAAGGAACTTCGCGACAAGTACCGCTGCAGGACTTATGCTCCAAAGAATCTGGAAACGGTTCGAATTCTTTGATTAGAGAATTGGAATGTCGTAATCGCTTTGCGTCATGTCCGGAAGGTCATCCTTGTGGACATCATCATATCGAAATTTTTCGTTGTGTTGAATCGCACCCGGTGTACTGTTTGGTTTTGATAGGGGTTGTGCATCAAACATCATGTAGCCAAATCCTGCAAGAACTGATACACCGATCAATGGAATGGCCATCAACTCAGAATCACTGTTCAGTAGCATGATCAGTGCTAGGATGAACAACCCTACAGTTGCCAACAACAATAGTAGTCTCGATGCTTTGGCCATGATGCCTCCATGGCCTCTGTTCTGATAGCGTTTCGTGTTTTTTGAGTAAAGAGCACCATGTTGTTCATGAACCGTATGGAGTTCTATGACTCCATGGCAGGTGGTGATGGAAGTTCGAAATCCTCTCGTGGCTGGTTGATGACCGCAGTTTCACCGTGGGGTGAGAATGCAGAGGATGCCTTCGATCAAGGTCTGGTCGAATTGGGATTAGGAGACGCTCGTCTCATCCAAGTTCAGGGTGCAATGCTTCCCCTCGGATTCAACATCGTTCCACCAGAACCACTTCCAATGGGTTCCTTAGTGGAATGTCATCTAGCAACTGCCTTTGCGTGGAATGGCTCAACTGCATGTGCAGGTGTTGGTTATGCAATGTGCCAAACACCTGAAGGGGATGAGTGCGCAATCGTAGCAAGTATTACCACAGAGGCTGATTATGAAGAAACTGTACTCCTTCTTCGTCGAAACATTCAGCGTCGGCTCGCATCCCGTGATCTTGAAGTCCTCTCGTTCGATGTTGCTGTCGATGAAGTAACAGCAGGCCAGGATCATCACGGTGTTGCTATTGCAGCCTTGATTCTTCCCGATTCACTTCGAATGGCGGGCCGTGGTAGAACTGGACCAATCCGTGGCGGACTTACTCGCTCAGCAGAACCCGAAAAGAAGCGTGTTGACACCAAAGCACCTGCAGCGCCTGCTCTTCGACCTGGTGCTCGTCGTGGCAATGACGGCCCAGATTTTAGTTTGTGAATCTTCATAATCTGTTGGCAGAAAGTACCGCCATGGCAGGAACATGGTCCGTTGTACAATGTCCTGCATGTCGAAATTGTCACGGTACCCGAGGTAAACCTCGACAATGCCCTCACTGTGGGCAGTCACTTCCTGCAACGACTCCAATTGTTGCAACGGCTGAAACCTCAGCCCAACTTCGCATTGAGGTAGCACTTGCCAATACGCCAGAGGAGTTGCGAGATTCGTTGCGAGAGAAGCTTGAACAGATCGATGAACCTCTCATAGCATCAGCTTCTTCATCACCCCGAGCAATTTATTCAGCCATTCAAAAAGCAGTAGGTTCGGACATGATTCTGCGTCGAGAAGACGTTCAGGCCGTCCTTGATGGCCTCGATTCAGAAGTTCATGTTGATGACCTTCTTGAACAGATGGAATTGGATGGAACGCTCGTTCGACAGCGTGATGGAACGTGGGTTCTTCTTGAGTGAAGTTCATAGGGAGAACCACGTCCCCCAACTCAAGGGCGTATGGGTTAGTTTGGCCTA
>CAXQWT010000050.1:0-7774 GCA_964227855.1 Salipiger bermudensis | reverse complement strand
GTCTTTTCCAACACCTGCCACCAACGGCACTGTCTTCGAAACAACGATACCATGCTGTTCGAGCTGCTTGACCTTATCTGGATTATTCGTAAGCAAAGCAACGTCTTCGATTCCGAGATCGTTTAACATCGTTGCTGCAATGTGATAGTCTCGGCCATCAGCAGGGTGCCCCAAAATTAAGTTTGCATCGAGCGTATCAGCACCATGGTCCTGCAAATGGTATGCTTGGATTTTCGCGTGTAAACCAATACCTCTGCCTTCTTGGCGGAGATAAAGTAGACAGCCCCAACCATTGTCGACAATTGCCTTCAAGGCAGCATCAAGTTGTGGACCACAATCACAGCGGAGAGATGAAAAGGCATCACCGGTCAAACACTCTGAATGGACTCGCATGAGAACAGGGTCTGGTCCAACCATCGAACCAAGCATCAATGCCACATGGTCAAGTCCAGTTGCTTCTTCATGGTATACGTGAATATCGAACTGACCCCATTTGGTTGGAAGTTTCGCCACACTTGGGATTTCATTACTCATTCGCTTTCACCTCAATAAGAAACGCATACTCGCCTTCGTTCGATTCTACGGAAAGAAGTTCATGAGGTGTTCGGCCAAGCATCAAGGGGATATCATGAAGCGTCTCTGGATCGCTTGCAAGAACCCGAAGCACTGAGCCTATCTTCATTGAGGACAAGGCTTGTTTGGCTTCAGCAACCGGAACAGGACAAAAAAAGCCAAGAACATCAAGCAGATGCGTAGCATCCTTACTCTCGACCATGGTCTCTTGTCGAACCCCTGCTTTTTGAACACATCCACGCTTATGCTTCAATTGACGCAACACGTTGAAGAGGAGCGAGCGCAAGCACTACTCAATGGGTGAGTCTGCTTCCTCAAAGGCGAGCGATGACATGAGCTGGGGTGAAGTCGCCCAGCTCGGTCTACGTTACGGTAAAATTCCATTAGCACTTTTGGCCGTCGAAGCATTGTATTGGTTTATCACTCAACCATCGGACACACTAGCGTTGATTCAAGTCACAGAAGCCTACATTTGGAATGAAGTAACCCAGCTTATGTTTGGAGAAGGTGCATCGACTTTGAGCACGCACAACGGTTGGATGACACGGATTGATTTCCACCATGAATCATTTCCAGGTGCCTTTAATTCGGTTGGACTCTATGTTTCCGATGAATGCGCTGGAGTCCATGAGATGATCTTTGTCTCAACCTTAGTTCTCATGACCGATGGAGTGACTCAGCGAGAGAAATTCAAGGCCGTTGCAGTGATGTGCGGGATTGTTTACGTTTTGAACATCGTTCGACTTGTTGCATTCTATCCGATTGCAGTTGAGGGATGTCTTGCGAACCCAAACCAACCTGAATGCTTGAATGGCATGTGGAATTTTCACACTTTTGTCTACCAATGGGGTTTCCTCATTGTCTTGCTCTTGATGTGGCTTGTTTGGTTCAAGTTCATTGGTGGCGCAAACAGGACCATGAAAGCCTCACAGGAAGAAAAGGAGCAATGGCGAATCACAATTCGCAAGCGTTGGGAACAAAAGCATCTCGCCCTTATTGGCATCATGATTGCCTTCTTTGGTATCGCATGGTTTTGGGTCAATGGCAACTCAACAGCAATGGATGCGAAGAACGTGATTGACTTTTGTGCGTTCAGTGACCTGACAACTCCAAACTGTTACGAGGCTCAAAACACATGGGACAATGCAATTCAAGGCGCATGGTCGTTTGCTGTCCTTGGTCTCGTCATTGGAACCGTTGGATTCTACGAGATCGAACGAAAAGATTCTGATGGCAATTGGCCTGATATTGAATCCAATAACGCAGATGATTCAGAAAATGAACCTAAGAGGAAGAAAGAGAAGCCAAATGGATCATGGAGAAATCGTTCATCCTCAAACGAAGAAGAGTAATCAAAGAACTTCTGCATCCACTTTCTGAGAACCAAATGGATGCATTTTGATCGCTTTCATGGCCAATCCCAACTTACTGCTGTGGATTGCAATCAGAGTTGAATCGCCTTCAAATCGTACGTCGCCTATGGCGAGCGAATCGCATCGAAGATGCTCTTCAAACCAAGAAGCAATTTGCAATGGTGAACCGAGTTCACCTGCTCCTGCATCGAGACGAATGTTGACGAAACCGTAGACATCGGCATTCTCACCGAAGTCATCTTGCTTCTTGACTGGATCTCGCTCTACACCTTCTGGCAACTCCGGTGCATCCGTTTCTTGGATTTCGAGATTGTAGGTAGCGATGATTTTACCGAGTTGAGGAGCATCGTCTTTCGAGACTAAACTCCAAGCTTCTCCGTGACGTCCAATACGTCCTGTTCGACCAATACGATGAATGAAGGAATCAATATCAGAAGGAACATCGTAGTTTACGACGAGTGTAATTCCATCGATGTCGATACCACGGGCTGCGACATCTGTTGCAACAATGGTCCGTACGTTTCCTTCACGGAATTTGTCGAGAATTCGCTCACGTTGATTCTGCTTCAGATCACCGTGCAAGCCAGCAACATCGAATCGATGCTTTTGCAACCGTTGCACAGCAAGATCGACCATTCGCTTGGTGTTGCAGAAAACGATGCACTGATCATTTTCACCCATGCGGATCAGCAACCTGCCAAGGGCCCAGAGTTTGTTCGCACGGCCAATCGAAATCCTGAATAAATCAATAGGAGGAACATCGAGTTCTTCCTGATTGGTCATAACGAATTCAGGATTGTTTGTGAATTCGTTCGCAGCATCAAGAATTTCTTGGGGGAATGTCGCTGAAAACAACAGCGTCTGTTCACGTGATGTTGTCCTCTCAAGAATCCAAAGAATGTCAGGAAGGAAACCCATATCCAACATGCGGTCCGCCTCATCCAGGCAAAACACCTGAACACTTGCAAGATCGAGATGGCCACGCTCAGACATGTCCATGACACGGCCCGGAGTTCCAACAATGACGTCTACACCAGCATCTAGCCCTTTTGCCTGCTTTTCGAGATCTGTTCCTCCGTAAACGGTCATGATGGAAAGTCCTGAATCACCTTGCAAGAGGTTCATCTCTTCAGCAACTTGCTGAGCGAGTTCACGAGTTGGTGCGAGGATCAAACCTTGAAGGCTCCCCGTTGGTTTGCAGCGCTCGAGAATCGGAATTCCGAATGCTGCAGTCTTTCCTGAACCTGTTCGAGCTTGCCCAATAACGTCTCGACCGGAACGTGCTAATGGAATCGTATCACGTTGTACTTCGGTCAAACATTCCCATTCAAGAGAAGCAATCCCTTGCATGATAGAATCAGGTAGTTGCAGCGAGTCGAATCGTGTTTTAGTGAACATGTTTGCTCCTTCCGTCTCTTTGGTTCAGGCCACCGAGACGGAGGTGGCCCCCACGCACATCAGAAGTTGTCTCGATCCTTAATTTCAGCCTGAAGTTGGCCCAACCAATACTTCTTGGCGTTGTCACGGTTGAGCGGACGACGCATTTGTCGAACGTGTTCAAGGATGTATTGTCGGAATTTCAAAGCCTTGGTTCGGTTTACACCCTTTGGCGTAATTCCTTCCCATAGTCTGTCAAACTGGAGTTCTTTGTCGTCCATCATGTGATGACCTCGATATCCAACCGACCGAGCACCCCCTCATAACCATGTCGTTACGAGTCTTGATTCTCATCTTCGCGAGGAGCATCCAAAAGGTGAGGTTCTGGCGGAGCGTTTTCGAGACCAACCGCCTTCCCCTGCGCATGAGCGACTTCACGTTCCAGTGCTGGCACCGGAAGAGCAGGAGAGAGGAAAGCGTTCTTTTCAGCCTCACTTCCTTCAATCGATGCATCGAAGGTCATATCCGTCAACATCTTCTTCAATTCAGAATCGGTTTCTCCTTGGAGAAGCTCCGTTGCAACGATTCGAAGTTTATCCTCAACAAGGAGCATCGGAAGCATCTCAATGCAAGAGCGACGAACAACAACGTTCGGATGTCGAGCCCCGCTCATGATCAAGTTCCGTGCACGAGAGTCGTCTGTATCCATCGAGCGAATGGCTCGTAATGCGTTGTTTCGAACCTTCTCATCGGAGTCGAGAATGGCTCGCTCAGTCAACATGATGGCAATTCGAGGTTCCTTCTTTGAGAGCGAAGAAAGTGTTTGTGATGCATTTCTTCGAACCTCTGCATCTGCGTCGTTAAGGGCCCATGAGATCAAATCCCAACCCATGGCTCCGGCTCGTTGCACGATGTTTCTGAGAAGTTTCGATGCCTTACGCCTCAAGCGAACATCGTCGATCAGGAGTAATTCATCGATATGATCACAAACGACTTCTGGCCATGTTTCTGTCAAAGCCTTCAAACCGCGCCATGCCGGTTCACTCCGAGCGGCAATGGTTGACCGCAACTCTTGTGCAAGTGAACTGTCCACACCCGAAGGGAAGGTTGGTGCGGCTAATTCGAGGCATGTGCTCGCCGCTTTACGGACGCGTACATCGTCGTCATCGAGAAGTACTGAAAGCCAGTCAAACAACTCGTCAGAGCGTTGTTCTGCAACGGTTGGTAAAACCTCCAATGCTGCGACGCGGAGAGTTGCATCATCAGATTCTAGAGCATGCAACAAACTTGCATGTGCACGATCTGCCCAGACCCCTTTCAGTCGACCCAATCCTTGAACGCCATCGACACGAGAAAGTGTGTGACGACCGCCGTTCCAGTTGACAATGAGTTGTTCTTTATCACCCGTAGAGAGGTCGAGAAGGTCTTGGCGAGTGCATTCCATCCATGGACCTATACGCTCTTTCTTGTTGGTTTTTCGAGTCTGACGACGACCTGTTGCGATGGGCAAACCTGTCCGGGGATCTCGTGCAATATACTCTCGAACCATCTTAGCAATCAAAGGGGGCATCCTTCCAGTGATTATGAACCTTCACTTGAAACGTTCTGGACAGGCTTCGGCAAGCCTCAAGAACGGGATGAATCAACGGAGATGTATGTCGTATCGTCGCGCTATGCTGGGTTTGGTTCTGACCACCATCATGGTTCTGGGAACAATCAATCCTGCGCAACTCATTCTTAGCGAACAAAACAACGACATTGAACGTGCCAATGGAGAGGAAACTGGATTTACTGGACAAAATTTCTTGCTCAACAAGGTCAACAACAACGCAGCGAATAATGAAATGGAGTTGCAGCGACCTGAAATCACTTGGACGGCCACAACAGGTGGCGGCTTGATGATTACTAGGGCCCATGGTTGCATGGCTCATGACACAACGAATGGATTGGTCTACCTTATGGGTGGTCGAACGGACCCCGATCCACAACAAACCAATGATGAAGCATCAACAAATCTTATCGAGATTTGGAATCAATCAACAGAAACATGGTCCTTGGCCCAATTTAGCATGCCAAATACACAGCAATACCATGAATGTGTACAAATCAATGACAAGATATACTCTATTGGAGATTGGTATCCTAATGTATCTCCTGCCCGCAAATCAACTGGTCAGGTTCAAATTTACGACCTTACATCAGAAGCATGGTTGAACAACACAACAAGCATGCCTCCATCAAAAGAGGTCGGCAACTTTGGAATGGCTTCCATTGGCACAAAGATCTACATCGCAGGTGGTGTTCAGAATTCAAGTGCGAATGATGCCACTGATCGATTGCTCCAATACGATACAGTCACTGGCATATGGACCGAACTTGCAAACATGACTGAGAAGCGATTCGCGTTCCCATTGGTTGAGTATCATGGCCTTCTTTACGCATTTGGTGGAATGCAAGGCCCCTATACCTGGAACAGTCAACCAGTCATCAATACGAGCGAAGTGTACGACCCAGCAACCAATACTTGGACCAAACTTCCAAACATGTCGTTCCATCGATTTGGGATGGCTGCCTCGGTACACAACGACGAGATTCTACTCATCGGTGGACACAGTCAAAGTGCGTCTGTCAAAGACACATGGGGGTACGTCCCCACTTCGAACGATTGGAGGAAACAAGACGATCTCTCTATGGGAATCTACGACCTTGCAGCCATCGATGCCGATGGAGTTACTGTGTTTGCTGGAGGCGACATCTCCTCACAACCGTACGGTACCGGGTGGGGTGTTCAGTATCTAGATGAGACCGAAATAGCGCCCCGAATAGACAACCACACTGGCTGGATTTCATCACCGATCAACAATCTTGCAACCACTGAGCACGGGTCTGCTTCATTGATGTGGATGGAATTAAGCGGTTCAACACCAGCTTCCACGTCGCTTGGGTTCCAATACCGTGTATCAAATTCAGAATCGGGGGTTGCATCGGAAACATGGAAACCAGTCGACACATTGAACCCGGCGAATCTTGCACTTCTCGGGATAGGAAATCATTCGCTATCAACCGTTGCTGCAAGCGACAAAGGCTTGATGGAATACAGAATTCAACTTTACACAGAAGAAGTGCAAAACTGGGAGATCCCCAATCTTGACGCAATCCGCTGGGGTGCGGAGGAGGCTTCCTTTTCACTTTCGAACCCATCCGCGATTCAACCAAACGCTCCACAAACCACATTCACAACCCACCATGCAGCAATGGAACAACAGTTGAGTCAACCCGCAGTGTTTGAATTTGCCATGATCAAGGCCACTTCTGAAGGCTTCATTAACCCGAACTCGGCATGGACGACAATCCGTATTTCGTCGGACGGAAGTGGAGCGATTGTTAGCGATGACGACAACTTGTTGGACAGTTACAGTGTATCGATATCTGCTCCAATCAACGGTGTTCGAGACGTTGGCTGGGCATTGTCATTCAACGACATGGATACAGACAAAGTTCTGATTCGCACATCAACTGAAGGTGTAGCAACATCAACGTACACTCACACAACTCCAGTCAACATCGACCGATCAATCTCGGTGTTTATTGATGGAATCTCGTCAAATTTCTCGACACAGGGTGGCAACGAAGTGTCTCAAGGAGAAGTTCTACGAGGTGGTTCATCGTTGTCGGTTTCTGTCGATCATGCTTATTCAAGCAGTGGCCTTCGTCCACTCTCAAACAACATCAAGGTACGTATCAACATCGATATTGAGGTTCGCTCGCAAGATGTTAACGCCCCAAAAACGTGGTACAATTCATCCACCGCATTCGTAAGCCTCAACGCTAATCAAGCGACAGAATTCATCATATCGCTTCCATTCAACGTATCTGGCCAAACATCTGTAAGCCTCGAGGCTCAGACAACGGACTCACTCGAGTTGCAGGTTGAATCTGCAACATCCACTGCAGCTTTCCTTCTCGATTCGTTCGCTCCGGTGATTATGACAACTTCTCCGCTTGTCGATTCTTATCTCAATGTCAATCAAAATCGGACTGTGACATTGAATGTGTACGATGCTGTCGGATTCGATGAAGGCAGTATTCAATCCCTCGTGTGGCTCGAAGGCGTTCACGATACTAACGCAAATGGCATCTCGGAATCAACAGAACGTGTGCTGATTGAGCATGAGGTCATCAATATCGGGACATCTTGGCAATTCCTATTCTACCTCAACGAAACTGGAAACGCAGAAGGTCAAGCAGTCAATGTCTTCCTCGAAGGGACCGATCGAGACGGCCGTGAAATTCTTACTGATGGACAAGGTCAAGGCCAATTGTATTGGACCAGTCGCCTTCCTACAAAATCCACGATTGTCTCAGTTGATGAGCGATATCCAACCGACAGCGGTGTCGCCCAGCGCTTACAGCCAACCAAATTCAGTGGGTGGGATGTTGTGGTTCGAGAC
>CAXQWT010000049.1:0-17252 GCA_964227855.1 Salipiger bermudensis | reverse complement strand
GGCCATCGCCATAAGTACGCCGAGAACGAGAAGTGGCAGAGCCCAGTCATCGAGCAAAGTGTTCGCGAGGTTTTCAGTGGTAACTTCCTTGGGCTCTTCATCCCAGAGTTCTGCCGTTCCAAGAACGGTAATCATAGCACCTGCAAGGAAAATCAGGCCAATACGAGTCAACGTGGACATCAATCTCATTCAAAATCCTCCTCCTGAATTTGGCGGCGAGTCAGCCTAATACCAAACAAGACAACCAACCCAACACTGGCCAGGTAGACCAGAATCTGAATGGCTGCCAAGAATTCAGCACCCATAAGGATGAAGATACCTGAGACTGCCATGAAACAGAAAATCAGTGAAAGCATCGAGTGCGCAACTCGCTGTGCATAGATCAGTCCCAATGCACCGAGAATCGTAATCGTTGCAAAGACAAAGAAAATGATGGTTTCAGTGGTCGAGGCGACGTCCATTTCAGGCATCCCCCTTATCGAGCAGTTCCTTGGCCTGCTTGGCCCATTCGTCTCGCTTGACACGACCTGGGAAGAACTCGATGGCTTCGTTGACTTGATCTTCCAACTCGCTGGTCATTTTACTAACTTGCGCGAAGGTGTAGATTCCGAGAGCGTTTAATTTCTCTTCAATGAACGGTCCAACACCTTTGATGGATTTGAGGTCGTCTTTTTCGTCTACAGTAGCTGTTCCGAGAGTGGCGAAATCAATGCTCTTTGCTCTTTCCTGAATGCGTTGAAGTTCTGCTTCCTTCTTCTCTTCTTTGCTCAAAGGCTTTTCATCTTCAACCTCAGTCTTTGCCTCGGTTTTGACCTCTTCGACTTGGGGAGTCTCCTTGACCTCCACAACGGGTTTAGTAGCCTTAGCGGCCTTCTTTGCACGCTTGTCTCGTTCCTTGGTTGCACGCTTTGCAAGTTCGCCATCTACAGCCTCTTGGTGGACGGAAGGAAGAACACGCGTACGGTTTGCATCGAACCAGAGATCTTGTCGACTAAATCCTGACATTCCATCGTATTCATTGGTCATGAAGAAGGAAGTGAATCCACATGCTTCCATGCAAAGACCGCAGAACATACAACGTCCAATGTCGATTCGACCGGATACAATTTGATCGTCAGCCGTTCGAAGTTCTGATTGTGCAAGTACTTCTTCTTGACCTGAGTCGTTCCATCGGACCGTTGCGGTACTTCCAGAGAGGTCCAACACTTGCGCAAATCGCCACTCTGATGGAGGAGCGGAGTGGGCGGTAATCAAATCGAACGATTCGAGTTCTTCCGTGACTTCTTCGCGGAACTTGGCTGCATAGCCACCGACTTCGAGTTCAGCACCATAGCCATCGTATTCACCTTCAGCATTGTCGAGAACGTCAACACGGAGTTCAGTGGTCATGTGCAAACAATCGTTTGGACAGATGTTAACACACATCTTACACGCAGTACAGGTCTCCCAAATGACGCCAATCCGTCCGTTGTAGTTTCCAGGAACGAAGAGCCATGGCTCCATGTCTTCGAGACGTTCGTATGGGTACTGAACGGTCTGTGGTTTCCAGAGGCTTGGGAAGAGATCCGATGTGACTCGGTCAGGAGCGAATTCTTGCTTGGAGATGTCGTTGTACTTTGCACGGCTTTTTGCTCGGTGCTCGCTAGCATCATCAAGGAACTCTGGGTGAGAGGTGTTGTGATATCCCATTCCCAGTTTCTTTGGGAACATACGGCCCAAGAACGGGAATGTTCGTAGTGCCGTAATCAACGTAATCTTGAATGGATACCAGAACAAATTTCGGAAGTTTGGCTTTGCTTGAGGGTGTGTTGGCATGTTTCTTCACCTCATTCCTTTCCAGGTAAGTGTGTACCTGCGGGTTGCACCGTTTGCACGTGATACATACGTGCCGTGCGCTCGTTCTTGCCCGTATCATTGAGCAAGAGGAAGAAGAGAGCAAGCCACAAGATTGTGGTCAATGCTGGTACGAGGAATGGGATGCCGAATGCGTCCCATGCTGTTCCTCCGTAAACGGTGTCTTTCATCCCTTCCACATCGAAGAGATACAGGCGATAGACTGCTGCGAGAACAACTTGTAAGACAGCGAGTGGAAGGAGCATGCGCCATCCAAACTCAAGAATTTGATCGGTTCGGATACGAGCGAGAGAGAATCGAGCCCAAACGAAGACGATGAGGAACACAAGCCAGGCCTTGATGAGGACAACGAGAGCGCCTGGAATCAAGAGGTAAGCAGGACCGAGGTAGGGGATGCTTCCAATGAGGCCTTGGAATGGAAGGTGCCATCCGCCGAGGAAGAAGTGTGTGAAGAGGAAACATGCTGCATAAGTTCGAATGTATTCAGCCATGAACAGCATTCCGAATCGCATGCCACCGTATTCAGTCCACCATCCTTCGACCAGTTCGGCTTCTGCTTCGGGCATATCGAATGGAACACGCTCAACTTCAGCAATCATGGTGATGAGGAAGAGTGCGGCACCTAGTGGCATAAGGAAGAGGTTCCATGCTCCTGCGGTGTGTTGGAAGTGAACGCTTTCGATGATGTTGAACGTACCGGTGAGCATGGCAACGGAAAGAAGCGTGAGCAAGAGTGGAATCTCGTAAGCGGTCAATTGAGCTGCTGAACGAATACCACCGATGAGCGTGTACTTGTTGTTGGAGGACCAACCTGCAAAGAAAACACCAATTGGAGCAATTCCAAAGATGGCAATGATGTAAAGAATCGAGAGATCAGGGTTTGTGGCATAGATTCCGCTTGAGAGAGGAATCATACCGAGAATGAGGAGTGTCGTTGATACGATAAGAAATGGAGAGACTTCGAAAATGAGTTTGTCGGCACGACGAGGGACCATATGCTCCTTGACAAGGAACTTCATTCCGTCTGCAACGTTTTGGAAGAAACCAGGGAGAATGCTGAATCCCATCCACGAACGGTTTCCAACACGATCAACCGTTTCGTATTCCGATTGATTTCCAAAACGGGTGTTCAGCCACTTGTTAAGTGCGCCGACTGGACGGCCAAGTCCAAATGGAAGCATGTTCCACCACTCGCCAGCGGTTACGCCGTTTTCACCGACCCAAAGGGAACGAAGAGCGGTTGTAGCGCCGCGTCGATCGTTCATACGAGCAACTGCTTTTCGCTCAATCCATAGAATTGCGAATTGGGAGAAAAACAGGAGAAGGAATACAATGTTCACAACGGCAAACGTCCCTACACCGAACGCTATGGCGGAGGAACTTTCCTCGAGTGGAGTTCCTTCAAGAAGTGAAGTAATGGTCTCGTGAGCAAAACTCTCCTCTCCAATGAAGAGGCTTCTCAGGTCGTACTTGTCATCCATCGTATCACCTCAACGGTCTGTTTCTCCAATGCAAGGATCAAAGCTACCCATGATGGCAGGAATGTCTGCAACCTTGTACCCAATCATGGTCTTTGCAACGTAAGGAATGGTGATGAACATTGGCGAACGAATGGAGAGTCTGTATGGGTTTTTCCCACGACCATCGCCACCTCCTTGGATGTAGAATTGTGATGCGCCACGAGTACATTCGTAATTGCTGAATCCTGTTGCCCCTTCAGGAGCACGGGTTGGCGCCTTGGCAATGATCATCTCGTCGCCCGTGTTGTAATGTGTGTTGGCGCCTCCTGGAATCTTGTCGAGAGCATCGAGTGTCATTTTACACGACTGTCGCATCTCTTCCATACGAACTCGATAACGGTCGTAACAATCTGCACCCTTAACAGAGGTTGGCTTTTCGACAGCAGGCTCCCAATCGACTTGATCATACACAGAGTATGGATGAGCCCAACGAACGTCATAGTTGACACCAGCAGCACGAACGTTTGGCCCGGATACACCAGAGTTGACCATGTCTTCGGCTCGAGCATACCCTACACCTTGCAATCGAACAAGCCAGATGGTTGATTCGTCAAGCATCATTTCGTATTCGTTGATTCGGTTCTCGAACAACTTAATCTTAGCACGTGCACGGTCTGCGAAACCAAGAGGAAGGTCTCGCTTGACGCCACCAATTCGAGGATAGTTGTAATGCATTCTCGAACCTCCAAGTTCTTGGAGCAAATCGAGGAACATCTCACGGTCACGCATGCACCATGTCATCAGGGTCAAATTTCCGATGTCTGGACCGAATGCACCGAGCCACATGAGGTGTGATGCGAGACGTTGCAATTCAGCAGCGATGAGGCGAATGTATTCCGCCCGTTCTGGAACTTCAACCTCGAGCAAATCTTCTGCAGCATAGATGTAAGAGTTGGCCCATGTCATCGCACTTACGTAACAAAGACGGTCACAGTACGGCGTAACTTGGGTGAAGTCGCGAGCTTCTGCAATCTTTTCAACGCCCCGATGGATGTATCCAAGTTCTGCTTCTGTATCGACGACAGTTTCGCCATCGACTTTGACACGAAGTGTCCACAAGCCGTGTGTCATCGGATGTTGAGGCCCCATTGTAATCCACATTTGTGCCATAATGTTCACCTCACTTTACGCGGCCCTCGTCCGCAGGTTTTCGCACAAATCCTTGTGCATCATCATACATTTCGTTGAAATCATGATATCGAATTTGATGTTGCTTTTGCAATGGGTGGAATCCTTCAGGACTGTCGTGAGGGTTCAGTACACGGTGCATGTTTTCGTGGCCTTCAAATCGAATGCCAACAAGATCCCAGGTTTCCTTCTCGTTCCAATCTGCACCGACCCAGATGGATTGGACGCTTGGAACAACAGGCGCATCGCCAGCGGGTAAATCGATGAGAACCTCAACTTCAAGGGGGATGGATGAACCCTCCAATTCGCTTGCTTTGAGAACATCTGCCGTAAATGGATCAACATCACGGACAGGTTGTCGGAGGAAGTGGTAAGCAACGCCCCAGCCCCTGTCTGCACCATCTGGATAGTGTGTGCCTGTAATCATTGAGCAATAATTGACTCCAGCATCGAAACGCAGCCACTTTGCAAGAGCAACCCAGTGTTGTGGCGGGCATGTCATTCGAACGAATGCAAATTTTGCTGCATTGCTGTGATGTTCGACTGAAACCGTTACGCCGCTGCCTCCGAATTGTTTCTCGGCTTGCTCAGCAAAACCAGATGCTGCCGCTGCGTTTTGTTCGGCAGAAATGCTCATTCCCATGGTCAGTCCTCTCCTACGATAACTGGCTTTTCGCCATCACGGCCTGTGCTTGGCGCACCGCCAATTCGAATGATCTTTTCACGAAGAAGTCCGAACCCATCGATGAGGGCTTCTGGACGCGGTGGGCATCCTGGGATGTAGACGTCAACTGGAATGACGGTGTCAACTCCTTCGAGGATGTTGTACGATTGGAAGTATGGTCCACCAGATATAGCACATTCGCCCATTGCAATGCAATACTTCGGTTCGGGCATTTGTTCCCATAGACGAACGACCTTGTCAGCGAATTTCTTGCTGATTGGGCCGTTGACAAGTAGGACGTCGGATTGTCGCGGGGATGAGCGGAAGAGAACTCCGAACCGATCTCCATCGAATCGAGGTGTCGCAGCTGCTGCCATTTCAATCGCACAGCACTTGATTCCCAAGTGGAGGGTGAAGAGAGATTTTCGTCCACCCCAGTTGAAGAAACGTCCAGCAAGAACGGAAAGTAGTTGCTTGATTTTTGTTGCCTTGAGCGCTTCATCGGTGACGTCGCCAACAACTTCAACCAATGCACGACTGTTGAATGCGGTGTAATTTTCTCCTGATTCTGCCATACCATTCACCTCAGATGTAAATTCGACCTCGCTTACGGAATACGTACCAAACACCGAGAGACATGATGGTGAAGAAGGCTGCAATGATGGCAAGGCCTGCTTCTGCGTTTGCAATGTCTCCTCCGACTGTTTTGGTCTCTTCAGCAGCAACTATGCCACCAAGAACGAGGAACATGAACGCTACGTCAAAGACGAGGAAGACGATAGCATACCAGTAGTATTGGAAGTGGAATTGGATCATCGCATCACCAATAGGTTCACTTCCGCACTCAAAGGTGGAAAGGCGACGAGGGTAGAGGCTGTGATCTCGTTCGTATCCTTCCAAAAGATATGACCTTGTGATGTGAGGACGGGAAGGGTCAGTGCGTGGACGAAGTGCCCACGACATGATGAAATTTGTCAGAGGCATGAGGATACCAACAATCGTCAAGAATGCAATCGAAAGATAGGCGCTCGGAACTGAACCTGTATCGACCATTTGTCATCGCCTCAAGAAAGCATCCGCTCTCTAATTAAACCGACTTGAATACCCTCCATAAGCGTTCCCAGTCGGCCGTGAAAGAAATCACTGCTTCGACAGAAAGAATTTCACCCAGCGTTGGGCCAATTATTGACGGCGGCTGAGGATAAAGACGACGCCTACGAGCAAGAGGAATCCTCCAGCGAAGGCAACAACGGTTGTGTCATCAGCCATACCAAACAGTCCTTCTTCGACATCGCCAGTGACTTCGAATTGTTGATTGACACGACCGATCACACCGATTTCCTCAGGTTGTGCAGAGATGGTGAAGTCAAATGTGTCCGCCAGTTCCGCCCCATAAGGAGGTTTAATTTCGACTGTGACGTTCATGGTTTCGCCCTTTCCAATTGTACAAACAATGCTGGCGAGAGTAATGACTGTGCAGTCATCGTTTGGTTCCTCAAGGTACACCTTCCAACCACGCAAGTCATCGGATGCAAAAATCTCAGTCTCGGTCTCGACGTTGCCATCGTTGCGTATCTGCACAATGAACGATTTGCTTTCTGGATAGACCAAATTGAACGATGTCGTTTCTGGTTCAACGATGTTCAAATCAAAAATCTTCTGAACGCTCAATGATACCGTTGCTTGGCCCGTCCTGTTGGCTGCATTTGACTTGCTTGTGACGACGATGTAGAGATTTCCTCCCTCTCCTGTAAGCGTAGCCTCATTGACCTGAACTCGGAGCTCAAGGTACATCTCATACGGGCGTACGCTGTAACCTTGACTGAGATTAAGTGTAAACAGCATCTCTTCAAGCATGGAATTCTCGGTTGTTTCGATGTACGGAGAACCTGAGGCATCCATCACGAAAGCGCTGTTATTCTCGTCCCAAATCCCAAATCCGAACGGTACGCTGATCTCATTGTTTGAAGCGATTGGCAATCCCTTTGAGAAAACGGTGCGAGTTGCGATACCGTTCAATCCTGTGAATTCGAGCACAGCCGTATCATCTCCATTGCCCATGTTACGAATCCACATTCCGACGGTCTCTTCGTCACCAGGAGCAAGAATCAATTCGCCCGTTCGACCATCAAGACCTCCTTCTTCAAGACGAACGTCCATTGCGTAGTCTCTGGTTGTCAGGAATGCAGTGAATCGTAGTTCGCGTTGATTGTCTGGAATGCCATCCCCGTCTTCATCAATGCTGCTTGAGTCGCCCTTGTTGGTAATTCGAACTGTAAACGTTGAGTATTCGTCACTGTCCGTGACTGTTGAGACAAAGAAAAGTTGTTTGGTCGTTCGAGCATCCACAGAAACTTCTGTAAATCGATTGCCTGCTTCATCCTCAAAGAAGAATGCCCATGATGGAGATGCCGTCTGTTGAATGACGCTCAAGCGGAAACTATCCTCGACGTTTCCAGTGTTTTCAATACCGAATGGGAACTTGACTTCATTCCCGTTCTTTCCGGTTTGTGTCAATGCGGTTGAATCTGCTTCGAATCCGTGTACTGCGGCTACGGAGACGGAAAGCGTAACATCATCGTAGGCTTCTCCTCCGCCGTTTGGCGTGACCGAGAGATCGATGGTGACGACCTCTGTTGCTAGCGCATCGTTCGGCAATGTCACGGTCACATCGATTGTCTCTTTCCGAGTTGGCGTGTGTTTCGAATCAAGAGTTACCAGTGTTTCTTCCAATGCGACTGTCCATCCGCTTGGAACAGCTGAAGGCGTGATTCGGAACGTGTCAACGCCATTTCCAGTGTTTTCAACCGTGACTGATGTTGTCGCAGAAGTACCTGGTTCGATGTTGTTGAGTTGTGAAGAAATCATCGTGATGGTTGCTCCAAAGGATTGTCCGACAGTGATGGTGAGTTCAGCATTGCACTTGACCTGCGTGCCGTCTTTCCCTTGAATGAAAACGGTCTGTTCTTCTCCTGCATTAACCGAATCATCTGGGCTGATCTTGAGATTGAATGCCTTCGTTCCCGATCCATCATAGGGGAGCAAGCCGCTTGAACCTCCGACAAAGGAAACCCAAGCTGCCTTTGGACCTGCGGTATCTGCACGAATTGTCCAATCCGAATTTCCATCGTTTGTGAAGGTCGCTGTTAGCGTATCATCGCTACCCGGTTGAACATTCACAGAGGTTTTCGAGAGCGACAGACTACATTCTTTGAGAATTGGAACCGTGATGTCAAAGGTTTGCGTATCGCTTGTGTTACCAGTCGGGTCACTCGATACCGTACCGGTAATTTCCCAGCAGTACTTGTCTGCTTCTTGTTCATTGGTGACATCGAGTGAAACAATGACTTCCGTTGATTCCTCGGCTTCAAGCGTAACAGATGAATCCGATAATTCAGGAGACAATCCATCGGGGTTGGAACAGCCTGAGGCAGAATTGTCCTCGTCAAGGGCAAGATTGACCGTTGCTTGTTGCTGTCCGGTGTTCTCCACAATCAGTGTCCATTCAGTGGTTTCTTCACCGCCCCATGTTTTGCTGGAGGTGACCATTGACAAATCGACGCCGAAGAGTGCATTTCCTGAACCATCACCAGCGGTTGTCGTGACAGTTGCAGTTTCTGTTGCAGGTTGGCCGGGAGGTTCCGGGGGTTCAGGAGAATCTTGGGCCGTTGCCGTTACTGTCGTCTCACAGGAGCCTTCAGCGTTCTGTGCAAGAGTAACGTTCATGGTTGCTTCTTCATATGAGCCCGAATCGATGGCGCCTGGAATTTGCGTAATGGTCGAAGTGTATGCCCCGCAGTCTTGATCTTGTCCTTCAGCTGAACTCAACTGGACGGTCACAGGATTTGAGCCTGAATTGTAGACACGAACCGTATACTCTCCTGCTTCACCCGGGTTGATGGTTTGGGCTGTGGGAGAAACGGTCACTTGGATGCTCGCATCTCTGGCTTCGTCCGCTGATGCTATAGGTGCAACAATTGGCAACATTGAGAAAACCATCAATGAAATCAAGAATACCGCAAGACGCTTCTTTTGTCCCAAAACCTGCATTGTTGACCCTCCCTATCATGCGGGAGGCGTTGACCTATCAAAAGGATGTCCTTTGATGTTCACGAATCAGGCGGATACGAACTGTTCCGCAGAAGCCCCACAGTTTGAACAGGTAGAAACCGATTGGCAGGTTGGAGAATCAGCATGATATCGTGCACCGCACCCAGGACACCCACGCATTGGCCCGATAATTGGAGAACGGCATGCCCAGCAGGTCGGTGCTTGCTGTTGAGGAGTTGGAGAGGGCGTGCTTAGGACAGGTGCTTGTTTCGAGGATGTATCCTTACCCCGAAGAACAAAGAGCACTGCAACAAGACCGATCAAAAGGGCCATGCCTGAACCAATGAACAACGCAGTATTTCCTCCTGAACCGGACTCCTCAAAGGATGCTGTAATGTCGATATCGACAGTCGATGTTGAAGATTCGACCGACTGTACACCAGAGAGTTTGAAGATCAATTGCTGTGATCCTGTACTTGAGCCAGACACTTGAATGTTGAACTGTTGAGAATCTCCAGCGACTGCGTTGACGATATCCTCTCCAACGATTGCGGCTTCAAGCCCCTTTGTGGTCTCAAGGACCAATTGGTGTGAGAGGGCGATATTTCCCGTGTTGATGACACGAACTTGTAGCGTTCCAGAAACAGTAGCATCGAGTGTTTAAAGTCCAGTAATCTCCCAATCTACACTTCGTTGTTCTGCTACAAGCATACTCGTTCCCTCGGTCAAGGAAACATCATCTCCAGACAACGTAAACGAAAACGAGGGTTGTGAGGCGACTTCGAGTGTCAAGGGAAGAATGATTGAACATACCACTGGAACGACATTTTCATCGGTAACAGTCTCAACATCCAGGCATTCGCCGAAGACTCCTTGCGAGAGCGAGGTGGAAATATCTGGACTCCAAGGAACATCCGCTTCGTTAATGAGAAGCCATGTGAATGTCATTTCTTGTCCAGCTGGGTGAGAGCCAGGTCCAAACGGGTGGTCAAAGGTTCGTCCATCTTCAAATTCTAATTCTGAGAAGGTGAGTGATGGTTGCGGAAGTTGGAGGACATTGATTTCACCGACCCAAGTGAATCGCTGAACGTCGACATCAAGATTGAGTTGAATGTTCCCAGAAAGTGCATTTCCATTTCCTTGAATCGAAATAAGGATGTTCTTGGATTGTTCTGTCCATCCCATTTCGATAGGTTCCAAAGAGGTCTGCGCAGACCATCCAGTCGGAAGTGATAAACTCGGCACCAATGTCATATCGACGTTACCTCTGTTTTCGATTGTAAACAGAAGATTGATCAAAGCATCCGGCCGAGGTGTTCCGATGTTGGACTCAAGCAGCAGTTCGACTTCACGAACCTGCATAACTTCGATTGGAATATCAATCTCCCATGTTTGCGATGGTTCTGTTTGCGATATTGCAGTCAGTGTAACAATTCTCTGGGCCCCTGCTGCGGTTGAAACTTGAGGGGGTACGAATTGCATACCTACATTCATTTGGCCGTTCTTTGCAATCAAACCGGTCGAGCCAGAAGTGGCCCCTGGGTCGTTGCTCAAATCCGAAAATCCTGCACTCCATCCCGAAGGTGCTTGAAGAAACAAATCGTAGCCAATCTCTGTATTTCCGTCGTTGTATACACGGATTGTGAGATTGGTTGGATCGACGGGATGTACAGGGACTACAGTGTAATCGTATTCGATTCTGAACTCGGGTATATCAAGGACATCGAGATAGAGTGAAAGTGGATATGAAATGCCATTGTCAACATCGAGGCCGACCACATCAATTCGGTACATCCCTGGTTCAGGAGCTTCAGGATAAACAACGGTGAGTGAAACTTCAGCAGTTCCTTTCCCTTGTAGTGTGAAGTTCGATGCTGTCATTCCAAGGTACCACGGAACACTCGTTCCATCCGAATCGAGATAGATACCTATCGCATCAATTGAGGCGTTTGTTTCCAACAGAGCTGTATTTTCGAGGGTTAGATTCCATGTTGTGGTTGTTTGTGCTGCATACTGAACTTCACGTTCTTCAACATCTGCAGTCACTTTCACACCGGGTGCTGTCACATCAATGATTCGAGTCAATACGTTGTTGTTCTCTTGAATTTCGTCCACAGCGTCGTCTGGATCAATAAGAAGTTCAAGCGTTGCAGTTCCTGACTGTTGAGGCGTCCAATACCATGTCGACTGTCGACTTGCACCAGGATTGATATCGAGCGTCTTCCGATCAAGTTCAACCCCATCGACATTGAAGGCAAGATCAACGGCCTCAGCCTTGATGTTTCCAGCATTGAAGACATCCGTAGTCAATCGTACTTGATCACCAACTTGAGGGATGGTTACATTCAATTGCATTGAATTGAGAACAACTTGAGGATCTGGGCGGAGATCGTTCACACCTTGACCGGAAACGGCTATTGCGAACGGTTGTGAACCACTTCCAGCGTGATATGCATCCTTTACTCTCACCGTCCAAATGCCTTTCATCGCCATATCGATGAGGACGACCTCAAGGTTGTTGATATCGTCTTTTGTCCCACCTGTGACTGAGCGCCCATTTGCAAAATCATTGCCGAGGTAAACGGTTCCATCAGGGGATTCGACTTCCAGGTCAAGGTCGTTCACCAAAGCTTTGCTTGCAAAACGACTGCCTCTGTAATCCGACCACGCAAGAACTGTTTTGAGTTGGGAATTTGCATACGTCACATTGAAGACATAGGATTTCGATGTCCCAGAACTTGTGAGTACCGAACGATCATCCACCCAAATGCCTCTTCCTTGAGACGGTGCGAGTGTTTCTTTGAGGTTAACTCGACCCCATCCCTCATCGTTGTTTGGAATATCTCGAGAATTGATGTCTTGTGCGCCAAGGACAAGGAGCGCCTTGACGAGGGCGCCTTGTGGTGATGGTCGTTGGGCGATTTCGATCAAGTATTCACGAATGAGGGTTGAGGCCCCTGCAGCGTTTGGTGTCGCCATCGATGTACCAGTGTACTCAAGGTACCATGTGGATTGCCAACTCGAACCTGCAATATCCTGTGCCTCTTGGGCTCTACAAGAGCGCACGTACCCACCTGGAGCGATGATGTCAGGCTTGATGCGCCCATCATCGGTAGGGCCACGGGAAGAGCCCGTCATGAGATTATCAGGTGCTCCGCTGTAGCGAGCCTGATGGTTTCCAACCGTTACGACATTCTTTGCCGTTGAAGGAGAACCAACGGTCCCAGGATTGGGCCCATCGTTTCCTGCAGCAAAGAGAATGGTCAATCCTTCTTGCCCGTTGCTGACCTTATCGTAATTGAACGAACGGTCGTCGACTGCTTCGGCTTCGGAAGTGTATTCTCCTTGGGTCGATGTTGCAGCAGACCCCCATGAGTTTGTGTGAATACGCGCACCTGCATTGTATGCTGTGTTCAGCAAATAGTTCAGTGAAGGTGAAACAAAATTACCCGTGTTATCGTTTTCCATCGCTTGGAAATACAACTCTGCATCGGGTGCTACACCAGCATAGCCACCTTTGCTTCCATCCCCTAGGACAGTGCATGCAACGTGGGTGCCATGACCAGAGTGTTTGTCGGCTGTTGAACCATCCCCAATCACGTCATAATTTCCGACAATACGGGTTCCAAAATCACCATGATCTTCATCGAGACCAGAATCGGCAACAGCAACAATTTGTCCAGAACCATCCAAATCAGTGGTGAAATACGACCGCATGGTGCCAATTTTCATATGGTTTTTTGATTGATCGTTATCGAAGTCCATTTGAGGTTCAAACCTCAACCACATGACGGAAGGTTGGCGGACAACGTCCAACAAAGATTCAATCGAAAGATGTCCACGGAATTGTCCCACATCGAGGTGTTCAACCTCATCAAGAGCGAGTCCGGCGACTTGAGAGAGGTCTTGTTGGATGGTGTTTCCATCGTCATCTGCAATGGAGATTTCATCGAGTTGGCTCCCACCCCACCAACCTTCCAATCGAACTTCTTCGCCTTGCAACGCAGTTATTCCATCTTCAAACATCAACGCATCCAAGAGTGAATCATCAAGGAACATGGCCAAAGGAACATCCCATTGTGCTACGACACTTTGTACGGATACTGCATCAAGAAATGCCGATGAGGTTCCTTGAATCATCAAACCTGATGGGCCAACGAATTCACGAACCTCAAGACCGGGGATTTCGGAGAGTTCATTTCGAACATCGAGCATGTGACGATCGTTATCGATAAGCAGAAGTTGAACGTCCATTCGAGGTTCAAGCACATCGCTCGATAGTGGTCGATTCAATTCAAGACCGTTGTTTGAGAATGTTCCAATGCGGGACTCTGCAAGAATTGGCCGCTCCTCCTCAACATCTGTAGATGCATAGGTTCCAACAAAATCCGAATAGGCGTCGGTCCGAATCGAAAAAAACTCAACGTTTCGCTCACCTTCAAGACTCAGGGTTTGTTCTTGTTCTGGACCAACCATCGAACTCCATGGACTCATCAACAAGAGAAGAAGAATCCCAAGTGCTAGACGGACTTGTCGCTCCATTGGTTTCAACCTCGCTTGGAAGACGCATTTATCGCTATGGGTCAATTGTTTGAACAAACGACCATCAGAACAGTCGAGTTGTTGTTTCAACTTGATCAACAAAAATCTCAGAAGCATAGGTTCCGACAACGTGATTCACTTCCAAGAAATTTTGAGTGTTATCGAACATAGTGTATCTGACTGAAATCCGAAGCGTATATTCATCCCAAACGGTGTAACCCAGAACCATCATTTCGAGATCATCTCCTGCTAAGGATGAATGAGCCTTGACTGAATCAACCTCAACACGCATGGTCTGAATGAGGACATCTTGAGAATCGAGGAACTCGACTTCTACCACAACATCTCTGATTTCTCGACTACCATCATTTTGCAGTTCAGTCATAACGAGATGTCCGCCACGTTGCATGTAGACCGTGTGAATTTCAACATCATCCCGTGGAATGACCCAATACCATCCACTTGCGATAAGTCCAACGAGGAGCAAGAGAATAAGTCCGGCGATAGCAACGCGCACAGGATTAATGTCACGGATGCGCTCCTTGACGAACAGGGCCATTTCCTGAGCTTGTCGATACGCTTCTGCTTGTTCAGGATCGTTCAAATCAAGACCCATTTCCGCTGCATCTCGGCGCTGGGTAGTCTCCAGCAAACCCATCGGTTTTGCGGCGACAATGTCGTCTTCATGAACCACTAATTCGTCATTCATATTCTCACCCAAAAATCATCGCAAAGAGCGAAGCGATACCCGATGTAAATGGTTCTACTACCATGATATGGCGTGTTTCAAGAGAACCGCCAGTCAGTGTACTTACAACAGAAAGATCAGTGACAACACCATTGACACCAATCGATGTTGAGGTCGGTAAAATACCGGTGAATTGAGCATCGAGCAAAACACCCCGGCCATCGACTTCAAGATCACCAAAGAGAGGCGCATAGACGCCCGGTTCAACATGAACCTCAGCACTTGAAACAAGTCGACCGGTCGTAATGTCGTCAAGGATAATGACCGGATAGCCAAGTGGACGATGGATGGTAATGGTCGCTCCTTTCAGATCCTCACCTATGATTTCGAGTCGATCCAAAAAGACACCTGGGGCACCAGGAACATTGGACTGACGCATGTACAATTCTTCGACACCTTGGTCGGAAGAAACGATTCGAACTCCCCAATCCTCCGTTGTTTCAAGTTTGAACGTCTTTGGCAGATTTTTGGCCGACATGAGCGTGTCACCCTTTGCATCAATGGCACGCCCAGTGGCTTCGATGTACATATCCATCTTATCTGAATTGGAAGCATAATCAAGGGTCATCATGCCTTGGAAAGAGGTTTCTTCTCGGATGTCATATCGTGTATCTGGTGCTGCTGTTAGAATCATTTCAGAAGGAATATCCCTGAAGAACGTTGTAGCAGGCCACCAAAATCCATCAACGAAACGATGTTGTTGAATCATCATAGAATCGACACTCGTCTCACCCACCCTGAATTCCTGAGGAACATCGACACTCAGTTTGAGGATATCACCGATCGTTGAAGTAAATCGCGTTTGCTGTGGGACTCCTTCAATGAACGTCTCAGCCCGAACAAGATTCTCTAAATCGATGAATACAGCATAAGCATAATCCAATCGTTGACCAATATCATAGTCCATTGTTACAGAGAGACGAGGAACAGTGAGGTTTTCTTGCCTCGTGAAGACTGCTGATACAGAAACGTCTCTTGAATTTCCTGTATCAAATCCAAAAATCTGCAGTTTTGCAGACGATTGTTCAATTCCATTCATGGTGATGTACAAACTCTCACGTGCAGGAAGCCAATCTTCCAATTCCATGTTGAAAATGTAGGTTGGGATGTCGTTTTCAAGTGCAAATATGTAACTGATATCGATCTTCCCCGATGGCAATTGAGGCAGCCATGTCCGGAGATGCCAGCTGCGACGTTTCTCGAAACTGACTCCAAGTTCCTCGAGTAACTCAACATCCATTCCAACCAATTCACGTTCGGTAATGATTCCGTCTTCAAGGAACTTCATGAGTGGGTAGGCGAACGACAAATTGCTTTGAGAGAAGGTCTCTTCGATGATAGCAAGTTCATCTGCATCGATAATGTAATCGGCAAGAATATCCTCAATGATTAATCGTTTTGATTCAGTGAGGTTCGTTAACTTCGACAGATTGAAATCGAGGACTGTTCGCTCGACTGCCTGCATATCGATTCCATGTTGCCATGTGGGTTCATCTACCGCAACAACGCCCTTTCTCATGTCTGCAACAATGTCAAAACTTTCACCTGTTGTCATGTCAAGGCCATAAGCAACATCCGTCGCTTCCCCTGTTGTATCTCCGACGTTTGAGACAATTCCATAGACCAAATCGTTGACAAGGCCCCCAATTCCTACGACATCGCCAAGGAAGAAGGACAATGCTTCCACGCCCTCGCCTTGACTGAAATCTGGAATCTCAAGACCGCTTGAATCAAGATCACTTGGAAGAACAACTTGGAGGTTGGCAGGAAGTGGTTCCAACCGCATCATACCGTTCAAGCCTAGGAACGGATCATCGTAATTGCTTACATCTTCCATCGAGATGCTGAAAGGAGACGACACTTGGCGTTGAAGTGAATAGGTCGCACTACCCTCAGGACCGGTTGAATTTGAATCGATGGGCGAATACCGTTGAACCGATTGAACATTGGAGATTTTCACACTTAGAGAGGCTTGAGCTTGATCGGCATCAACCCAGAATCGGAAATGGTCGCCATCCATCGTCAGGGGTGTTGTTGCATTGGTCATTTGCACCATAATCGAGGTGATGGGAGTCTCCGCTTGGAAACCTATCGAATCCCCGAGGTTCAATTGAAACTCAGCAGGCAATCCTTCGAGGCGAATCGCATTGCGTTGAGCGCCTTGTTCTCCTCCGTAGGTGATGGTTCCAATGGGTTCACTTGCTGAGTACACCAACTTTGCAGGATCTTGTACAACGCTCAGCACACTCGGTCGATTCGAAATCATTGCAGATTGAGCAGTCACATCGCTAAAATCGGTGCCTGAGTGGCGTATGTGTCCTACAAGAAGGGCGCCTGATTGTTGTCCTCCCAACTCCAATGAACGGATGCTTGTCACCGGATCATAGGATTGGAATACACGGGAAATGTTCGAAACCCGAATGCTCATTGCCACAGGAACGAGAGGTTCAATGGGTCCGTCTCGTCCATTCACTTGTTCGATTTCAGTATCTTGCGAGAGCAAGATGTGATCGGAATCGGTTAACCATGGATGGTCGCTGCTTCCAATCGCCATTGAAATTTCACCGAGGTTGCTTGGGCCGCGGACAGAACCATCGTTCCATGTTTGGCGAACTTGACTCAAACACAGGACTTCAAGCTCTCCTCCAGAACTGCCTGCAGTTCCAACAATCAAATCGGGAAGCGTGTTGAGGATTGACCCTAAATCAAGGACTACCTCAACCAATGTCAACAACGCATTATCGAG
>CAXQWT010000048.1:0-26532 GCA_964227855.1 Salipiger bermudensis | reverse complement strand
CCTTGTTCTGCAGCAAAAATCGAAGCACCATCACCCGTTCCTAAAGCAACCATTTGTCCTCCTTTGGCAACACCTGCACGG
Organism: Salipiger bermudensis; assembly: GCA_964227855.1. GTDB lineage: Archaea > Thermoplasmatota > Poseidoniia > Poseidoniales > Poseidoniaceae > MGIIa-L2. The sequence goes on along the minus strand of CAXQWT010000048.1, from coordinate 26,451 downwards.
CGTCCAGCAGATGCGTCACCGTTTCCTGCAATGGTTCCTCCAACGTGTGTTCCGTGGCCGGATGAAGTGTCTGAGTTTCGTGTCTCGGTCCAAACACCACTCCACTTTGCAGAGTAGATGACTTTCTCGCCAGTCCAAGGTTCAAGGTAATCAAAATCAGGATGCCCGGCATCAACACCAGTATCGAGATCTACAATCGCAGTTCCATCTCCATCCCATTCAGTAAACGCATTGTCAGTTTCAAAAAGCACATTTCCATTGACATCAATGATTGCTCTGTGCCAAGCATCGGTTGCACGAACGATGTGTGTGGTTTCATGCATCATGAGAGAGGGGTCTGTAGGATCTCCACCCCAATCTGGAGGAAGGTAGAAGAAATCCAATTCCCGATTGAGTTCAAGATATTCTACCCTCTCCCAAGTAGAGAGTTGGCGAATGACATCCGCAGGTGCTTCTATCAATCCTCCATCGATTAATTTCGCCTCGTGGAGATGCGTTGCACCTTGTTTGGAAAAGAACGCCAAGTCAGCATCTGTTACAGGGGAATGAAGCTGGAAGATCACCTCAAAGGATTCATCACCGGTTTGGACCGATCGGAGCGCTTCTTCCAGAGCATCATCCATTTTGGTCATATTACCGTATGGGTTTGTACCTTGTACCATTGGTGACGATAGAGAAAGCAAAAACACCAATTGGAGGAAAAAAACTGTGTAAATTTTCTTACATTGCAAATTGGCCATAAACCAACGACGAGAGCGCACTTCAAATGTGTTTGCACTTACTGTGAAAGCCAGGGGATATCGTCTGGAATTTCTGCAAAGAGATTTGCAGGGAGAGCAGTCTTGATTTTGGATACGGAACCAAGTTGTTCTGCAGTTTTGGTTTGCCATTCAACAAATTCATCAAAGGAATCCATCGTCAAAATCGGATTATGAATGCGATTCCAACCCAGCGTTTGCAACTCTGTGCCCGGTGGTTCATGACCACTGCATACCAGAACATCATCGGACAGGGTTGAAAGTGACTGGATAGAATTCCAATGTTCGAAAAGACGTCCGCTCGGCAAATCATCCCTTCCAACACCTGCATGACCGTTGAACAAGAAGTCGCCGGTGAAAATATGCCCATCAATGGAGATAATCACGGAATCTTGGGTATGGCCAGGAACATGTTGGAAAGAGAAGTCAACACCAGCGATTGAAAGTACCGTGGTTTCATCAACGTAATCGGTGACACCGAGCGAGGCTGTATTCTTCCACATGTAGAACGGAATTTCCTTCTCTTGAGAGAGCGTAAAACAAGCCGTGATGTGGTCTGCATGGGTGTGGGTTGCCATACAGGCAGCGAGTTGTAGTTCTCGGTCTTCTAAGACAGAATCGTAATGTGAAATGTAATCCCAAACAGGATCAATCAGTATTGCTTGGCCGTTGTTTGAAATGAGATACGTGCAGGCCCAGCCCTCTGGTCGAATGTCTTCTACTTGCATGATTGGACCAAGATGAAGCCCTACTTCAACTCATTCCAATAAAGACGAGCCTTGATGAGGGAGCGGCAACGAGGTGTGTACATGCACCCAAAAACCGTTGTCCATCTTGAACACGACGGCAAACTTCTGTTGGTAGATGAGGACGGTATCGGCCCGAAGGATTGTATCATGGGACGACAAAGCGGAAACGTGTCTTTGCGGTTTCCAACGACAAAGGAAATTCAAAACTATGGAATTCCTTGGGTCGAAGAACGTCAAACTGATGTTCGTTTTGACGGTGAGATCTACACGGTGATCCATGGAACTCCAAGCATTGATTGGCCAGAACATTGGACATGGAAGGATAAAGTCGTTTCAGATAATTGTGTCCATCCAGTTGCCCGTGAAGCAGTATACCGCTCCATACACCGTCTTGTATCGAAAGTTATGATTCGGAATGATTTGAATCAAATACTCATGGCAAAGGTGGAACGTGGATTTTTCAAGGGTTATTGGAGTCTACCTGGAGGTTACATGAATCACAGCGAAGAACCTGCTCAAGGATGTGTGCGAGAAACTCAAGAGGAACTGGGTATAGATATCAATTTGGAAGAACGAAAACCCGTGATAACTCAACGATCGTTTTTCCGAGACGGCGTCTCATTTGTCAGTTTCACGTATTGTGGACGTTGGAATGGTTCCGTTGAAGAATTGAAACTCAAAGAAGGTGAAATTGAAGATGCTGCATGGTTCAATCTTGATGAAGCCATAGCAAATGCTGCCTCAGAATTCGATCGATTAGCCCTTGAGTCTCTTCAAGATTGAACAATCTCTTTTGCAGCTTGCAATGCATCGTCGAGGCCACTCGCATCTGAACCTCCACCTTGAGCCATTGTTGGCCTTCCACCACCGCCACCCTTGATATGTGGTATAATGGAACGAAGAACATCAACTGCATTGTATCGTTCGGATGCAATGGTATTTTCTGTACATGCAACCATGAGTTTGCCCCCACCTTCTTTGGAACCCAATACTGCGAGTGTAGGAGTTTCTGCATCCCGAGTGAGTTCTTGCAACATTGATGTCAATTGCTTCAAGTTGCCTTCTACCTCCATAACGACGACACGGACACCGTCGATGGACATTGAATGATCTCCACCTCCAGATGTACGAAGTCGAACAATTTCTGCCTCAAGTTGTTCAATTCGCTTTCGTTGTTCTTTCCACTCAGAGAAAAATCGTTCAGCCGTTTTCGGAAGGTCTTCCGATGAGACAGCGAATGTTTGTGAAGTCGTCCTTAGGAGTTCATCCTGCTCACGGGCGAACCTCAGGGCGGATTCACCTGCAACGATATGAAGACGCTCAACTCCATCTTGTACGGCTGTGGAGCGAACAACACGTATCGAACCGATTTGTCCGGGTTCGTCGTGATGTGTGCCGCCACAGGCTTGGACATCGTGATCGGAAATTCTCAGAACACGAATCTCGTTTCCTTTTGGAGCACCTCCTTGGTACAAGTCAAAACCGTGCTTTTTGTCGGCTTCGTGGCGAGGTAAGATTGTCTTCTCCGTTCGAGATACTTGACCTAACACTTCGTTTGCAAGTATTTCAATCGCATCCAAATCATCACGTGTGAGTCGACGGTAGTGTGTAATGTCGAGGCGAGCAAGTTCTGTGGATTTGTTTGCTCCGGCTTGGTAGATGTGTGGCCCAAGGATACGACGCGCAGCACCACCTACAATGTGCACGGCTGTGTGGTGATCCATCAATTGCTTTCGTCGTCGCCAGTCAATCGTTCCATGGACAAGATCGCCAATTTCGAAAGAGCCATCGCACAAGTGCAAAATCAGGTTGCCTTCCTTTTGCGTGTCCAATACTTGACGTGATGTTCCATCTGTTGTAAGCGAGCCATAATCGCCTTCTTGCCCACCGCCTTCTGGGTAAAAACAAGACTCAGAGAGAACAACTGCATGGGTTGCAGCATCGGGACCGACCCCTTCTCTCAAAGGAATAGAAGCCAATACACTAGCATCAAAACTACGTTGTTGCACATCGTTGTAATACAACGGTACTGTTTCTGGCAACGAAGGCAACTCGCTCACAAAAGAGGTTTGCTGCCCCGTTGCTGCTGCTGCTTTCGCCATCTTTGCATGGCGTTCTGCCATCTCGGCAGAGAATCCAGTTCGTAAACGAAGTTGATTCCAACCACTTTTCTGAGCCATGTTGATAACCATATCTGGAGGGAGTCCGTGGGAATCATTGAGTTGGAAAAGAAGTTCGTCATCTAATTGCTCAGTTGTCTTTTCAATGGTTTTCAGGGATTGATGAATTAGATTCGTTCCCTTCCTTAACACCTCACTGTAACGCTCTTCTTCAAGAGTCATGATGGTCAACAAACCATCTCTTGTCTGTTTCATATCGTGTCCAATCATATTCACATCAAGATGATGATTAATCAATTCAGAAAGCGATACCTCGAGTCCAAGATCATCACGCATTCTTAGAATTCTTCGAGCGAGCATCCTTGCCAAATAACCTGCCTTAGCATTTGATGGAACAAGACCATCGCCGAGCATGTGCGTCAGTGCATGCAAATGATCAGGTATGGCATAAATTCGGGACAATGGCTCGGTTATTGCAAGGAACTGTTCTTGATTCAATGCCACGCCCCGCTGTCCAAGTCGAGAAATAAACAACTGAGACAATTCCTCCGCATCTACACCTGGCTCGATGTTCATGATACCGTTGAGACGACTCATCTCACCAAGGAGTTGATCAAGGTTCAAATCGGGCCATTGTTGGGCGACTTTTGAGAAACCAGAGATCTCTTTGAGCCATTCAACAGTCTCTGGATAAATTGCTTCATAGATGGTAGGAGTTCCTGCAGCTGCCCAACAAAATCGCTCTAATCCATAACCTGTATCGATGATTTGCAGTGGCATTTCCTTGTATCGATCGCCTTTGAGTTCAATATCTCCATCCTCAGACTCTTCGAGGTTCATGAACACAAGAGTAGCCAACTCAAGTCCGCCTACGATGACCTCAACAGCAGGCCCTGCATTTCCTCCCCCACACCAGGGATTCTCAACGTAGGTGATTTCTTTGTCCGTAATCCCAAACGTTTCGGTCAGCATTGAATGACAATATGCGACACACTCTTCCATCCAGTAGTACATTTCACCTTCATCCGGTCGATTGAAGACGTGATGAGCCATCATCTCAAAGGTGGTTAAATGGCGGCCAGACCGACCAACTGCATCCACATCAGTGAGGCGGATACAGGGTTGAGAAATCGTTAGTGGGTTTGCAGGTGGAGCTACTTCGCCTGAGGTAACATGCGGTTGGAAATCCGCAATGGAAGCAATGGTGAGATGAATGTCATCACGCCAGCGAGCAAGAACAGGGTAAGGATCGACACGTTGGTGCTCATAACGTTCGAAGAATGAAAGGAATGCCTCACGCATTGCATCCTTTAGAGCGCGACCGCGTTGCTCAAAACCCTCAATGAGAGGTCGTCCAATGAACGTGTATTCATCTTCATGTGTATCGCCACACGTCGTGCGATCATCATCGCAGGTCCAGAACCACAAATCGGTGATACGGCACTGGCGACGGAAGTAACCATTGTCATGGAATACTGCTAAGTCAATAGGGGGTAGACTCAAACCAACGCCTCCAGTTCTCGGGTGGCCCCCCGTCCTTTCAACCCTCCCTTTCATTATCTTGGAAAAGTGGAAATCATCAAATGAAAGATGTTGAACGTCAACCATGGGTGCTGATTGGACCGAACACGTCGACTTGTCGTCGCCGGGGGTAGTACGAATCAAAGCTCATGATCGAATGAAGGTTGATGCGGCAATCATTTCAACCATGGAAGAGATTGAGAATTATCAAGATGGACGAGGTCCAATTCAACTGATGAATGCGACCGAACTACCAGGTGTTGTCGGCACTGCGTGGGGAATGGCCGATTGGCATTATGGATACGGCCTTCCAATTGGAGGCGTTGTTGCAACCGATATTGAATACGGCGACCAAGGAGGAGCAATTTCTCCAGGAGCCGTTGGGTTTGACATCAATTGTGGCGTCCGTGCAGTCGCTCTCAACTTAGAAGCAAATGACATTCCCAATTTGGAAAAGTTAGCTCGTCGATTGAATGGTAGAATACCAGCAGGTGGTTCGGGAAAAGGAGGGATTAACCTCACAGAATCAAAATTGGATTTGATTCTACAAGGAGGTCTTAACGAACTTGAATCGATTGATGTAGAGCAACATCACGCAATTGGTACCATCGAATCAGAAGGTTGCTTTGACGTGGATGAACTTACCATTAGCCATCGTGCAAAACAACGTGGACTGAAGGCACTCGGGACCCTCGGAAGTGGAAATCACTTCCTTGAACTTCAACGCGTCTCCGAAATTGTGGATAAAGAAACTGCACACAAATGGAATCTATCTGAAAATCAAGTTGTTGCAATGATTCACTCAGGGTCTCGTGGACTAGGCCACCAGGTGTGCAGCGACCACATTCATCAATTGGAATTACGATTAAAACAACGCGGAAATGATTGGGTTGATGAGGAATGGGGGTATGTTCTACCTGACAGACAACTCGCCTCTGCTCCGATTCATTCAAAGCAAGGACAAGCATATCTCAACGATATGAAAACCGCTGCTAACTATGCATTTACCAACAGAGCGGTCCTAACCGATCGATTGTTCAAAGGCTTGAAAGCAGAACTCGGTGAAGAAGTAGAACTTTCAACATTGTATGATGTTTCTCATAACATTGCAAAAATCGAGGAGCATGTCATTCATGGCAAGAACTGCACCTGTGTCGTACATCGAAAAGGTGCAACAAGAGCCTTTAGTGGTGACCAAAATGAGATTCATGCTTCCTTCTCGACCACTGGACAACCCGTTGTAGTTCCAGGAGACATGGGTCGCGGCTCATGGTTAATGGCAGGACCACGTACTCAGCAAAATCAAGCATTTGGAAGTGCATGTCATGGGGCTGGACGAGCATTATCACGTTCAGCCGCACGCCAACAAATCAATGCAGAGAGAAAGGAAAGTGAACTTAGAAGCAAGGGCATTATTGTCCAAGCCGCTACGAAAAACATCCTTTCTGAAGAGGCACCAGAAGCATACAAGGACGTCGATCGTGTCATTGAAAATACAAACAGGGCCAACCTAGCTCGACCTGTATTACGACTCGAGCCAATGGCAGTCATCAAAGGCTAATCACATGCAAGTGTTTGCAAGTGGGTGACCAGAAGTAGGTGCTGATCCTGTATGGACGCCATCGGGTTCTTCAACAATCACGGAAAGTAATGTATTGACAAGTTCTTTCAAATCATCAACTTGGCTTTGTAAATCTTTGATTCGTGCCTTTGTATCGGTCTTCTTTTCAGTAGCGGTGCTCACGTATATCCCATCCGAAGAAGTTGCCTTCTTCATTCCAAAGTTCCACTCGACATCTCTTAATGTTTGTTGCCTAAAAAAAGTGTAAACAACGATTTGTTGATGGAGCCACCGGCGAGACTCGAACTCGCGACCTCCTCATTACCAATGAGGTGCTATACCACTAAGCCACGGTGGCGGCGTCCTTGCCACCAAGCATTTCGATATAACCGCTTCGCGTCTTACCAAAACAAGCACCTCAATGTGAGAATTGGCGCCGAGAGAGAGATTTGAACTCCCGAGGGACAGGCCCACGCGATTTCCAGTCGCGCGCACTACCAGGCTATGCGATCTCGGCTCGCAATTCGTTCCAAACATCATCAGTGTTTAACGCTCTCGCTTGTCAATGTTGCAACGCAAGAACCTCAAAGGGGGACGTTAACGGACTGACATGGACGGTGGGGAATCAACGACCCATGACGCATCTCACGATGCACTCCCGTTTCGATTGAGTGATGTTAAAATCGAACCAAAATTCTTCGACATTCACCCGGCTGTTGTCCAGATTCGACAGGAATTAATCTTTCAATTGAAGTTGATTCGAAGAGAATGGAATCAGCAATTCACCATCGCTGTTCTTTCCGCAATTCTTGCAGTTCTTCTCGGGGCTCTCAACGCAGACATTTTTGATGGTGGAAACGCTAAGGTTGCTGGGCTTGCGGGACTACAATCTGCTGGAAGTACTGCCTATTTCCAGATGGTTATCTCGATTCTCTGCTGGGGATGGTTCATGTTCGTGTTGATCCAATTGTTCCCAATTATGCGCACGCATACCGTTACATTGCTATTGATATGGGGCGGCTTTGGAATCGCTCAAGTCTTCTTCCACTCAACAAACAAGAATTTCCCGATAGGTCTTTCGCTTTCAGATATGATGGGAGGATTTTTGATTACACTCGTGTGTATTTTTTTCCTATATTTCTTCGTTAAGGCAGTTCGCGAAACGAGGGATTTGCATGTCGAAACACATCATTTGCATGAAGATGTAAGAGTTATGGAAGAAGCAATGCTTGAGCATTCCCTACGTGGATGGACGTTCATCTGTCTGATATGGGCTTGTTCTGCAATGTTGAGTGCATGGGCTGGCGCACAATACATTGCGGAACGAACTGGCTCTCGTACATGGGCCTTGACGCTACACATCGTCTTCTCGATCATCACTATTCCATTGCTGGTTTGGACCGTTTGGTTCCCACAAAAAATGCTCGGAAGTGAGGCACGAGTGCGAACTAAGGCGGCAGTTTCAGCAGATGAAGATTTGATGAGCAAAGCAGAACTTATCGAGGTCTCACCCGACAAGGAGGCATGGTGATGGACCTGAAGAAGTTACGAGAAGACTTCCCTACACTCTGTGAGGAGCATCCCGTTGCCTACCTTGATAACGCATGCGTTACCTTGCGCCCTAATTCGGTTATCAACGCAATCTCTGATTACTACACGAAGACACCGGGTTGTGGGGGCCGCTCTGTTCATCGATTTGGAACAACAGTATCGAAAACAATCGCTCAATCCAGAAAAACACTCAGCGGATTTTTCAATGCACCATCGATTAATGAGATCGTCTTTACACGAAACGCAACTCATAGCTTGAATCAAGTTGCAAAAGGCCTATCCTGGGAGAAGGATGATGTCATCCTCACAACCGACCGCGAGCATAACTCCAATCTAGTCCCATGGCTTCAACTCGAACAAGAACAAGGTGTTGATCATCGAGTCGTGCCTTCAAACCCAGACAATACATTTGATTTGGAAGCGTTTGAAAGCATGTGTTCTGATGCAGGGAACAAACTTCGAATGGTCTCTGTAAGCCAAGTAGGAAATCTTGATGGCATTGAAACGCCAATCAAAGAAATTACCAGGATTGCAAAGGATTTCGACGCCCTCGTTTGTGTTGATGGTGCCCAGTCAGCACCACACATGCCTGTTGATGTTCAAGAAATGGGTATTGATTTCTTTGCCTTCTCAATTCACAAGATGCTAGGACCTTCCGGAATGGGAGGATTATGGGGTAGAGAAGACCTACTCAACTCAATGCGTACCATCCAGTCCGGAGGTCAAACGGTGAAGACCTCACATTATGATGGAGTTGAATGGGCTCAATCCCCTTCAAAATTCGAAGGTGGGCTTGGCCATTTTGCAGGGATGATGGCAACCGGAGCGGCTATAGATTACTTGTCAAGTCTAGACATGAATCAAGTTCACGAACATGAGATACATCTCAATCGAATTATGTCTGAAGGTGTCAAAGATTTGGATGGTGTTTCGATCATTGGCCCGGAAAATGCATCACAACGGGGGGGCATTTGTTCACTTCTACTCGATGAGAAATTACCATCACACGATATTGCTCTTCTCTTGGACGAGGTATCTGGTGTAATGGTGCGTTCTGGCCAGCACTGCGTCCATTCCTGGTTTAATGACAGGGGATACAATGGCTCATTAAGGGCATCTGCTTACTTTTACAATACTGAGGATGACGTTAAGCGATTCGTTGATACATTTTCCGAAGCAGTTCAAGCATTCCAATGAGGGTCATACATGACGGAAGATCATGATTCAGGGAATCAGGTCGAAGCACTATCACCTCAGTTGGAGAAGGACCTCGAAATTGTTCGGCGTATCGTCAGCATTACGATGGCAGCATTGTTAATTCTTGTCGCAGGTTTTGCCTACAACATCATTGTCGGAGACGGTTTAACCTTCGTTAAACCAAGTGAAACATTAATCCAATCCGAGGAAGCATATAGGGACCTCATCAATGTACCAAATGATTATTCAGGAGAAGGCGTCAATGTGTGCATCGTTGATACTGGGATGGAATTGGACCATCCTGATTTAGAGGGCTTCGATGTTGCTGGTTGGGTGGATATTGTTCAAGGCAAATCCAATCCGTATGATGACAACGGACACGGAACCAACATGGCAGGCATATTGGTTGCTGATGGATGGATCAACGGCGTAGCCAAAGACGTCAATCTTTACGTGGCAAAAGCATTGCTTGCGAATGGGTCAGGATACGAAGAGGACGTTGTATCCGGCATCGATTGGTGCATCAATCAAAACGTGAATATTATTTCTCTCTCACTAGGTGGCGGCCAAGATTTGTTTCCTTTCCTTGGCTCCTCAGGAAGAACAATTGAGGATTCCGTAAACGATGCAACTGCACGTGGCATCTTCGTCATCGCTGCAGCAGGGAATGATGGAGGAGAGGATGACGATGGCGACGTAGCCTCCCCTGGAAGTGAACGCAGAGTCATTTGCGTAGGTGGTGTTACGCTCTCAGGCGATCATTGGCAGAAATCCTCCACAGGAAACAATGGATTCAGCGCACTTCCATTCAAACTTCCTCGAGGCGACCCTGACAAAAAGCCAGAATTGGTCGCTCCGGCTAAAGAAGTCCCAGTCCTGAATACGCAAGGAACTTGGTCCTCAGCGAGTGGAACCAGTGCAGCTACCGTCTACGTTACGGGAGCAATTGCGCTTCTCATTGAGGCAAATCCTGAACTTGCGAGCAATGGAACCGACGGAGATGTTGCCACAATTGACCAAGTAAAGGACTGGCTCATGCAATCTGTGAAACCGAAGGATGGACAAACAGACCACGATGACAACTATGGGTACGGTCTGCTTGACATCGAGGCTCTCTTGCAATTAGCAGACGAACAATCTACCGCTTGAAGAAGGCAACAATAGTGCCTCCGAAGAGTGGAACGAAGGCCACATAGTGGGTCGTTTGTAATTGCTGAATGAGTTCGATCCAGGCATTGAAGCCATCAACCTTCGCTTTACCTTCATCATCGAGTTCATTGTATTCTCCAACCGGTGTTTCTGGTTCTGTTGTGTAGAGAACTCCATTGTTTGAGAGAAGTTCAAGCGCTTGTTGTAAGTCACTCGCTAATCGGGCAAGCGGTGAATCGATAACGATAGCATCATACTTTTCGGAAAGTCGGCGCTCATCCGCTCCAACTCCTGATGCGGTTGTGAGTTTCCATGCTTTTTCTTCAGCACAGAGTGTCGCAAAATCATTGACAATAATGGTTGACCACGCAGAAGCATCATATCGAGTTAGAAGACGATGAAGAATGACCCCAAATTTCGCACCTTGTTCCACGATATCGTAACGATCGATTGACGCATCAGTAAACAAATCATACAACCAGGCTGAGCGGTGACCTATGCTTCCACCGACTTCAAGAATGCTCTTTGGCTCTTGCCGACCAATCGCATCCCGAAGACGACGAAGAACGGATATCGACCACGTGGACAGTCCCATGTGCTCAAGTTGTGTTGCAATATTTGCTGCAATTTCAGGTTCATCACGTGAACGTTCATGATCAGCATTGAGCAACGTAGGCAAAACTTGGTCACGTCCTATTTCGCTCATATTCCTGCTAGGTGATGGTTTGTTTTGAACACTGTGACGAAGCCACATGCGGTGGATTCAAAGGGGGTGCGCTTCGAGCCTGACTTGAGAAGCATGGATGACGAATTCTATGAGGACGACTTCGAAGATGAAGAAGTCATCGAGAATGCAGTCCTATGTCCCATTTGCGAGGATGTAACAGGACATCAAATCCTCAAAGAAAAAGAGATTGGACGAGGTAAGGATTATCTCTTACGCTGTGAAACATGTTCATCTGTTCACGAGATACAATTTCGAGCGCCTCCGCTCAAGAAAGTACCTTTCATGCTCACCGATGGCCCTGATTCGTACATGGCAACAATCGATCTTGATTCCGATGAATGGCTCGAACTTAACGACGTCTTTGAGCACGATGATATGGCGTGGAGAATCACGAGACTTGATTCAGAGAAAGGTCCCGTTGAAGAGATAGAAGCAACAAATCTCGTCAGAGCAGTTGCGCTTCGCCAAGATATGCTTCGAGTCAAAATCACAAAGACACGAGGTGAATTTTCAACACCCGATGTCCTCATTGTCGAAGAGGGAACAGTCTTCAAAGCGGGCACAATCATGGAAATTGGAGTCCAAACATGGCGTATTCGTGCAATTCATACTGGAGAAGGTCGTACACTTCGCGGGACAGTAGATGCATCGAAAATAAAGCGCATGTACCTGCATGAGCCACCACGTCCGGAACGTTTTGAACCCAAAACACCCAGAGAACGTCGCCAAGCTTGGAAAGAAGGACGACTTGGTTTTAATCCAAATCCGATTCTGCCAAAAGAGCAAATCAAGAAACGGGTTAAACCAGCGAACAAGCGAAAGAAAAAGAAGACCAGAAAGTGATCACGGGCGGTTGGTCCAAGGCATCAAAAACGCCTTCGCTATCTGCAGACCTATGGTTGGATTTTCTTGAAGACGGCGAATACTGTATTCATACCACTTCTCCCCATATGGAATATAGACACGGGTTCGATGACCTTCTTTGGTTAACTTTCTCCGCATTGGGCCACGTACACCAAGCAACATTTGGAACTCATATCCTGGCCCTTTGCCATTGCGTTGAGCGCCAGCATTTGGACGTGGATCAGCAACTGATGGACCCATGTTGAACTCTTTCAAAACTTCCAATGAGTAATCAACGACTGGAACGTCATGGGAAGCGATGCCAACATATGCACCATGTTCCAAAGCCATTCGAATTGCTTCATTGGTCTTCGTTCGAATGTCATTGCGTGATGTGTAAGCAATGTTATCGGGTTCCAAGTAGATTCCCTTACAAATACGATAGTCAGCATTTGGACCTATCGTTGCTCCAACACCTTCAATATCATCGGGCGTTCGATGCAACCTTCCTTGCAGGACGGTTCCAACATTGGTTAGACCCTTTGCATGCAAATCAAGAACGACTTGAATCGTTTCAGTCGTAACACGATGGTCTTCCATATCGAGACGCACAAACATGTCGTGCTTCGCTGCTTGTTGAACAAGTGATTCGATGTTTTCCATTCCCTTATCTTTGTCAATCAGTAAACCAAATGCTGTTGGCTTGATCGAAAGATTAGCGTCAAACTTGTGCTCAACAATGGCATTCATTACCCGAACGTATTCATCAAGAAAAAATTGTGCTTCATCCAAAGAGGAAATCTCTTCGCCAAGCACATCAATTGTAAAGCAAGCACCCTGTGATTCCAAGCGTTTCATGACTGAAACCGCATCTTCCAGCGTTGAACCAGCAACGTATCGACGTGAGACCCACCTGACAAACCAGCGGGGCATGCGCAATGTCATTGCCACGATGAGTTTCGACAACATGATTACGCCTCCTCAAACTACTGGCCTGCTTGACATCCTTTGACCATTTCCAAAAAGGCATTAGAACGAACAACATCAATGCCAATGGATTCTAGATGCTTGTAAATCAGTTGTCGTTGCCATCCTTTGAAGGACTTTTTCTCGACATTGCAAACGATTCTACCGCCAGGGTATGCATGTCCTGTCGACGCAAGTGCAGCATCTATGGATTGTTTCCAAAGGATTCCTGGATCTTCTTGAGGACCAAAAGGAAGTGAATGGTTGGCTAACATATGGCCTAACCATACATTCTCTTCCCGTGCTAGTTTGTTTGCTTTTGGAGCATAATGTCCGCCCCCAAGCGTTACAAGAACCGGTTCTCCATGGTTCGTTTCATTCCAAGATGCGTTTGAAAAATCATCGTTAAACCCAAGTCCCTCTTCGATAACTTCAGCAAGGAGTTTTGCAGCCTGCTTATTCGGCCAATACGGTTCGGTTGAACCTACTTCGATGAATAACGCAGGAACATCAAGAATTGGTCCATGGTGTGTCACTTCAAGCGAAAGGGAAAACTCTGGAATTGCTTGTGTTTCCCATTTCTTGTGAAGGAGTCTCCACCAAGATGCAATACGAGGATTCGGGGGGGGTGCGAAACCAGAACGGCCTCCAAAAGGAGGTTCATCACCAAGGGGATGATGCGGTACACCAATAGGATGCAATGTCAAGCATGGTTTCCCACTGACAGCTGCATGTCTTGATGGAAATATGATTTCAGTCACGGTCTCACCGGTTGCAACCTGCCAACGCTGGTCGAGGTGATCTTCCCAAAGTATTCTCTTCGGTAAAAACCACATACGTATATTTCCAATTGCATATGAGGGATAAGATTCGACATCGTCAGATTGTAGCCAACGATTGTTCGAGAGCAAAAAATTTGCTTGATTCGTTGAAGCGATGTCATCATTGTTCACTGCAATGAGAACAATGTCGGCCATGATTTGTCCAAGCGTAGACACTTCTTGAAAGCGAGTATTGACAAGGAACCGATTCTTCGTCCTATCATGGGCGAAGGTGGGCAATCAGTACACCTTCCGTTTCGGGCAGTCAAAATCATTGAAACTCCAGAAGTTGAAAACGTCCATGCGATTGCGGTAGGTGTTGATGGTGAACTCTGTAGGCTCGACGATCAATGGGCTCCAATTGAGCAACATGCCCGTCCGTTTCCAATGTCGATACAACAGTCGATTGTCGTTGGAGATGTTCTTGTCGCGACATGGATCGACCGTGAACTATTGTTAGCGAGGATGGGGTGCATGCCACTTGATCAACCGTTTCGGGACGGCGTAGAGAGAGGAGATTTACGAATCGCTAGAGAACTTGAACATGCCATACTCCCTGAAGGAGCCTTGTGGGCTCATGTTCTCGATGCAGAACCTCTTGCTTTGAGTACGATGGGTGATGGATTTGCTTTCGTATTATGGAATCGGGGAGTTTACGGTTTTGGTGTCAATGGTGTTGAGAAATGGAGGTCACCGCCTCCCGAATGGCCCGAACTGTCTCATCTACCCATGAGTCAGGAGACTGTTGCACTCCATGAAACTGAAACCACCATCGAAGTTTGGTCAAGAGCAGGTGGATGCTTGCGTCTTTCAAAATCAAACGGTACGAAAATTGGAACCGGACATTTTGACATCGAAGGAGCTCTTACAGATGTGTACGGAACCAATTCGCAGCGATTGCTTCTCTTGAATGATGGACGTTGTTATCAGTACAAGGAGGGCGTGAAGGTAGCCGATCTCGCAACAAAGGGACCAATTCAAAATGCCCTCTACAGAGGCGATGGAACTTGGATTCTCTCCGGTTGGCGTGAAGAAATCGCTTTAGGTAAAACTGGAGTTCGTGTGCTAAAGCAAAATGAGGTTGTTGTGCAACACCTGATGAAGGAGGACCAACTTTGGTTACTGACCAACGATGGTATTCTTACTCATTCACTTTTGACTGAGTAGCCACAGCGACCACAGGTCTTTCGGTCAGCATGTGTACCAAGGAATACACCTGGTCCACAGTTCGGACAGTGTTCTGCTTTTCGCTCGAGCGTCCCGTCATCAGCAATTGCGTACTTTGACCACTTTGCCTTTGGATTTGGTTCTCCCATCATTCACCACCGTCCTCTGATTCTTCAGCAACCTCTTCGGTTGCTTCTGCTGCAGATTCCTTACTCGAATTGCCACTTCGGAATCCCTTGTGCCGTTCGTGAATGTATTCTGGTTCAACTGTCATTGCCTCAGCACTCTCGTAAATCAGTGCCTGGCCTGTTGTGAGAGCCTGTCCATAGCGAGTTTTGCAGTTCTTGACGACAATGAAATCAGGGTTTGATCCCGGTTCAAGGGTCTTGACAAGGTCCATGATTTCCTTCTTTGAAGGAGTTTTCGAGCCTTTGTGACTCCATTCAAAATCGATTTCAACTCGGTTGAGAAGTTTGTTTTCTGTTCGGTTTACAATATCCATGTGTTTGTCCTCCTTATCGGATGTTTACTTTCAAAGCGTAACGACCTGGTTGGTCAATCTTCAATCTCTCAGCCATCTCTGACCGAGAAGGATGAATAATGATGACGTAGCCTTGCCAATCAGTTGTAGTTTGAGCTGAGGGATGGCGTGGGCATTGGTCAATACCATCTTGAAGGATAAGCCCACAATCACCGCATGCAAATGGATTCTTTGCCATGATTACTCACCTGCTTCACTGATCCACTCGAGGGATCCAAGACCTGGTTGCTTACAGGTAAGACCAATCTTTGAACGGCGAGGATCGCTCGTATCTGGTGACAACGAAACAATTCTTGCTCGAACGGCTGTACCAATACCGAGACGCTTGTCGTCATTTCGACCCGAGATTGTACCTGCACCTACATTGACCTCAACTTGGTCATCAAGGATTTGGGACTTGTGAAGCAAGGCTTCCATAGGACCGATTCGTACGAATGCACCGAATTCATTGACCTCAGAAATTGCTCCTTCAACGACTTCATAGTCGTCCATGCAGAAGAGAAGAGCGTCGAAGCGAACTTTCTGATAGATTGCCCCATCTCCGTGAATGATACGGCCACGTCCAAGAGGCGTGTGGTTGCTTGTTACCAAAATAAATCGGTTCTGTTCATCGAAGCGACCTTCAAAAGCGGTCATAGCCAATCGGTCGATGTGTTGATCAAGTGATTGCCCTTTCTTCATGTACTCTGCGGGGATACGGATGGTATCCTCTCTTGTGACGATTTTGTACATCTTTTTCCTCTCCCGGACTTCTCTGTCCGAGTGATGAGGAGGAAGAGGCAGAACCTTTCCGTCCTTCACCGGCTTTCGCCTCGGGAGAGAAGTTGACCGAAGTCATTTCGCCCACTGCCGACCCCTATATGAAGCCCACGCATCCATTCAAGCGACTGCGAATCAGAAAAAGAGCGCTGATGATGCTCAATTCTCATGAAAAACAGAATGCGACGATGCTTCGAGAGCAAAACAATAACAACCCCTCACGGCCCAATATATACAATGAGTAGCGGAAGCCATTCCATATCAGGGCACAGGCTCCCTGCTTTCAGCATCGTTTTCCTGATGCTAATGGTTTCATTTACGCATGTTCAAATCATTGAATTTAGTTCTGACAAAACCTCCTACCATACAGCAGGCCAACCATGGGATGAGTATGAGCAACCATGGAGCCAGTACGGTGGAAGCGCTACACGGAACGGGTCTATGCCAACACATGATGCTCAGACAGGTTCAATGCTTAGTATCGATGATCCAGTCATCAATTGGGTGGCTTTAGATGATGGAATAGGTTCAGATGCGTATGGATCAATCGTAGGGAACTTTTCAGGTAGCATCACCGTTAGTCCGGGAGCTGTTGAACGCTGTGCGCCATCGAGTTTATTCGCAGTTGTTTTGCATGATAGCACCTCGACCGCATCTACGAAATTGTCATTGTTCGCAGGCGATGATGCAGATCTTGCCTGGCAAGTCGACCTTGGGGATACAAGAGCTGCACGTTCAACACCTGTTCTTGTCGACGTTGATCTTGATGGAACGGTTGAAATCATTGTGACTTATGATACTGAATCCTCACTACAAGTTGATGTCTGGTCACCAGAAATCACTTGTGACGAGTCCGGTTGGCAAACTGGAGGGCATTCAAACGAATTGTTGTGGTCATGGACAAGCACTGATTACAGAATTGGCATCACAAGCCCCCATTTCCAAACGCGACAAAGCAATCACTTGTCCGTCACACAACCTCTTCTTGCAGATTTAGAACTCGATGGGCAACCGGAACTGGTCCTTACGGTCGTCGATACTGCAACCGATGACCCACACATCCTCAGTATACCTCTTGGAGCAAACACGCCAACAGAGAATTGGGACGTTACACTCGATCGCGGCACCCACCCAAGTGATCCATCATGGGCTCAGCTTGATGCTCAAAACTCAGTGGTTCTCGCAACAACCATCGACGAGAATTCAGGCAACATGTGGATTTGGAGAATCGACGGTAGCACGGGTTCGAACGATTGGGGTCGAGTGGCTTTATCGGGCACGGACACGGATTCTGATGCGCCAAGGCTACGCTTACCAAGTCCAGTTGTTGTACAACTTGATGGCGATTCTGCTCCAGAAATGATTCTTACAATACCAACCGACGCAAATGGTCGAACCATTGGACTCGGGGCTCAATTTATTGGAATGGAACTTACTTCCACAGAGGAAATATTCTCTTTCCGTGCACGCAATGGTTACGCAGACGCTCCACCATTACCCATCGACCTCGACAACGATGGCATTCATGACCGGCTCTGTTGGGCAACGTGGTATTCTGCTTCATCTGTTACATTCGATCGAGAAGGCATGGTTGGTTGTCATGACATATCCAATGATCCGCCTTCTGAAGAATGGAACAAGGTCATGAATCGAGGAGGCTCAGGAAACGATAACGATGAGATCGCTGTTTCACCACCCGCATGGATGGACATTGACGGCGAGGGGGACCCCGAGATTGTTGTAGCATTTGGTCGGCGAATTTTTGCCTTTGAAGGTGATACTGGATTCGAGAATGAAGTCTCGGATGGTTGGGATGAACCACTTTCAATGCCTCATCGAGTGTGGTCTGCCCCTGCCTTTGCTGACCTTGATGGAGACGGTTACCTGGATATGCTTTACGGAGATACGCTCGTTTCACAGCGCTTGCTCGACCTTGCCCCACTTCCTGATGGAAATGGAATTTCTTTCAATCCTGTATCACCAGATCCTGGCCAAACACTCACCATTACAGGTCAATTCGCAAACATTGGCACTTGGGAAAACGAGGACAGTATTGATTGTGCACTATACATGGATGGCCAAGAGTTGACGCGTGTACGTTTCGATAACCTCGAACCTCTCTCACCGAGTGGAGAAGGAGGACCTGCAACGTTCAGTGTTGATGTCACTGCAACTTTAGGGACCCATGTCTTTGAATTGATTCTTGATGTGAACCAGAATCTCACAGAGGCTCGAGAAGACAACAATATCCAACAAACGTCACTCACAATCGTTGAGCCGTATGCTGTTCTCATCCAAGGACCTGAAACTGTCACGAGGGTTGAACCTGGTAGTTCAAAGCCAGTAGATGTGAGCATCACCGCCACTGGCTCACGCACGGCGCAATGGAACATCACATACGACACATCGAATCTACCTCAGGGCTGGACTGTCGAGCCACAGGCTGGAACGAATCTGGAAAGCGTTGAACTTGTTCCTTCATCACCGTACTCTGTCCCGTTTATTGCGTCACTACCAATCGATGCACTTGGTGATGAGGACGGATACATCGAAGTTACGGCTACCTTGGTGGGTGATGCGAGTGTGGAAACAACCTCATGGATTCCGATTGAGGCTCTTCGAACTCGAGGGTTATCGCTGGTAGGCCCGACTGGACTAGCCTCATCAGAAGGTTATGGAATTCCGGGATACACAGGAGAAACATATGTCTTGATCGAAAACCTGGGTAATGCTGTGGAAACAACGACCTCAATCGATTGGACCAATCCATCATGGGGAGGCACACCGGTTCTTTTTGATGGAACCAACAATGTATACTCAATTACGCTCCAACCTGGGGAGAAGAAAGAGATGAAGATTCTACTTGACGTGCCAAGTTCTACAACATTGGGGGGAACAACAACCACGACCTTAACCACATGCATTGGAAGCGGAGAAGATACACTCTGTCGCTCTCTTGATGCAAACTTCACTGCAGTAGCATCTCATACATCACCCACCCACATCCGCACCGTTCCAGATTTCAACCATCAATTTGAATTTAGGATGGAACTACCTTCATCGGGCTCATTGAGTTGGGACCTCAACCAAGCAAACATTGCTCTTCCCAACTGGCTATGGAATGTTTCAAGTGGAGGTTCACTGCAAAATGGAATTCTTACAGCAACAGGATCCCCTAATTCATATCACGTTGTTGAACTTGAAGTCTTCATACCACCAAACGCCCCTCCTCAGCGCCTTTCCTTTTCGGCTGAAGAACAAACTCCTCTCGCCAATCATGCATTTGAGTTGAGCATACATGTGCTTCAGATTCACCGTGCTGGCCTCAGTGTCATTGACCCATTGCCGAGTCTTGAACCTTCAGGGTTCAATGTAAGCACAACACATCAGATCCTGATCCAACTCGAAAATCCTGGAAACGGGGAAGATACCTACGAGTTTGAGGCAAGAGTTCTAACAACCGATACAATCTCTACTGAAGACGTGCAATTCACCTACTACAATCCTGGAAGGACCTTGGGGCCTCTGGCCACCACCATCATGCCGTTGGATATTGTACTGAGTGATACGCTTCCTGCTGCTCAACCGTTCTACCTTGAATTCGTGTGGGCATCTACTGTGAACAAATCTGTTCGTGCTACCACAACATTGCTCATCGAAGCGGAACAGCGTCATGAGTGGGACATTGTTGTCATGAACGGCTTACAGCAGAGCGTACAGCCTAGCAGCGAACATCTTCTTGAATTCAACATTACCAACACGGGGAATTTCCTTGATGATGTTGAGTTGATTCCAACGTTGTCAATCACAACATCTGCAAACGATACGGCTGTTTGGCACCCGCATGAATCCCTTAACTCATTGATGCTCGGTGTCAACTCATCGACTACATTGAGTGTCCTTCAAAGCATTCCTTATGCATGGAAAGATGCAAATGCAAAATTATCCTATACGGTGGTCTCTTCTGGATACGTACTCGATGAATTTGATATCGATCTATCTGTATTGGAATATTCAGAATGGGAACTGAATCTCGCAAACAGCAATCTCGAAATTATGCCAGGTGGAGATTTTATCCAGGTTGAACTCGAACAAAAAGGGAACACTCCGTCAGTGCCGTTCATGACGAAATTCGGCCAAGGATGGAACATCACGTTGCCAGACGGAGATTCTATGGAACCAGGCCAAACAACCGTTGTTGAGATCTATGTGGAGGCACCATACGATGCTCGTGAAGGAGATGTCAACCTTCTGCAAATACGTATTTCAGATGCTATCGGCCAAGGTATGGAAGTGTTCCAAGTTCCTGTTCGAGTAATTGGTTCTTCAAGTTATGAACTACAAGCTGTTGAGAGCTGGTACATCTCCTCCAATGGTGGCTATCCACTCGCTTGGATTGAAAACACTGGTAACGACTTACCAACCATTGATGTTCAACTACTCAATTTACCGCAAGGATGGGTAGCCGAGATTGAGACCCCGCTCCGACTCGCCCCTGGAGATATTCAAGGCCTACCAATCGACCTCACGCCTCCATCTGAATGGGACGGTACTGGCTTCAATCTTAACGTTGAACTCATTCATTCAAATCTCGGGCCTCAACAAATTGAATTTTTGATTCAATCGTCAAACATATCCTTCTCGTCCAGTCCAGTGTTGTGGGCTCGAAGTGGAACACTCCTTTCCGTTGATATATTTAATCAAGGCACTGAACCTATTGAGGAGAACATCGCTGAGGTGACTGGTTCAACATATACATTCGAGATACTGCCTGGAACAAAATACATGAATCTTACGAGTGGGAATGAACAACTCCAACTTGTAACCATTGGAAGAGAACCCCCTCAGGTCACAGCATCATGTACGTTCATCAATGAGGCATTTACCGACTTCGGAAGGCTGGCTTATACCGGTGATTTCGTTAGTTGCGAAGTTGTAGGAGATCCTACAGCCAACACAAAGATTTCATTCATGGTAGCAACCAACCGAGGAGAAATCATACCTGTTCAAGATTTAAGTTTCCTCATCCTTGAAAACGAATCAACCTATGCGAATTTGAGTGTCGATGACTGGGATCCTGCGCCGGGACGTTTGACAATCTTCGTAAGCGCATACGATGAGTATGGAAATGCACTTGCGAGTTTGACCAAGGATGTGACAGCAAAGGAAGCGGGGTGGAACGTAGGAATCAGCAGTATTTCTGCCCAAGGCAGCATCAATGTCGCCGTGTCAAGAACGAATTATGTAGTCTTGGAGGATGCTGTTTGTGTCCTCACAGTCACGAGCCGAGAAAGCGATTTCAAGACAGAGGTTCTTGTTGATTTTGCTGGCTCACAATTCTCTCCAAACGTGCGTATTGATCCACAAAATCTCGACAACAAAGAGCAACTCGATGCTAGGATTGCATGCAACAGTCCATTCGATGTTGATGATGATCCAAGTGACGATACAGAGTCTGTTATTTTTGAAAAAGCCGAACAATCAGATCTCCAATCATCCAGCGTCATCTGGGGTTCATCTGTAGCAATCCTTCTCATTGGGATTTACCTTTTCATTATCCAACGACAAGAGAATGCTATGATTCGTGCGATGGTCCGTGATCAGACCTCTGAGAAGGCTAAACAAACGAAGGCAAGGGCTACTGAAGCAGTAGATACGAAGCATGAATTCACCCAGGCAGAAGATGATGACATGTCTAGAATCGTTCAAGCAGAGGATGAGGATTCTACACCACTTCCATCCCTTATTGAAGAGATTCCTGCTAAAGATGATTTGACACCCTCTGGACGATTGGATTCGATTCGTAAAGAGATGAATCCTGATGACAATAATGAATTGCAATCAAGCATTGAAGAACGTATGTCAAAATTCTTCCAGTAACATCACATATCTCAATAGAGATGATGATGTCGGCGGTGCAATGAAGACCAGCCAACAGAGCATTTCAGCATTTTACACCCTTGATGGATGTCATTCTGGTCTTGTTTCAGAAGTGTTCGATGCGCTTGTTTCTAGTCAGAACGATTCACAAAAAGAATGGCAAAACGTCTGTGAACATCCACGAATTCAAGAGCGACTTCGAACCCAAGGTGTCGATGAATATGATTCAAGGGAGATGATTACGTGGGACGATCCAACCCTTTTGTTCACATTAACAAGGATGTTGGACGAGGACAATCTTCCAATAATGCTGGGTGAAGATAAGAACCGAGAACGATTTGGTCGATTTCCACATCCAACTGGATCAGCGATCCAATATGTCCGAGAAAACGTACGAAATGTGAGCCAACATACCAACGACTTGTATGACGATCTTGTCACCCACCTCGATTATCTTCTAACAAGGTGCAATTTAGACAACGTTGGTGATACTCGATACATGGATGGAAAAGCAGGATTAAACATCATGGGTTTCCTTACCTCACAAGAAGTCAAGATACTTCGAACTACACTCCTTGGAGGTGGATGGTCCGTAGCCAAAGATGAACCAATCGATGGAGGAGTACGTGATGCAGTTCGTCACTTGGGTGCACTTCTGCTAGCAGCAGAGCGCAAAGGTGCAGGGCTCATACACAGAATGCATGCCTGAATCAGAATGTTTGAGATGTAAGACGCTCATACATCGAAGCATAAAGAGCGGCAGTCTCATCAATCACAGATTGTGGTAGGGCAGGAATAGGGGGGTCCGTTGTACCTGCATCTCGAGCTGCCTTCAATTCTGCTTGGTGACCAGTGTTGATGTAGTGAGTTCGGACAAATTCTTTGGAGAGTTCAATGCATTCACCGTTGTCGTATGCTTCTGCATCCCACCAACGGTCCTCATCGAGTGTACCAAAGGTATCGACAAGGACAACTTTTCGACCAGGTCCTAGAGCAAATTCCTTCTTACCATCAACATGTATGAGACCATTCTTGGCAGCCTCTCGTTCAATGATTTCATCAATCTTGAGTACAGCAGTGACAATAGCATCGTATTCTGCGTCAGTAATGTTCGATATTTCGAGTGCTTCAGTTCGATCGATGTTTCGATCGTATGCTTCAAATTTCGTTGTAACCTCGACAAAAGGTTTCTCCAGTTTAGCTCCGTATTCACAATCTGCAGGGACACCAAGTTGCTCTGGAGTCAATTCCCCGCGTTGGAACCGGCGCCAAGCAGATCCACTGAGGTAGTGACGACAGATGAATTCTAATGGAACGAAAACCCATTCCATATCACGGGGAATTGCACCAGGCTCTTTGATGACTTCCACCTTTCGTACAAGACAACGATCAGCTGAATTGACTTGGACCAGGTGGGTTCCACAAACACCTTCATCTTCAACCAATTTGAACCAATGTGCAGTTGTACGGTTCAATGACTCACCCTTACGTGGAATCAATGAAGGAATAATTTGATCGAAGACGGAAATTTGGTTCGTAAACCGAAATTCCAATACGTCTGGGTCATCAGTTGACCAAACTTGCTTAACCTTGCCTTGATAGAGCATCTCACCCATAGACAAGTTGCAGAAAGAGAGGCACTTGAACATTGGCGTTCGACTTTCAGATGATGCCGAGCGCATCTTCGATGCGATTCAATTCCGGTCCAGTGGTTTCACTCCCGGCAACAGCACCTTCATTGGATGCACAGATACCAGCACCAACATATGGAGAACCGAATGAAACGGTCCCAACCATTGGAGGTACGCCAAGGACTTCTTCAATGAGAAGTACTTCGTCACCCGCAACATCTGGATGCAACAATACACCTTGATCATTGACAACCCCTAGACTACCAACGACATCTTGGCCGCCAATGGTGGTAGCGATAATGTCGACGCTAAGAACATCGGCAAGAATTTCCAAGCCATCGTGAGGGATACTCGGGGATGCGACACAACCTTGCTCATTAGCAAGAAGGAGGTTACCTGCAGTATTGACACCCCCTTCCATAACAACAACATCGCCATAGGCAGTCAGTTGATCAATATCTTTCTCGGTAGCGATATCAGCAACTGCAATTCCATTGGAATTGCCCGCAAGCAAAGCACCGATTAAGTTTGAACCGCCGATTGAGATAGGAGCCATTTCCAATTGTAGTGTCGTCTCAAGTTGCTGAAGAGCAACTTCAGGGAGTTCACGGGGATGGAAGAGGACCTTACCAACTGATGAAAGGTGAATACCGATTTGATCGGATCCAAGTATATCTAATGTATCAATCGGCATGACCTTCACCCTTGTTACGATGTATCCATACGTAGTTTAGAAATCTTAGGTGTAAGGAATAGAAGATCGGGGAAAACCAAGAGGAAAGAAGAGGGGCACAGTGACTGCCGTTCCCGTGGACTCTCGTACCACAGTATTGGGACAGACGCAGAAGGGCTTGACTTCCGGGTTCGGGATGGGACCGGGTAAACACCTTCGCTGTGACCGTGCACCCATCTTCTTTCGAATTGGAATGACACGACATGGCGTCGCATCGTGAATTGGCATGCTTATTAGACGAAGGGCACTCGAGGTGCGGATACATAATGAAAAAGATGCTCGAACAATTAGTGCTGCTGGACTGAACACGTCGCCGAAGCTTCGTGCGTACATCCGCAGTCTATCAAACTCGTCTTTTACGAGCGTTCTGAGGTGTCTCGTCTCTGGGGCGGCTTCGAGCTTAGATGCTTTCAGCTCTTATCCATCAGGGCGTGGCTACCCAGCATTGCCTTGCCAGACAACTGGTAAACTAGTGGCCCCGAGCCCTCGTTCCTCTCGTACTAAAGGGCCCCTTCCATCAGACACCTTACGCGATTCTACCACCAAGCAACAAACCTGTCTCACGACGGTCTAAACCCATCTCACGATCCCTTTTAATGGGCGAACAACCCCACCCTTGGGTGCTTCTGCACACCCAGGATAGGAAGAGACGACATCGAAGTAGCAAGCCTGGAGGTCGATGTGGGCTCTTGCTCCAGACAACTCAGTTATCCCCGGGGTAACTTTTCTGTTATCAACCGCACCTACTAACGGCGCTGGTCGGTTCGCTAGGCCCTGCTTTCACATCGTGGTTTGTTGTGTTGCCAAACCACGTCAAGCCAGCTTTTGCCCTTGCACTTAACGGTAGATTCCTGACCTACCTAAGCTGACCTTTGGGCTCCCTTGTTATTTTTTCGAGGGAGTGGCGCCCCACCCAAACTGCCCGCCTCCCGGGGTTCCTCCTAAGAGGTGAGTGGGACGAATCGAAAAGGACGGTGTTTCATCGGTGACTCGGCGACGAGCTAGCGCTCGCACCTGTGTAATGTCTCCCGTCTACGCTACACATAACAACTCGTGCCACAACGGCAGGTTGCAGTAAAGCTCCACGGGGTCTTCGCTTGCGGCTGGGACGTACTGGACTGTGCGCCAGTAAGTCAATTTCATCGGGCTCCGGGCGGGGACAGTAGAGCTCTCGTTAGGCCGTTCGTGCAAGTCGCCAATTAAGCGACAAGGTATTACGCTACCTTAAGAGGGTCATAGTTACCCCCGCCGTTTAGCAGTCCTTCGTCAGGTTGAAACCTGGTTTCAGATACTGCCACTGGGCAGGATTCAGCGGCTATACACATCCTTACGGACTAGCAGCCACCTGTGTTTTTAATAAACAGTCGGAGCTCCCTAGTCACTGCGACCAGCTCTCTTCAGAGCTGGCACCCCTTATACCAAAGGTACGGGGCTAATTTGCCGAATTCCCTCGCCCGGATTCTGCCGCGACGCCTTAGGCTACTCACCTAGGGGCACCTGTGTCAGATCTCGGTACGGACAACTCATACGGCTCCAGCTCCCTTTTCACGGACACCAGGCTAACGCAGAAGCGAAATACTCCGCCTCCCAAAAGCTTAGTTTGCTTCTCACCATTACGGTACTCCACAAATTTATCGCTCAAGGCAACACTCCGACAATAGTGCTCCACAAGACCCGATGTGTCAGGAACTGGACAAAATATGAATTGGTGCAGGAATTTTAACCTGCTTCCCTTTCGATTCCTAGATCGGAAGAGCACACGTCTGAACTCCAGTCA
>CAXQWT010000047.1:0-8189 GCA_964227855.1 Salipiger bermudensis | reverse complement strand
ATACGTATCAAATCGATACAATTGTTCAACTCGAACGTATTGGTTATGCAATCGTCACACAGGAAGGATATCTGCTCATGCATGAGTGAATAAGCGGTTTGTGTACAAGGGTGTTTAGCATAACCCTCGTGAACATAAGCAAACCACTTATTCACTCATGCATGAGCAGATATCCTTCCTGTGTGACGATTGCATAACCAATACGTTCGAGTTGAACAATTGTATCGATTTGATACGTATTGGATTCTATACGTCCTGCGTTAATTTGTATTTCTGCCTGCTCAGGTATGATCAGGTTTGCATCTGATGAGGATGCTGATGAAACCCAGTGGATGATTGGGCGTTTGTCTGAACGCTCAATTGATTGAATGTCCCCATTTTCACCCACATCTGCGAATTCCTTGAGCCGATAATCGCCATTTGCATCGTTTGATTCGATGAAAATTGATGGCGGATCGAGCGAAATGGTTCTAGTACCTCTCTCCAAATGATTTGGATGAAGTGGAAGGTCGACGGATTTTGGAGCATCACCTTGGAGATGAACCTCAGTTGGATTTCTAACGAATGACAATCGAGGTGCTTCATCATCGATTATCTTCGTATTGTGTGAAAAGAGTGTTGCGAGGGGTACCGAAATATCCTTTTGCGTAACGCCAAGTTCAATCCAAAAGTTCCGAAGTGCTTCAGGCTGAATACCTCGCGCCTTCAAGCCTTGAATGGTGGGCAATCGAGGGTCGTTCCATCCGCTGTACTCTCCATTTTCGATTGATGCCCTCATCTTGGATGTTGAGAATCCACCCCATTCGTGAACCTTGACACGTCCCCAGTAGATTGTTTCTGGATAGTTCCATCCAAAGTGTTCGTAAAGCAAGGTTTGCTTCCGCGTTGAATCCATCAAATCCTTCCCACGAATAATATGGGTCACCCCCTGAAGATAATCTTCTACAGCACTTTGAAAGTCCAGCAATGGCCAAACTTTGTACTTAGATCCAATCTGTGGACGTGGATGTGGATTCGTTACAGTATCTTGCATGCGAAGGGCCGGCCAATCTCGAAGCGCTGGATTCTTGAGCGTCATATCAGTCTTCACTCGAACAACAGCGTCACCTGGTTTGTACGTTCCGTCTAACATTTTGTTCCAGTCGGTAATGTTCTCGCCTACCGATTTATCCCGGCAAGGACAATTCGATTTCGATTCACGGAACTCGCGAAATGCTTCAGCTGAACATTTGCATACATACCCAAATCCGTCGTTGAGCATCTTCTCTGCATGCTCGTAGTATTCTGGAATACGATCACTGGCTATGACAATCTTATCCGCAGGTCGACCAAGGAGCCACTCAACCTCCTCTGGAATCAAATCATATGCTGACAATGAAGGAGGTTTGACGGTTGTATCCGTATCGTCAAAACGTAGGATGAGGGTCCCTTCATGTTCTTTGGAGTACGTGCCGTTGATGACGATTCCTCTTGCATGGCCGAAAGAGAGTGGTCCGTTAGGATTAGGGGCGAAACGAAAAACAGGTTTCTTTCCATCAACGTTTTTTAGTTCAGGTAATCCTTCTCTTTTTTCTTGTTTTTGTCGACCTTCAAGCAAATGAGATGCTTCAGCCTCAAGAATTGATTGTACGTGGTCCAGTCCTTGTTCTTGCGCAAGTGTGTTCGCTTTCTGGACAGATTGAGCAATGATTGGGCTGATCTGACCCCCGAATTGTCGTAGGTCCGTTCGCATGCTCATAATGCGGCCGATCACAGAACCTGCAGCACCTTTCCCTTCATACTCGAAGGCGTTTTGGAGCGCAAGGTGCCAAATTAAACGCTGTGTTTCATCATCTGGAGCCCAGGCCATGTTACGCCCTGTGGCTGATAATTCATGAATACGTTGCTTGAAATTACATTGAAAATAACGTCGTACCGGTTGGTTTTCGTTTTGGAAGTGGTGTTGAGTAATGCTGACTCCAATATCGTTCAACCGTAGCCCAAGACCAACGCAGTTCTGGATGAATGTGTTCTGGTCCAATCAGATTTGGCAACGCTCGAACTGTGTTTGGGTCTGATGGATAGCCACTGCCAATACTGAATCCGAGTTCTCCCTCTAAATCTTCCATGATTCGATCTCGAACGACCTTTGCTACAATCGATGCTCCACCAACGATTCGATGATTTGCATCAGCTTTGTGTTCAGAGTGTATCGTTGATTGTTCGACTGGCCAATCGTTTATTCGCTCAGAAATTCGGTTCGTGAATCGTTCTTCATTAACATCACATGCATCCAACATGATGTTCCAAGGTGCTTTCGTCTTTGCATTGTGTCGATTAAGAATCGCTGCAAACAAATCAACTTCTAGAAGGTTCAAACCATTTCCATACACAGCGTTGTCTATTTTGCTTGGAGGACAGATAATGGTATCAACATACCAATCACGATCCTCCGATTGTTGAAGAATCCATTCGTATTGTTCAGTGCGTTTTTTCCGAGAATGATGTTTCGAATCTGAGACGTCCTGATCAATCAACATCGCTTCATCTGAGCGTGGAATGGATAAGATTCCAACGACAAGAGGGCCAAGAACAGGACCTCTCCCCGCTTCATCGACTCCTACTATCCGCATCAAATCCCTCACAAATCGAATTCATCATCCTCATCGTTTTCCGATGGAAGTGGTACATTTTGAGCATGTTCAGATTGCTGATTGAGGTTGGGATTTTCATGACGGATGGTTCGATCTGTAAAAGAGGAAGTTGGTTGAAGACGTATGTTATCGCTGTGCGGAGTTGATGCTCCTTGGGTAACGATGTCGTCGGCTATTTTGTCCATGGTAGCACGCTGTGAAGAAATGTCATGGTGGTCCAACACAGTCGTTGCAGCAGTTCGAAGAGGTTCTGGAAGTGGCTCAGATGCTGGGGCAGAAGGTGCAGATCGTGATTTGAAGGCTCTCGTGAAGGTATCCGAATCCATTTTTGGGCTTTCAATGATTTCTGGCTGTTTTGATGGCTTGTTGAATTTCTCCATCCAATCCTCCTGAGTTTCTGCAGGTTCATTGTTGAGTTGGCGTATCAGTTCTTCTTGCTCATTTCGTTGCATTCGATCTCGGACTGCCTTGTTGAGGATCACGGCCGAAACTGCTACACTGAGTACAACAAGCCACCAACCTTTGGCAATGAGCGTAATATCTTCGAGGAATTCAGAGAATGAATATCCCCCAGACTCCTGGTCGCTTTTCCACTGCTTTCCAAGAAATTCTTCCTCAATGGTATACACAAATTCCGTTTCTGGATCAAAAATAGATCGAACGACAATTTCCAACACAAGTGTACCATTTGCTGCTTGGTCCGTTGGTACTTCTGCTGTACCTCGCAATGTGAAGTTCGCACCACGAGGCAGGTTACCCAATTCAAACGTCCTCGGCTGACTTGAATCACCATCGATGACTGCTCCCTCGGGAGGAGCAAATCCCATCTCAGTGGAATGCGAAGATTGCAATTGAACGATCAAGCCATCTTCCAAGTTTCCATCGTTGCGAAGCTGTACAGCAAAACTAACAACATCTCTGGAATCAATTTCACTCACGCCATCAAGGAAGGTCCAAGCGACATTGGGTCCTACCACCACATCGATTGAATAACGGGCCAACGTTGACCCTCCTGCAAGATTCACGTCGAATTCCACTGATCCTTGTTGGTATGCAGTTGCGTTTTCACTTATTTTGAATTCTACGACTTGAACTTTTTCTTGACCATAGCGAGGTAATTGGAATGAGGATTCACTCGTGACGATGTCTTCAACAAACAACGGTGATGATACGAGTTCAACAGTCACTGCATCAGCAAAGTTCCCAAGGTTTTGTAAATTCAAAAATCCAGTACATGTTGCGTTTGGCTGAAGATAGGTGCAATCAACAGGGTCAAGGCTATGATCAAAATCCCTCATCCAGGAAATGTTCACAAGTGCAGTTTCTCGAACGGTTCTAAAAGGAAAATTCGTAGGATGGATAATGAGATCGACCGAAATTGTTCCAGACGTTTGGGCCGGTGCTTGAACCCCGATCTCAACGGTACGTGTCTCGTTTGGCATCAGATAAACGTCTTCGAGAGCATTGAACAATGCGACAGTCCAACCTTCAGATGTAATTCGATCTGAATTGGCTTCCGTTGAAGGAGTGCCATCAACTATGATGTTGCCGAGTGTCATTGACAATGTATCTGGTGTATTACCAGTGTTACGAACAATGACGTCGACGCGAGCATTTCCTTCCGGATCAACAACAACATCAGATTGAACGGTATCAATCGTGGCATTTCGGAATGAACTTACCTCGAGTGTGAAATCCCAAGAAACACTTGATCCATCGAGGCCGGAGGTTCCAATCAACCGAAACGTTGGTCCTTGGTTTGCGAGAGGTGCTCCATCGATTACTTGTGGGACATCAACCCAAACACGAACAAAATCCATGGTGTCGGGGCTAAGTTCCAAGGTTGAGGATAAGCCATCCACCTCTGCCATCGTCCATCCCCAATTCCAGTTGGATTCAGTTTGAATATTGAAAATCACATCATCAGCAATGGTCGCATTGCTTGTAATGTTTGTAGCCAAATTTGTACGAATACCAGGATCAACAACAAAAGTCGAGGATTGAGTGTTTCCAAAGTAAATGTTGGAAGGGGCAGTTATTTTCAAATCCACTTCGATGCTTTTGCTTGATTGGTCGACAAGGTCGATGATGGTTACATTCATTGTATCCAATCCGTAAGACGTAGCCTGTGGTAAGGTCATTGTCCATAGAAATCGATTTGTTTCACCATCTTCGAAAACCAACTCTTGGCCATTACCCAAAATACTTGTTTGATATTGCGTTTCGAGGTCAAGTTTGAGTGTGGTTCCAGAATCTCCCGAGTACGTTACATCAATGTGGTGCTGGACGGTTTGTCCTGGGTAGGCTACATAACGTTCTGCTGGTGTCAATTCAATCTCAGATGATTCAGCTGATACAGTGAACGGTAATACCAGAAGAAAAACGAGCAAAATGGCAGCTCGTTTCTGGACCATAGAGAAGCCACCTTGTCTTTGGTTTTGAAGCAAACGGCATTTTGATTCGGTCGCTTCAAAACAAATATGAAGCCGAGTTGAAAGGCACAGTTATGCCACCTTTCTGGCCATTTAAGCGGGCGAAGAAAAATGAGGAAGCAATCGATGAGTCGCCGCCCGCTCCGATTGTTTATCGTAAAGGCCAAGATGTGCATACAACGAAACACTCGACATCCCAAGTGCGCGATGAATCTGCGTACAAAGACGCATTAGCCTTGTTTGGTGATGGGGAAACAACGGTTGTTGCATCGGGCAATATTGCCGACAAATACGATGGTGTAAGCAATGAACCAACACCTGATACACCAAAACAGTTCGAACCAACGTTTGAATGGATTCATCATTCTGACGGTTACCATTACAAGAAATTGAGTGATGGTCAATTCGAACCTACGCCATATGTCAAGAATGGAGATGGTACATACTCCGAATACGCTTAATCGAACAGAGTTCGAATACGCCGAATAAGGTGCGATCCTTTTGCTGTGGTTTTGTTCACTTCACGACTAACTGGGTGAACGTCTATTTTTGGTGGCGCGGATGGTCCAGTGGACCGCTCCATCCACATGATTGCTTCTTCAGAATTGATGAGGACTGGCATCCGGTTGTGAATGTGATCGATGTCTGAGGTGGCATCCTGTGTCAAAATCGTAAATGTGTTCAGAAACTCTACATCACTTGACCATTGCTCGTAAATCCCGGCCATTAAGAGAACCTCATTCTGGTTCGATGTGTGATAAAATGGGACTTTTCCACGTGGTGTCGTTTTCCATTCGTACCATCCATTTGCGGGAATAATGCATCGGCGTTGATGATACGCCTCACGAAACATTGGTTTCGACTCAACCGTTTCAATTCGAGCGTTTATTGGCTCCATGGTACTTTTTTGGCTCCAAGTGGGGCGGAGGCCCCATTGCATTGATGTTATTGCAACCGTTTGCGAATCAAGATGAATTACTGGAGTTTCATCCTGAGGGGAGATGTTGAAATTCGGTTCAAGACTCGGTTTTTCGACATCTACAGCAAATTCCGGCCAATGGTCTCCTTGAAATGCGAAACGGCCACACATGCCACTCATCAAACAGGATCGGTTATTGCAGATTTGAGTGCTTCAACATCAAATTCAGCACCGTTGAGTGGCACAAGGAGTTCAAATGTCTGCGATATCTGAGGGTCAATTTCACCGAAGCAACCAACCCATTCTCCATCGATCAAGACCTTGGCTGCTCGCCCTGCAAGCCACGGGCCTTCATTATCCGGAAGTGCTTCGATGATTACGTTCTCTGCACCAATGTCGCGAAGAAACGCTTGAATTCGTCCACGAATTGAAGCAAAACCTCCACTGCGCTCAGCGGTCAGGAACGCCAATCGGTCCATGTTTTTGTGGTCACGAACAACCGTTCCAAGTTCATAGACGGATTGTGGCAAATCATGATGGCGATTTGATGCGAGGAGGCGAAGTAGCCCAGGCAACAGGAAGTGGCGCATCATGGTGTGCTCGAAGGTTATCGGGTTGGTGATTCGAGTTATCTCATTGAATGGTTTCCAACGCATTCGATCGAATTGGTCTTCGTCATTGGACAATGTGAGCGACTGAATTTGCATGAATCCCATGCCTTGCATCGATGTTCGAATCCTTCTGCGAAGATGGTCGTCAGAGCGTGGTATTGCATTCATTGGTGCTTTTGGGACATCGCTTCCAAGATCCTCATAGCCATGTCCTATGGCTAAATCTTCAACAATATCCACTGGGTGAAGCAAATCGAATCGCCATCGAGGCATATCGAATCCAAGCATGTCTTCGTTTTGTCCGGCATATTGCATCGTTCCATCACTACTGATTTCAGTTTCTGTAGCGGGTGAACGACCGGTATATCGGCCTCCCATCCGAATCATGGCATTGGTTAGCTCGTCATCATCGAGGTTGCGGCCGAGAATCGTTGAAACAAGTCGTGCAGGTACACGATGGTGAACTGGACTCCAATTTGGAAGCTTTTCTTCCTGCCCCATGCAATCGGTAATGTGTACCGTTTCGATGGTACCACCGCGTTCTTTTGCTTGAAGTGCGACGAGCATCAAGCACGATTCACAAGCTCTGCGGTCCCAACCTGTAACATCGATGAACAGATCTCGTGTTGAGGATTGAACTGTTGTGTGTTCACCGTTGATGATTGGTGGAAAGGACAGTACAGCCCCTTGTGAATCCTCTATGATTGGGACACGCTCCATGCCTTCCAACAAATGAGCATAGTCTACACCTTTTGGATGCGATGTCAGAATTTCTTCGATGGTCATTGGTTGATCCATTGCCAAAGGTGTAAACGAATGATTTCGATCCACTGCTTTGACAGCAAAAGGAGGATGGAGTGTTGAGAGATCATGAACGCCAATGCTCGCACGTCGTCGTCCACGTCCGAGTGCGAAGTGGAGTTTCTCCTGATGGTCCATCAACTGCTTGATGAAGGCGTCCATCTCCTCGTTGTCGTTCATCCTGAGTCCACGAACTACAGCCCCCAGGATGATGGGTCGAATCGTTGCTAGGTCGGATTCAACATTCAACGAAATTCCGCTCTCGGCAAGTGATTCTTCAGAAAGCGTGGCCTGATTGTGTAGGAATCCACGCATTGCAAGACTCAGCGTTTCTGCACTGAGCAAGTCCGGGCGATTTGGAAAAATCTCGATATCCAATGTGTCCTCATCACAACGATCGATATCGGTTCCTAGAAGAGGAAGACGATGGTCAACATCTGCGATGTCGTGTTGACAACCATGTTTGGAGAGGAGTGCGGAAAGGAGTTTCTGCTCGACGGAAATTGTTGGCATTTCTTCACCTCAGCGTGCGAACCAATGGGGTAATGGGCGTTCGTATCCAACCATGCGCAATCCGCTAATTGCAGCGGTATCGTAATCCAAAGCACGAAGGTGCGCCCGTTGAACTTGATCGATGGACTCCAGTCCGAGATGACGGAGCATTCTCTTCATGTCAATGGAAAGTCCTTGGAGCCAGAATTCCATGTCATCTTTTTCAAGGACAGGTGGCTGTGTTACGACGAATTGTGCACCAGCGCAGCGAGCGACAATGATGTCATGTGCATCACAGGTG
>CAXQWT010000046.1:0-7970 GCA_964227855.1 Salipiger bermudensis | reverse complement strand
TGGGTTCAGACTCACAAGAGTCCACCATTGTTAATTTACCATGAAGCAAAGGTGTGTCAAAAGTAGCGAAATTACATAAGGGGTTCAAAGACTTTGATTGTTCATGAGTAGGGCAGCACCTGTCTTTTTGTCGGCCATCCTTCTTTTCTCAATCTTAGGCTACATGACCATCTTCTCAATTTCCGATGAGGATTCGAATGAGCTTTTCACATGCAATAGTGGGGATCAAATTCTTTTGGAACTACAAAACGATGGGTTTGAAGATTGTCCAGACAGTTCTGATGAAGATGTCATTGATCATTCGAAGCATCTTCATCCCGATCCAGTTCTAGAAGCCATACTGGTTGAGTTTGAAGGTGAACAATTCATCACCGGTAATGTGATTCATGACCACCCAATGGAGGTACGAATCAATTGGGTTATGCAATCTGCAGAGGGTATTTCGAGTGGCGATAATTTGGCTACCGATATGAATGGAACGTGGAGTTTCGATATTGATGTTGAAGATCGTAGTGAAGACATAACAATCACATTTCGAGCCCATAATCTTCCCGAAGACACATGGTCTGAGAATCTTACAATAACGATAACCGCTGATATAATCGATGGTTGCACAGATTCTTCTGCGAACAATTACAATCCAAATGCAAACAACAATGATGGTAGTTGCGATTATGATGAAGATGATGACGGAGTCTTGGATTCTGATGAAAAATCTGGTTGTACTGATTTGACTGCTACCAACTACAATTCTGAAGCAACAGATGATGATGGAAGTTGTGAATATCCCCAAAACAATACGGGTGAAAATACGCCTCCAACGTGCGATGTTGGCAACAATCTGACCACTGATGTCAATCAGATGGTCTATCTTGATGCAAGCAACTCCAACGATGCAGATGGCGATACGCTGCAAAATCCATCTTGGCGCGTGGTTGAGGCACCTGAAGATTCGAGCGCTCTCATTACCAATCCATCCAGTATGATCGCTGAATTTACACCTGATGTGATCGGAGATTATACGTTTGAGTTTTACATCGATGATGGCGATGATTATTGCAAAAAGATTGTTGTTCTGACTGCAATGATCACAGTTCCAGAGCTTACGCCTTCCACCGTTTCACAGTCGCTTACGAAAGGAACGGAAATGACCGATATTACGTTCTCAAGCATTGGAGGCCACGTTGTCACGATGGAAATACATCCTGAATTACCCTCAGGTTTGACATTCAATGATCAATCCGGAAGAATAAGCGGTACGCCTAACGAAGCAATGGTTGAGACAATATTCACAGTGTATGCGAACAATTCTGCAGGGTCTGGAACAGCAACTGTCACATTGAGCGTTATTGAGCAAGGGTATGATGTTACAGATTTAGCTCAGTTCTGGCTTGATTTCTTCCAGTGTCAAACGACAGATGACCGCCCATCAGTAGATGATTTGACTACTTCTGCAGTAGAAACTCATCAGTGTGAGGTGTCCATTACGCTCAATGAAACGCATTTGATCATAACAACAAATGGACTGCCAAATCATGATTTTGAATCGACATTAGCATGTTCTCAGGCGGGTGATTGTGCTACTGCTCAATCCTACACGTGGTCAATTCCTCGAAGTCCAGTCAACGATACCACTGGTGGTCACGCCAGTACAAACTGCCCAGAAGCCAATGGTGACAAAGAATGTGCTCCGGATAGAGGTGCTGTCGCTGTTTCGATAAACGGAGTCCCCATTTATGGTCCAGAAGATGGGCCCGGAGGTGATGCAGTGGCTGCTGAACATGGTGCTTACAATGAGGATCGACAACCGATTGAGTTAGGGATTTGTCATGGCCATGCTGCGCAAGGCGGAACATATCACTATCACGCAGATGGGAATTGCATGCATTGGCACCCTGAAAATGGGGAATCGATTGAGAACGACTACGATGAGTCAACAATTCAAGCAGTTGCCCAGAATACCTATGATGGCAATCATTCGAAGGTGATTGGTGTTGCATATGATGGCTATCCAATCTACGGATTTTGGGGCTATGATGATCAAATGAACGTAGTGGAGATGAAAAGTTCATACCGATTGAAAGCTGGAGAAACTGGATATAACGGAATTGATTCTTATGAATACGTCGAAGGCTTAGGGCATCTCGATGTTTGTAATGGTCACTTCGGCCCAACTCCGGACTTTCCTCAGGGAATCTATCATTATCACACCACGATGCAGAATGGTGATGGAGAGATGGGATTCCCTTACTTCTTGATTTGTTACCATGGTGAAGCCGATATGTCAAGCGATGCAGGTGCTGGCCAAGGTGGAGGCGGGGATGACCCTTGTGCTGGATATGGCGAAACTTGGGGGCCAGGGATAGGTCCTCCGCCTCCAGGATGCGGTGGAGGCGCTGGTGCTCAGTTGGAAGATCTTGAACACGCATCAACAGCAGTTCTTTCTCCTTACGCAACAATCTGGATTGTTTTGTTCATCTTCACATTGATAACCAGGCAAAGAAACTGAAAAAATCTACTTCCTGTGTTCCTTTTGATAAGGAATGAGTTTTTGATAAGAACATGAGCAAATGGTTGTTTCTCAGTTTAGCGATATTCTCTGAGGTTGTTGCGACAGCTTCTCTAAAATCAACTGAGGGTTTTACAAAATGGGGTCCTTCGTTAATTGTCATCGTTGGTTATTGTGCAGCATTCTATTTCCTTTCACTTACGCTTGATACGATACCTGTTGGCGTCGCCTATGCAATCTGGTCTGGTGTCGGTGTTGCGACCATCACCATTGTGTCGTATTTCTTGTACGATCAGAAAATCGATACCGCTGGAATCATTGGTATCAGTTTGATTGTCATCGGAGTTGTCGTTCTTCGATTCATGAGTGAAACGGGTGAACTGAGCGGTTGATTCTATCTGTTTTGTAGCCTACTAGCAGGTGGATGTAACGAAATTGCGTGAATATTTCTCAGTAAAAATGAGTTTGAATAAACATACTGTCATATATGGATGTACACGCATGTCAGTTAATGTTGAACCCTAAAACAGACGAAGAAGCGTCGATTCCTATCCTCAATGCAGGAGGAGTCATCCTTAGCCTAATGGGCGTTGTTGTTCTCTTCATACAACAATCGCTGACAATCCTTTTGCCTTTGCTGGTACCATTGGTGGTGTGCGCTGTGCTTTGCACCGTATTGATCAAGTCGCATCAGAGTACAGATACAGGTCAAGAGAACAAATCTACAAGCCCTGTACGAATTGATGTCATCTGATTGGAACAATTATTGATTCTTTTTCTCTCTGCATCGAAGAGTCGAAAGAGAAATACGGTTCGTTGGTGTTGAACGTTTCATTCATTTCATCGAATTCAACAGATATGCCGTATTGATAAGTCCTGCAAAGGAAACCCAAGCGATGTATGGCCACATCAATCGTGATGCGAATGGAGCCGTTTCGTGAATCAGAAATACGTACCATAGGGAGAAAACGACCATCCCAATGATCATCAGCAATGAGATGAGATATTGTTCCGAGTTGAACACTGAAGGCCATGCGAGATTAAGGGCAAGTTGAATCATGAAACAGGCAACAATTAGGTTGAACTGTTGCAAATCTTCTTGTTTGCTCAGAACCGAGGTAAAACTGATGGCGAGAGTGGTGTAAAGAACGCCCCAAATAGGACCAATAATCCAACCAGGCGGTTCGAAGAAGGGCTCGTATTCCGAATCAAACGTCAATTGATTCGCCTAACCGAGAATCACTCATCGAGGTGAGGATCGATATCAATTGGGATGAGTTCATTGTCGTACTCGTACACTGCAATCTTGAGAGGGTCGAGGACGAAGCGGACACTCGCTTCTTCGAGTCCGTAGAGAGATATGAGTTCGGCCTTGAACTCTTCACGGAGCTCGTCTTCCTTAGCATAAAGTGGGGCGCCCATCCCGATTTGGAGTGCACGTGCACCAATGATTCGAGCTCGTTCAAAACGCGTGTGGAGTCGTGCTGGCTTGACCATTTTTTCACCTAACGACGTAACCGTCGCAGTGTTTCGACTGAGGTCCTGTTCTTCAACCCATCGGAAGGTCATCATTCCGATTCATCGGCTAGATTCTTCTGCTTACGAACGGTTTGGACATACATGATGAACGCTGGAATGATGGCTGCAAGCAAGAGGCCGAAGACTGCTATGGCGAGATCAGGTTCACTTCCTTCTCTCGATTCTGTTGGGAAGACGTCGTTTGGTCCCTCGTCAACCAAATCATAGCCTTGTGAGCTCAACGATGAGGCTCGGGTCAACGGAATGCGGCCGGGCGTTTCGAGCGTTACAACGATGCTCGTTACGTTCTCATCCAACAAATTTGAGATGTTCATCGAACTGGCATAAACGTGGTAAGGCATTTCTGTTTCGTTGGTTTCGTTGGTGTTGTTGAAGACTTCATCCGTAACATTCGAGTAAGCATGGTCGGTGACAACGAGAGGTTGGTCTTTGAACGTGTATTCATGAGGGCGGTTTTTGGTGATCCAAACATGAATGACGTGCCCATCATCTGCCTCCCAGTGAAGTGTTCCATTGGTCATGTTCAATTCGATGAAACCATCCCATTCTCGTGTAAAATTGTCGAGTGTGGCGGCCAATTCATTGGATTGGGATGGGCCGACAAGAAGTCCTTCTCCATTAAGGACAACATCCGGAACGCCCCAGAAGCCGTACGTTTCGTACAATCGGATGTTGGAATCTGAATAGAAGTGGAGGTCTGCAGGAGATGGATGGTGCTGAATGATTGTTGTGTCGGTTCGGTTGAGTGAGTCGAGTTCCTCGGAGACGAGTGCGCAAGGTTCGCACCAATCCGCTGAAAAATACTCGATGAAATGAGTAGTTTCTTCGGAGGAACATGTCTCATTACCGAGGGCGCATTCGACATCAAAAACACGTACATCGTACATTTTTGCTGGCGCATATTCGCCAAAATGTCCGATGTGGGCTACGGACTGAGAAGAGAGAATTACAGTCAGGAGAAGCGTTGCTAGCAGAGCCGTTGGATTCCTCATAGTACGTGGACACAGGGTCTTGTTAAAAGAGGGCCGCCCTCACGGGTTGACATGGACCAGCCTTGGTGGAAGCGCCCATCGACGCTTCCACTCGTTCTTGTGGTGATGGCATTGCTCATCATCGTGGTTGGTGGCACCATACGTATTCACGATGCAGGAGAATCGTGTCCTGATTGGCCTCAATGTTTTGGAACTTGGGGATTTATGGTTGATGAAGCGGAACAAGCTGCCTATTGGGACGCAAATCCTGATCAAATTGACAGTCGGGGGGCTGACCACCGATACACCATTTTCGAAATCTTCGTTGAATGGTTCCATCGTCTTCTCGTGGGCATCATAGCGATTCCAATTCTCATCAATGCGATAATGGCTCAAAAACTCAAGTCTGAGTATGGAGATGGGTTACGCAATCTCGCAGTGGTTTCAGGTATCCTCTTGGTCGTTCAGGCAATTGCGGGTGCGATTACCGTCTATTTTGATAACGCTGATTGGACGGTGGCTATGCATCTCTCACTTGCGAGTATCTTCACGTCCCTCCTGGTATGGCAATACATTGCCATGCGGGCACATGAGGGAGCCGATTGGGAGTTCCTCTCAACATCGAAAGAATTCCTAAATCGTCAGAAAAATCGATTGATCAACATTACTGTTTCTGTATTCATCCTCTTGATTCTTGGTGCGTGGGTCTCGAGCACCGCAGGAGGAAATTACAACCAAGCTTGCAACATTGGCTTCCCGAACGGCTGGCCTAAGTGCCAAGGCTCGATACTCCCAAGCTTAGACGGTCCAGGGATACTTGTCCAAATGGTCCATCGATTTGGTGCGGCTGTCGTTGGATTGGTACTGATTCTAACCTCCGCAAAGATTCGTGTCGATGCGAGAGATTCTGGAGAAGGTGAAGGGTTTTCAAGGGCCGCTGAGGTTGTCACCGGTTTCTGGATTCTCAATGTCTTTGTGGGCGGTATGTACATCGTTCTTGCAGACCCTCAAAAATTCCCAGAATTCATATCGTTACTCCACCTCGTTTTCGGTGTAACATCGTTTATTGCTGCGGCCGTAACTCTGATGATGTTGAGGCTTGCTTATCTTCGAAAATCGGTTGTTGGTGAGAGTGAATGAGTGAAGATCAGCCTTCATTGGCCTCTTTACTGATTAAATTGATGAAATTGCGAGTCATAGTACTGCTACAAATTACAGCAATTTGTGCTATCTTAGTTCACGATTCGCTTGCTCGCTACGACCTTATTGATA
Source organism: Salipiger bermudensis (assembly GCA_964227855.1). Taxonomy (GTDB): domain Archaea; phylum Thermoplasmatota; class Poseidoniia; order Poseidoniales; family Poseidoniaceae; genus MGIIa-L2. The sequence goes on along the minus strand of CAXQWT010000046.1, from coordinate 1,679 downwards.
TCGAACGCACTTGGTCCGACACTCTTTGGACCTCGTTCATTACCTTGGTTGGCGGTACGCTGTCTGCAGGGGGTTCCAATGCCATCAACATGTGGTACTATCGAGATATCGACACCAAAATGCGCCGAACGCAGAACCGGCCTTTGCCGATGGGGCAACTTCAACCTTCAACCGTACTCTTGTTTGGAATCTTCATTTCAATCGTGGGTTCATCGCTGTTCTTCCTCCTTCATTGGAAGGCAGCATTTTGGTCGTTCTTTTCCGTTGGTTTTTACGTCTTCATCTACACAATGTGGTTGAAACGTAGAACCCCACAAAACATCGTTATTGGTGGTGCAGCCGGGGCAACACCGCCGTTGATTGGATGGGCTGGCGCTGCTGCGGATTCAATCAATTCAATGAATCCATTTGACCTCGGCTCACCGATTCCATGGATGTTGTTTGCATTGATTTTCTTCTGGACCCCTCCACACTTCTGGGCGCTTGCCTTGTATCGCTCGGGCGAATATGCCAAGGCAAACGTGCCCATGATGAACGAGGTGAAAGGGGCACAACGTACAGTGACCGAATCAAAGTTCTATTGTGGCGGTTTGTTGTTGCTAGGCTCAGTTCCATGTTTTTGGCCAGAATCCGGTCTTCCTTTGCTCTGGGCTTTTGTAGCAGGTGGTCTCACGATATGGTACGCTCAATCCGTGTGGCAAATCGATGTGAATGAGCCGCTCGATGAGAATGGGCGAATGCCAAAAGCCGCAAAGTCGTTCTTCAGATCCTTAGGATATCTTGGAGCAATGTTCTTCTCACTGGTCGTGATTTCTTTCATTCCTCCAACATGGTTAGGATTTCTAGGTCCACTTGCGTAAATGGCGCGGTGAGGGAGATTCGAACTCCCGAGGGACTTAACCCACTGGATTAGCAATCCAGCGCAATGGCCAGGCTATGCGATCACCGCAGCGAAGCGAGCCACCAGCAGTTTAGTCATGAATATGACGGTGCTCTTCTCCACCGAATCACTCAAAGAAATCTTCGAATTCATCGGCCATGTTCCGTGTTGCTTGGTTGCGTTTTCTTGCAGCGATAACACGCTTGAGACGAGCACGACGCTTGATCGTGATTGGAATGAACAATGCATTGAGAACAACGAGAATTAGAACCGCAATACTTGCTGTTTGGAATTCTCCCACCTTGGTGTAATCCATGACATCCTGGAACCATGGTACGCCGAGCGGAGGTTCAGGAGGGGTAGGCTCTTCAGGAATCAAATGCTGGTTATAGTCCCACCATTGGTCTTCTATTTTCACTCTTAGAACGTTCTCATTTGGCAGACCAATGGTGTTCTCATTGCCCTTGGAATCCACAGGAGCGAGCACGTAATAGTACGTTCGCAAAGGACGAATTCCATCGGCTTCAAGTCCAGATTGATTGAACGAACCTTGTTCGCCCTGCGTCCCAACGAGGCCGGTCACCAAGGGTGTGACAAACCTGAGGTCGATATTGGTGGGTTGGGTGTCCATTCTGTAAATGTTCCATGTGACGCCACCGTCTTCTTCGTTGGCAGGCCATGTCCATGTCATGTTCAATTCATAGCACGCATTCCAGTCTTGTTGCATGTTGAAACATTCCGTTGAATTGGTGAATCGATACGTGTATGCGAACGAGGAAACAGCACTTGTTGGTGGCAA
>CAXQWT010000045.1:0-15634 GCA_964227855.1 Salipiger bermudensis | reverse complement strand
AGTTCTTTTGTCTTCTCGTTCCAAGAATCACGCTCTTCACGGTACTGCGTGGCTTTTCCGTCAAGGATTGAGCGTCGTTCCTCAAAGAGTTGCTTGAAATCATCCATGGTCTTCACTCTCGTTCTGTGGCACAGTTGGATATGCTACATCCGACCGACCTACCACGCCCATATAACCCCTTCACTCCGTTCGATAGATGGAAGATTTGGGAAATCGAGCAAAAGCAATGTTCAAATTCATCGAGGGAATATGAACATCCGGTGAGGAGATGCTTCTTGGTGGTATGCAAGGGATGGAACGTGTTGTACAGGCTGACTTTCATGCTCCATACATCAGTTTAGTGACAGGACCGCCGGGTTCAATGAAGTCCTCATTTTGTTTAACGTTGCTAACAAATCACCTCAACAGAACTGGTGAATTTGGTCTCTACTGTACCGTCGAAGAGACGGTTGACTCGCTCATGCGAGGTGCTTCAAGCCTTGGTTTGCAACTTCCAATGAACTTACAGGTGACGGATTTTACGGAGCTTCGACGTCAAAACGAAGATATGGATTATCTCAAGTTCACTCGAAAGATGATTGAGCACTTCAAGCAAACTCACGGAGATCGATTCACAACCTTTGTTCTCGATTCACTTGGAGCGATTTATTCTCTTACGACCGTAGATGAGGCAATGCGGAAAAAGATGTTTGCATTCTTTGATTTCCTCCGATCGATGAACCTCAATGTGCTCTTAATTACTGAGCGGAACCTTGGCAGTCATGCTGAGTTGCAAGGGAATGAAGGGTTCCTCGCTGATGCGGTGATCAACATGGGCATGGATCATCGGAATGGTAAACTTGTACGAACCATGCAAATCGAGAAGATGCGGCATGTCCGACACGCTATGGAAAAGCAAGCAGTAGATGTTGGGCCACATGGCTTGGTCGTCCTTGGCCCGCTATTCGATTGAATTGAGCAAAAGATCAATTGCACCTAAGTTGACGCCCGATTCTGATTGAATCAGGATGATTGTTGATTTGTTTGCAAAGAAGATAGCACAACCTTTGCGGCCAATCAGGCTCACTTTCTTCCTGTTCGAAAGCAAATTCTGAATGGATGAGTGGTCAAGACCAGAAGACGAATTCTCTTCGTCAAGAACTTCAACAGATGCAACGTAAGGTATTCGCCGCAATGCTTCGAGTGTTTCTTGCACAATCCAAACTCAATCTTTGGGTGTATCATTGTTTGGATAGTAATGGCGTAATTTGCCGCGCATCATGTACCCCAATCCTTGACGATAATAACCATGCAATTCTTGGATTATTTCCATGCCTCGTTTTCTATAGAACGAAATCCCCCCATGGTTTGAGGCTCGAACTTCCAATTGAACGTGTTCATATCCTTCAGACAACAGTTGGTCGGCCAAGAGATTCCATGCAAGCGAACCCCAGCCTTTACCTCGGGCTCCTGCATCAAGTACAAACGAAACAATACGAACAGTATCCTCTTTGAACGGCATTGTCCACAAGAGGCCTCGCAAGGTTTCATGACTCGATAGTTCTGAATCAAACAACATGAAGTTTCCATTCCAATCTGGGACAGGTAAGGAATGAATTGATCCGATAAAGTAATCTTCTCCGGTTCCTTCAAGGAACAATTGCTGAATTCTTTTGCTCCATTCCATGGAGAGTTGCGAAGGGGACAGGCCATGGCGCCATCCCTCGTTCAGAGAATCACTTCCTGGTTTCTTTACGTCCACGCTTTCGTCCTTGACGGATATCGATTTTTCGAGAGGGACGTCTCTTTGATTGTCGTTGTTTTTGCGTTTGCTTTTGCCCCTCATTGGATCCAATGCTTGCTATTCCACCCTTGGAAAGTAATGCATCGAGTTCGTTTAATGAGATTGAATCTCCACTCGATGCCTTTTGACGAACTTCGTTAATGTTCACCTCTGGAGCTTTGGGTCTTCGAGACCGTGGGCTTTGGTTCGGAACACGCCGGTTTTGGTTCCTTTGCTTTTTACTCGAAATACGCTGCCATGCCTCAAGACGTCCAATTTCTCGACGGAGTTCGTGTTTCGATGAATATTGTTCATTGATCGTTCTCTGAAGCAATTTCGCATTCTTTTGAAATTCCTTAACAGATTTCGGATTGAGGTGAATGCCATTCAGTGCTGGGTTGCTTTTTACGAGGTTGGATAACACATCTTCCTCTTGCTTTTTTGTCTTCTTCAATGCTCGATATTCTTCGTTTTGTTCTCTACGAAGTCGAATGAATTCTTGATGAGCTACGTTGGACTTAAGCGATGCTTCATACATTGCCTGCAATTCGAAGAAATACGCAAAGTCGCCTTTTTCGACACCGAGATTTGGAGCATTGAACACATCGACTTCAGCCGTTAGTTTCTCAAAAATGCGCATCATTTCTTGTTTGATACGCTTGGTTGGAATCGCAATCCTTTGATTGATACCATCTCGAACTTCCCGCAGTTCCTGAACCTTCATGCTCAGAGGTCGAAGCTCAGACAAAATTTGTTGGCGGTCTGATTTTACATTCCGAGTTTCTCTCAAGCCACCTCGAAGCAGGTCAAGAAGTTCCTTCGAATTTTGACGCTCTTCTACAAGTTCACGGATCTGTGTTTCTACTGATTCAAGTTCGCTTCGAAGACCATCAAGACGGGTCGAGATTTCATCAGGTGAAGTACTTCTGAGATCATGGAAGAGATCATCAGGCTCTTCATCGAGGTCGAATACAGGTTCACAGATGTCTTTCCACGACTTGCCTTCTGCGAGCATTTCAGTGACTCGCATGAACTCGTTTTGAATGGACATTGCACCTTCTGCACGTACAACTCTCGAGAGATCATGCTCATGGTTGAAGGGGTCCTCGATCGGCATGACATGTTCCATCCATCCGTCGTCAGCACCGGTTACAACTTCAAGTGGAAGTGGCCCAATATGTTGCCATTTCTTCTTCTTGGTCGAAATTGCTTGGCCGTTTCGAACGGAAACAACCATCGATTCCCAATCCCATCGTGTTGCAAATCGGTCAAAGAAACTGATCAGCAAAGATGCAAGGGATTGGTCGTTTGTTGTTGCATATGCATCGTTATTGAAGCCAACCTCATAGGTCATCCCCTTGAATGCGACCTGTTTGGATTCTGCGTTCACTTGACGATTGGGCGCAAGGGGCGGTTGAACAAGTTGGGCATGTTGAATGCTTAGCAACGTCCACGCATACGAAGAGAGCGTCCCCTCGAATGCATTGTTGATGCCTCGGCGACTCGCCCAGTATTTGACCATCTGAATCAGTCGCTGGAGTCTTTCCTCTTGGGCGTAGGATTTCAGCATCATTGAGTTGTAAATAGCAAGTCGATTGTCAAGAGAAATATCGACGTCCAAACCGGATCGTGGATCCTTGAATTTGATGATGGGAATTCTTGCTTTAGGAATCAGTTGGATGTCTTCCATGCCCTCTTCGTGGAGAAGCCCAGATAGTTTCCTCAAAACCTTCTGAGGCGTCTTGTTCTTGAAGGACAAACAAAGGTCGAGATCGCCTGTTCCAATGGAGAGGTTGGTAACGCTCGAGCCGAAAGCCTCTACAACAGCATTCTTTCCAAATCGACGGAATAATAGGCTCGTTAGATGGTTTGTAAGTGATTCTCTACTTCGTGCCTTCGCATCACCAATCTTCTTGATGACATTGGATAATTCAGAATCAAGATTTTCGATTTGAACTTCATTGATCGTTGTTAGATCTGAAATATCAATGTCTTCGACAAGATGCTTGTAGAGGTAAGGCCAACGCTCTTGTTGTTCCTTGGAAAGACCGGTGGTCGTACAGACGCTCACTCTTCTTCACCACCCTTTTCGTTTTGTTCTCGACGTTCTTTAGCCAGGGCACGAGTAGATTTTCCTCCATCGCGAACACGTTGTGCATCTTGCATCAACTCATGAAAACCATCCTTAATGCAATTCTTCCAGAAGTCAATGCCTTGTTGACTTTCATCCAGTGCTTGAGCGAGTCGAGTTGTTCTGGCATCAGCATGCTTTCTTTTGCGCTCGTTCTCGATGTACGTGTCATGGAAGATTTGATTCTCATCGTGCAATTGGACCATCGCTTGGTGCGCTTTGTCAGCTGTATCAAGGAGTCTTTTTGCATCTTCGCGCAACTCTTTCATTTTGTTGATTTCTGCAAACTTTTCTTTCCGAGAATCGACCCATTCTTCGTGTTCTCGAATGAGATTCTTCATTTCATTCAATGTCGTTCGTTCATCAATATGAGTGCCCCAATTGGTCTGAAGCGACAAATCCAGTGCATCTAGGCGTTGCTGGAGTCGATCTTTGGCCCACTCAGGTTCGGGGTCAGTATCCCCTTTTTGTTGAGGAATTGATTCACCTATTGCATTGGCTTCTATGAAGAGTTTCTTGGCCTTTGCTTGAGCGCCGTTCCTCTCTTTTTTGAGAGATGCTACTTTGCTGTTGACATCATCTCGCTTTGCTTTTGCTGCACGTGCCATTGCAGCCGCTTCGGTTAATTCGTCACTGCGAGCGTCGAGTTGTTCAGGAATCTCTCCTGCAAGCCGTTCACGGCGGTGAAGGATGGCTTTCCCCAAAAACTCTGGAGTGATGGCCAAGAGTTCCTCAGGCGTCATGGATTGGGCCCACCGTTTAACCACCAATAAACCTCTTGTCACGTCTCTGTTCAACACCATGCTCAAAAACCTCCACACTTTGAAGCACAATATGGAGCAGAGACGTTCTCGATTTCCAGCCACGGTTTTGGTTGGAATGCTCCTTTGTACTCTTCTTCTGTCTCCCACAGTACATGCTGACGGGCCGGTTGATGTCCAATTCGTTGGATTAAATTCTCTCACGTATTCTGGAGCTGATGAATTCTCCGTTCTAACAGCAAATGCAACGGTTCGACAGGGGGACTATCTCCATCTTGAGATCCCCGTGGAAAATGTGGGGGCCAGTCAAGAAGTAGCATCGATAACCGTCGAAGTCACTCAAACAGACTGGAACGAGACGGTATATTTTGAAAGCATTACAATCGAGGCGATGACAACCGAAGTTTTGGTTTATCTTTCATCGTATCAAGTGGTCGAAGGAACACTTGACGTTGAAATGTCAATCAACAGCACAAGTCTTGAACTAAGCGATTTCATTCAAATCGGACCTCCGCCACTTCCAAGCGTTCATCTTGACATCGAACTCTCAACGGAGGATTACGCTTCTGGAGATTCCATTCAATTCAACTTGACATCAAACAACGACAACGGCGAAAGGGCATTTGATGGCCGACTTATCTGCAACTTCCTTCATGAAGAGGTCTACAATCAATCCGTTGGCGTTGAGGTTGGTCAGTCGGTTGTTGACAATGTGGAGATTTTTGCTCGACCGGGTGTCCTGGAATGCATGTATGACGGCGATCGAAATCAAACAACTCCAACTTTGATTGCGTATTCTCTTGAAGGCTTACCTTCTGCTGTCTTCGATGAAGCCGGATCGAGTGGATTTTCGTTTATGGACGGGCCTTGGCACAAAGGTGATGATTTGGAATCATCGTTCATCGTTCGTAATCAAGGAAATGCTGCGGGTTCTGCAACGTTGCGCGTTGTTCATGAAGGCTTAGAATACAACAGCGAACCGTTGTCACTGGATGCAGGTTCTGCAGGAGAACTAAGCCTTGAGTTTGAAGACTTGAGCGAAGGGGATCATACATATCACTGGTCTATCGTATCAACCGATGGCCTCGTCGAACCAGGTCTCGAAGGGTCCGCTTCGCTGACTGTCCTCCCTCCTCAAGAGATGGTTGTGGAGGTCGAGGTTGAGGAGAGTTCATCAGGAATTGTTCTCAATTGGAATGCTTCAATCACAAACGGCGTCGATCGAGATGTCAAACTTCGCTTTGGTTACAGAGTCTCTGGAACGGATGTGTTTGTGAGCGAACAGACTGTAACCCTTGGCTCTGGAACGCTTGCAGGGCAAACAACATTGGGTCAGTTCCAAAGTAACACTGTTGTTGTTCGAATGGAACCAGTCGGTTGGGTATCCTCCACGAGCAGTTACATCGCTACGGCATCTTTTGAAACGGTTGAGGCTGCATATTCTGTTCAAATCGATCCAATTACCTTGCCTCGGGAACCAGTTCAAGGCGAGGATGTAACCATCACAGTTATGTTGCAAAACACCGGTTCTATTGAAGGACCTCATGGGGAATTGTACCTTACCGACAGCAGTGGACTTCTGCTTGGCCAAGTATCGACAGTTCCTCTTCAGGCAACCTCCTCCCGGAACATTGACTTTACATTCGTTACACCAAACGATAACGAGTTGTTGCTGAAGGCAGAATGGCGATATGATTCATCTGTTGTTGAGGCTGAACAAAGTGTGCTTGTTTCAGCGAAAGAAACCGAAGAAGCATCGATGGAGATTCCATTCGTTGCCATCGGTGGTGGAATCGCTGCAGCATGTTGTGTTATTCTCGTCCTTCATTTACGTCGTGGCGCTTCCTCTGATCAGGCGAAGTCAGAAAAACCAGAAAAGAAGAAGGCAACTGCGCCCAAACCAGAAAAGAAGGAATCAGAACCTGTCGAGCGCTCATGTCCAGCTTGCGATCGAACGCTCCGCATTCCAGGAGATTATTCTGGAACGGTTCGCTGCCCTGATTGTTCGGAGAAGTTCCAGGTTGAGTCTGAACAAGTTCCTGACTTGGAAGATGAACTGGATTCGATCGATGATGTGGTTGAAGAAAAAACGGTCGAAAAGAAAATTGAGATTGCCTGCCCTGAATGCTCATCGAAACTCCGAGTACCGTCAAGTTACAGGGGTTCAGTCCGATGCCCTTCCTGTTCGAATGTCTTTTCCGCAGCGTAAGGGCGAGAGAAACGCTTGAAGTTTAGAACATCGAGCGCATCCCATGGCGGGGCACTTTCAAGAATTTGAAGACGAGTACCTCGAGACGATGTATGAATTCTATGAGCAAGATGCATCATCGCGTGTAAGGACTGGAGATTTGGCAGATCGGTTGGGTGTTTCTCCTGCTTCTGCTACTGAAATGATTCAGCGTTTATCCGGCAAAGGTTACATCGATTACCAACGCTACAAAGGTGCGAAACTCACTCAGAAAGGACTTGAACACGGCCAGATGATGAAGCGCCGCCATCGCCTTGCAGAAGTTTTGTTGGATCGTATTCCATTCGATGGAAACATGCATGAAACGGCATGCCGGCTTGAACATGCAATCGATGATGATTTGGAAGTTGCTTTGACAGTTCTTCTTGGCAATCCACAACTTGATCCAAGTGGTCGGGAAATTCCGAGATCTGGAGAGCATCTTGAAAAGCGGGTCCAGACGTTCGAAGAATCCCATCTGTGCCTAACGGATCTTGGGGCAAATGAATCGGGGGTCATTCAAGGCATGCTTCTCTCGGATTCATTGCAAACCCTTCTTGGTGATTCCCTTTCACTGGGGAACATCATTACATCACTAGGAAACGATGAATATTCAATTGATGGAAGTAAATTGATGCTGAATCAAGAACTTGCAAAAAACATCATCGTTGAACGTTCCGCGGTTCAGAAGTAAGATATTCTCCTGATTTATCCCCGAATCCTTTTGAGTTGCATTGTCGACGTCAATGTGTGAGCGAGACGACTGTTGAAGCAACTGGCGATGACATCGCCTCCTCTTTGTTTGAGCGGGAACGAGTACTGCTCTCCATTGACAACCAACTCATTTCATTGGGTTTGCGTTTAACGCTCCTTCTTCCTGCATTTGCGTTGTTTATTCTCCTCGGTTCTTGGGCGTACGAAGGAACAGACCCGAATTGGTGGGAATCAAGTATCGAACCTTCTGTTGGGCAGTCCTTCAGTTCCACATTGTTGTTGTTAGGAACTGTCGTAGGCATTGGTTGGTTGCTCGCACTCGGAATTCACCGTTACAGAATCGCCCTTTCATACTCAGCCTTTGTTCAAGAGGTTGAAGCATCTGAGAAGCGACACCAAAGCATCGAAGCTCTTCACGGCTATGACGGCATGGCGCACCGAATTCACAAACAACTTCGAATGCATTCACTCTCATTTTCGACCGTTCTTCTCAGTTGCATCGGACTTGGTGTTGTCCTCCTCTTAGGACTGCATACCTCGCTAGGGGAGAACATCTTCCTCGCATCATGGGGAATGCTTCTTCTGGCCGTTGGGTTCCACATGAACACGAGGCAAAACAGGTTCAACATGGTCCATAAGTCCGGTTTGTTGGATGCCTTCGAACCACCTGTTCACCCTTCAACATTGGATGGTGTCTTCGATGATATGATTCGAACCCATCTTGATCCACTGCTTCGTTCAAAGTACGATGAACTCATGCGAACCGTTCAGGGCTTTGTTAAGCGCGGCGTCAAACACGATTTTGCCCGTGAAAAGGTCCTCATGACCTTGTATCGCCATTATAATGGTCTTGATTCAAAGACCGTTCGTTTAGAACTTGAAGAAGTACTCAAAGAAGAGGGTGCTGATGTTCTCCTTGAAGATGAGTCGTTCAGCCTCGAATTGTGGCTTGAACTGATCGAACATGCTCAACAACAGTGCCCTGCTTTCTTCCGACTCATTGATCGAATTGAACAAGATATGGAGTTTGGAAGGTCGCCAGCGCTGAAGGATTTGGTGTTTGAAGTTGATTTGGAGAACGTCGTCACGAAGCGAGCGAATCTCTTTGTTTTCATGCACAATTTGTCCAAGAAAAGTCGCACTGTGGTCTTCAGAGTCCAATCTCCTGATTTCAGGCCAAATCAAATCTCAATGCGTTACGATCTTGCACCAGGCAAAGAGGCGTGGTGGTCAAGCGATGCCCTCCCCATCGCTGTAGAAGGAAACGACGATGTTCTTGGAAAGATGACCGGATTGCTACGCGACGGAACCATGGCTTGGCAGACCCTCTTGCCTGAACGATTTGGAGAGGCTACTGTATCGGTTCGCCTTGAGGAAGTAAGCGGTGATCTTCTCATTGGTCGCCAAATCAATGTCAACGTTCGTAATGAATTCCGTACCCGTTTGCGCCGCCTCATAACGCTCTCTACACAGGTGATGGGAACACTTGTTGTTGCCCTTGGAACCGTCCTTGAATTGTTTGAAATTTTCAACGTTTGAGCAGGACATTGCAAGCCATAGGTTTGAAATGCAAAACCACTACGCAGTGGTATGTTGGGTTCGAAAGACCAAGCAGACGAACGCCCTGATGCAGACTTGCGAGACCGCTTGCACGCTATGGAAGCGAAAGTACGAAAGCTCCGAGATATTCGAAACAATTTCAGTTCCGAAGCACGTTCTGCGGCAGAACAACGCAATGCTGTGCAGGGGCAATACAAGGAGCACCGTGAAAAAGTCGACCTTGTTCTTGCAGAAGTGAAAGCAATCCGCTCAGAAGTTCGAATCTTCAAAGAAAAGAGAAACGCTATCCAAGATCAAATCAAATCGGTGATTGGCCAAGCAAAGGGTCGCCGTGGTGAAAAGAGCGAAAAGAAGAGTGCTACTGCTGAACACGCTCAATTAAAGCGAGACGTTGCACAACTTGAGACTCTCTACAATACCTCTGCCATGGGGCCGAAGAAAGAAAAGGAGACCATGGAGAAAATCAAGATCATGCATCGCCGAATTCAAGAGTTGGCTCCTGATGTTGAAGCCTTTGAATTGGTTGCAGTTGACCTTGACGATCTCGATTCAGCAATTAAGACACTCAAGGCAGAAGCGGATGCTGCTCATCAGGCCATGCTCGAAGCAGTCGGCCGGGCCGATGAAAAGTCCAAGGAAGTTGACGAAGCGTTTGCTCACCGTGATTTCCTCAAAGCAGAGGGTGATCGTCACCACAACGAATACGTCGCACTACGTGCAAAGGCGGATGATACGCATGCTAAGATCGATGAAATGATGGCTGATGTCAACAAGGTTCGAGACGAATTGAATATGGCACGTGAGGAACGAAAGTCATGGATGACAGAGCATAACAATGCTGTCTCAAAGAGTCTCAAAACCGGTTCTGAATCGGAAGAGGTGGCTGACGAATTAATCTCCAATCTTCTAAGTGAAGGGACACTTACTTTCGGTGGGATGGGGCAAGAAGAGACTACTGCTTCAACAACTCCTCGACGTGGTGGAAAGAAGAAGAAGATGGGTCGAATTGACATGTCGGCTGGTCGTCGTCGACGCTGATCAACATGCTTGGAATCATTATGGCCGGTGGCCAAGGTTCGCGATTACGACCCATTACCGATGTTCGTCCTAAACCAATGGTTGAAGTTCTTGGGCGTCCGGTTATCGATTTCGTCAAAGATTCAATGATTCAAGGAGGAGTCAACAACATCATCGTGACCACAGGATATCGTGGAGAAATGCTTGCAGACCATGTTCAGGATTGGAACATTGACGGTCGAACAGCCCGAATCAATCAAGAAGCAACACCGATGGGTACAGCGGGGAGTGTTCGTCTCTTACTCGATGAGATTACAGAGACGGTGATCATTGGTTCTGGCGATTCAGTGGCATCTTTTGATGTGGCAGCGTTACTTGATGCACACAAGCGAAGCGGAGCAAAAGCGACCATGGCGTTATGGGAGGTTGAAGACCCGAGTCCTTTCGGAATCGTCGGTCTCTCTTCTACTGATGGTGGCGACATCGACGGAAACCTCCGTGAAGGATACATTCGACGATTTAAGGAGAAACCAACTCCAGAGGAAGCGTTCAGCAATGTCATTAATGCAGGGTTGTATATCCTCGAGCCAGAAGTAATGGCACTTGTCCCTGAGGGGGAGAAATACGATTTCTCAAAGAATCTGTTTCCTCGATTGCTCGAAATGGGTTGGCCGATGTTTGCTCAGGCAATTAACGGAGTGTGGTTTGATGTTGGCTCACCGCAGGAACTTATTCGAGCTCAAAACGTCTTGATTGAGCGTCGAGATCAGTTGCCGTTTCCACTTCCAATCGGTGCTCGAATTGAGAACGGCTCATTCATTGACCCAAGTGCCCAAGTCGATGCCAACTCAAATGTTCAAGATTCAGTTGTGGCACAACACGCCATCGTTGGGCCAAATACGGTCTTGAAGCATTGTGTCCTCATGAACGGCTCCAAAGTAGAGGATGGTGCCGTTTTGGAACATTGCATCCTTTCTCCAGGTGCAATTGTTTGCAGCAATGTATCAGCTGCCAATGTGATTCTGGGTGATGAAGAGCGACTTGAAAAAGTCTGAATTATAGAGATTGCAGGCATTGAGTTCTAATACCCTCGGGAGTTGTGAAAGCCATGGCAGCAGAACGAACGTACGACCGGACATGGGAAGAAATAGAATCCATGCTTGCCCGTGCTGAGAAGAAAATGAGGAAATGGAAAGATTTCTTCGAAGATTGCCGTGAACGCGGTGACCGGGATGGAATGAAAGATGCTGCTCGCAACTTCAAGGCGTTGGAAGGAGTCATCAAGACCCTTAAGTGGACTCTTGGTGATGTAAGCGTCGATACTCCATTGGAGTGATTACCAACCACGCTGGTCCAATCGGACTTCGAGTGTTTCAAGCTCGTCCCCTTTCATTGGATTTCCTTCGATCATGGCTTGAGCCTCAGCAACCTTGCTAGCATCATCGTAATGTGCTGTTGCGAGAACAATTGCATCGGCCATGTTTGGAGGGTCGTCTGACTTGAAAATTCCAGAACCAACAAAGATTCCATCCATGCCCATGCGCATCATGTGGGAGGCGTCAGCAGGTGTTGCAATTCCTCCTGCAGAGAAGGTGACGACTGGTAAACGTCCGAGCGATTTGACTTCATCAAGAACAGAACGAATTGATGCATGCATTGATTCATCGATTGTTCCGAACGGTGTTTCAAGGTGTGTTCCCGGAAGTTTGGACGTGTTTGCAAGAACTCTGTAACGTTCCATGATGAGATCGGCTGTTTCATCAAGAAGATCATTTTCCATCGATTGAACTTGCTTGATTTCTTGTGTGATGAGTCGAGAGTGAGTTACCGCTGCGACGAGGTTTCCAGTCCCTGCTTCACCTTTGGTTCGAATCATTGCTGCTCCTTCGTGAATACGTCGGACGGCTTCGCCAAGTTCAGTAGCGCCACAAACAAAAGGAATCTCGTAGTCCTTCTTGCTGATGTGGAAAAATGGATCTGCTGGAGTCAATACTTCGGATTCATCGACCATGTCGACACCCATTGACTCAAGGATTCGTGCCTCGCCTTCATGACCGATGCGGGCTTTTGCCATGACAGGAATTGATGTACAATCTAGAATGCCTTGAATCATATCAGGATGGCTCATTCGAGCAACGCCTCCTGCTTTGCGAATGTCTGCAGGAACTCGTTCAAGTGCCATGACTGCGACAGCACCAGCTTCTTCTGCGATTGCTGCTTGCTCAGCATCGACAACGTCCATGATGACACCGCCTTGTTGCATTCGAGCAAAGCCTCTTTTGAGCAGGTCGCTTCCGTGACGGAGTTGGGAAAAGTCTGTACGCGTCATGAGTATCAATCCTCCCGGAGGTTTACCCCTTCAAGAAGGTTGGTTAAGGCCCGTGCTCAACTCAGGAGCCTAGGACCGGTGAATCGCCCTCTGCAACAGGTGCATCGGCGGCCTCGGTTTCGTTCCTTTCAATCCATTCTTCCTCTTCATCAGGAACATCAGTGTCAGCAAAGATTGCTTCAACAGGGCATTCAGGAACACACGCACCACAATCGATGCATTCGTCTGGATCAATGACGAGGTAGGTGTCCATTTCACGGAATGCTTCAACAGGGCAAACTGCGACGCAATCTTGGTACTTGTGGTTCATGCATGCTGAGGTGACAACGTGAGTCATGAGTTTGGGATTGTCATCAACTACTTGAATGCTGTTCAATGCTCAAAGCGAGTTTAGGTTAGCCGAAAATTTCACCGGCTATCAATTCAACATCCTGCCCGGGATAAACGGCCAATTTAATTCGAACTTTAATGACAGGGTCCTTCTCAGATTGCCGAATCAATTTCACTTCCTGCTGAATGACGGATTCAAGTCCGAGACGAATGTGGATCACATTGTTTTCATCTAATCTAGCATCCAATTCTTGTAGTAGTGTGGTACGGTGAGGCTTGAGCTTGGACATGAACAAATCAAGTTGTTTCTTTTTCTTGATATGTGTCGAAAGCATGGCCACTTTCGGCCCGTGGTAAGAGGTTGTCATGTTCACTTCCCATTCTGTCTCCGTTAGCCATTCAAGTGCCTGTGTGACCAAATCGAGGTCCTGCAATTCATGCGCAGTGGCCGCTGCATGAACGTGTAGGATGCCCATAAATCCACCTTGCGATGCAAGGGTCATGAGGTTTACCGCTCGTCTTTTCCATCAATTTGCTTCATATAGGTGAGGTATGTCGGTGGAATGCTAGAGGGGTAGCCCCCTCAGATACCCTCCGAGATGAGTGCCATGGCAAAGAAAATGAGCGCAAAAGCGCGAGCAGCAGCCCGTAAGCAGAGAGACAAGTGGAAGACCAAGCGTTGGTACACGATTCGAGCGCCTCGATACCCATGGAATTATCAAAACATCGGTGAGACCATTGGTGAGTCAGACGAACACATCATGGGACGTATCTATGAAATGACACAACAGGAATTCAATGGTGACTTCACGAAGATGCACGTCATGCTGCGATTCCGTGTTTCAGACACGGTCGGACAAGACGCATTGACCACCTTCGTGGGACATCACCACCAGACAAACCACATCCGACGACAGATTCGTCGTTACCGTGGTAAGATTGACGACGTTCTCGACGTTGTTACCGAAGACGGTTACTTGGTTCGAATCAAGCCGTTGATCATCACTCAGAAGCGTGTACAAACCTCTGTCAAGCAATCCATCCGTGCAAAGACACGTGACGTGCTGCGCGGGTATGTTGCCAAGACAACCTACGATGGACTGCAAGTTGCTATGCTCGATGGCTCACTTGAAAGTGAGATTCAAAACCAAATCAAGAGCATCTACCCTTGCCGAACTGTTGTCATTCGCAAGAGTCAACTTCTTCAAGAAGGTGTCTCGATGGACCATGGACCTACCCTTGACGAGATCCATGCTGAAGAAGCACGTAAGGAAGCAGAAATCAAGGCCAAGAAGGCTGCAGCACTCGCTGAAGCAATGGCTGAAGAAGAAAGCGAAGACGATGCTGATGAAGCCGAGGACTCCGAAGACGAAGTCGTTGAAGAGGTCGCAGAAGCTGAAGAAGCCCCTGTCCAAGAAGAGGTCACTGAAGAAGCACCTGCGGAAGAAGCAACATCAGACGATGTTGACTACGGTTCGATGACCGTTGCAGAACTCAAGGATCTTCTCAAGGCGGCAGGAAAGCCTGTCTCTGGAAAGAAGGCTGAACTAATCGAGCGTTTGCAAGAGTAATCAGCGAACATTTGACAACCCTTGACTGAGAGGGGAGTTCATGCAGCGACTTGCCATCATTGGTGGTACGGGCCTACTCAACATGGCAACAGGGCAACCCTTTGCTGATGCTGGTCTCGAAGTAATAGCAACCGATTCCTTTGAAGTTGAGACGCCATATGGCAATGTTCCGCTCAAGTCGTTTCAACTTCGATACGGTTCTGAAGAGAAGACATTGGTTTTCCTTCAACGTCACCACAACGAAGGCAAACCAAACAAACCACCTCACAACATCAACCACCATGCAAACATATGGGCCTTGAACCATGCCAACATGGATGCAGTACTCTCCGTTTGTTCTGTTGGGTGCATTGTTGAAGATTTCCCTCCAGGACGAGTTGGTCTTGCCAATCAATACATCGATTTCACAGGACAAACAACAACCTTTCACGATGATGAGGCTGAATTCACCTCAGTCACAGTTCCCTTCGATCAAGCCATGAATACGTCACTAGAATCCATTTTGCGCGAGAACCAGACTCTAACAGATGAGCGGCTTTTCTTCACATACTGGTTGGCACAAGGGCCACAATTCGAAACTTCTGCAGAAGTTCTTGCAATTGAGAAACTTGGTGGCCATGTTGTTGGAATGACGATGCCAAGAGAAGCGAAACTCTGCCGAGAGGTTGAATTGTCCTATGCAGCCCTTCTTATTGGATCAAACTGGGCTGCTGGAAAAGAACCGGGTGATGCAAGCGCAGACTTGAGTCACGAAGCAGTATCAGCAGAAGCTAACAGAAGGCTCGGTCCAGTGTGGGCGTGCATCACTTCCTTGTTGACACAATGATTTAGAGCATTCAACAAATCCGTGGTTCATGGAACCGTTCTCGGTGGAATCGTGGCTTGCATCAGAAGATGAAGACGTCTGGACTGGAATGATGAAACGTGTTGCGGCGTTTCATCATAAGCACGACTTTGCGGGAAACAACGGTCATGACATGGGCTATCGAATCGCTTTAACTGTAGAGGAACTTGGTGAACTGGCTGCTGCAGTTACCAAGAACAAACCCATTGAAGACGTGGCAGAAGAGATGGCAGATGTTCTAATCCTGCTTATGGGTCATTCCATAGCCATGAACATTGACCTCAAGGCTTCCTTTGAGGCGAAAGTCGACAAGATCATGCAACGTCCTGCTCGAAAAGGACGACTTGGCATCCGAGTAACTGAATACACAGATTCATGATTTTGTAAG
>CAXQWT010000044.1:0-12389 GCA_964227855.1 Salipiger bermudensis | reverse complement strand
TTCTCACAAGCGATGCATATCTCAAGTGGTTGATCATTCTCAATCTGTTTGCCCTCCTCGCTATCGCCATCATGGTTGTTCCAGAAAAGGAGAATTGGCGCCATGTCTTCGATTTGACCCGATTCCGTGAACGTCCAAACAAAGTTGACAGTTCACTGTACCAAGTCCGAACCAGAGAGGCCTTCCTCTCGAAGGTTCGGCAATTCAATGACCTTACGCGAGACGAATTTGCTCGCAAGACCCCTGCAGAAATTATGCAGATGGTTCGTGACCCACGCCTTGTTGAACTTGTTAGTTCAGCAAGATCTTATTCCAACGAAGAACTACGGGAACTTATCCCAATAATTCGTCGTTGGGGAAACTGAAGAAATAAGGAGGAAAATGACATGCAACCCCCCGCACCACCAGCAGCCCCGCCCGCGCCAGCGCCAGCAGCGCCAGCGGCACCAGCGCCACCTGCACCTGCAGCGCCTATGCCTGCGGCACCAGCCGCACCAGCACCAGCGCCTGTAGCACCAGCAGCGCCTGCCGCTCCTGCAGCACCGGCCGCTCCGGCCCAGCCGAAGCACCAAAGCACCCCTGAAGTCCGTGAGCGACTTTCCGCCGTAGGCGCCATCGCACAAGCGATCAGCGCTGAGGTTCAGAAAGTCATTATCGGTAAGAGCCACGTCATCGACAACGTTCTCATCAATATCCTCTCCAACGGTAACCTTCTGTTCGAAGATTATCCTGGACTGGCAAAGACATTGATGACCAACACCTTTGCTGATGCACTCGGTTGTGACTTCAAGCGTGTTCAATTCACGCCTGACTTGCTCCCAGCCGACATTACCGGTACCAACATTTACGACGCTAAGAAGGGTGAATTTACATTCAAGCCAGGACCTCTGTTTTGTAACCTACTTCTTGCTGACGAGATTAACCGTGCTCCGCCAAAGACGCAAGCTGCATTGCTCGAGGCTATGCAAGAGAAGCAAGTGACCATCGGTACTGTTACTCACAAACTCCCTGCTCCGTTCATTGTTATGGCAACCCAGAACCCTGTCGAGCAGGAAGGTACCTATCCACTTCCTGAAGCTCAACTTGACCGTTTCATGTTCAAGATGAGCGTCGGTTACCCAGACCGTGCTGATGAAGACGAGATTCTTGCTCGACGTATCACACGTGGTAAGGACGCTGTCGATGTCGATGTTATCACCGACCCTCAGCGTGTTATCGCTATGCAACAGGCTTGTGAAGACATCTATGTCGATCCAGCCATCCGCATGTACATGGTCGAAGTCGTTGCTCGAACCCGTGAAGACCCTCGTGTTCTCGTCGGTTCTTCTCCTCGTGGTTCCCAAGCACTGCTCAAGACATCTCGTGCCGCTGCAGCAATGCGTGGCCGTGACTTTGTAACGCCTGATGACGTCAAGTCGATTGCAGAACTTGCAATTGCGCACAGAATCATTCTCAAGCCTGAGCACCAAATCAAGGGTCTTGAGGCTGGCGAAGTTATGCAAAGCATTCTACGAGAAGTCCCAGTACCTACCGTTTGATACCGTTGAATCATACTTGAATAGAGGTGTTCTCGGATGTGGAGTCGCAAATCAGCAATGCTAGGAAGCATGGCAGTTGCCATGTACCTTCTTGGCCTTACGCTTAGGAATTCTCAATTGGTCACAATCGCTGTTGTGATCTTTGTGTTCCTGACGTGGGCTGCCCTGTTTGGTGGTCACGCTGACGTTGCTTCCAGTGGACGTCGTGCAGAAGAGTGGACGGGTGAAGAGGGCGTTGCCTTGGGTAGCGTTCTTGCCATGCGGAAACTCTCAGGTTCACGAATCTTCGAAGATGGTGAATTGACCGTGACGTTACGTATGCAGAATAATTCTGGGCTTGCAAAGATCCTCGAAGTTCGAGACCGAGTCCCTGAAGTTATGCGCATTAAGGAAGGTTCCAACTACATTTTGATGGAGTTGGGTCCTCGAAGAGAGACCTACATCGAATACACACTTGAGTGTCCATTGCGTGGGTTCTACAGCATCGGTCCTGTTGCTGTTCGTGTCCAAGATCCGTTCGGTTTGTTCCACAAGGAAAAAGAAATGCATGTCTACAACGATTTCCTTGTGTTCCCGAAGATGGAAGACCTCAAAGAGACCTTCGTCAAGTCCCGTGTTCCTAAGATTTTCACTGGAGCAGTCAACATCCGACAACCGGGTCCTGGTTCTGAGTTTTACTCACTACGTGAGTATTTCGAAGGTGATTCGTTCCGTGCCATCAACTGGAGTGCCTATGCACGGTCCGGTAAACTGATGGTCAACGAACGAGAACGTGATGCTGTTTCTGATGTCATCATCATCATCGATTCACGCGCAGTCAGTGAAACCGGACCGGTCAGTCGAAACGCACTGGTGTATTCCACACGGGCTGCAGCCTCACTTGCCAAATATTTCCTCGGACGACGAGACTCAGTCGGTGTTGTAGTTTACGGCGATGAAGTTGTGAGCGTTGACCGTGACACCGGAAAGAAGCAATTGTATGTCATTCTAACCAAACTTGCCGGAGCTGTTGCCCGTGGTAACATCCCTCTACAAGTTGTAGTCAATCGTATTCTGCCGCACATCAACAAGGGCAGTCCAATCATTTTCCTGTCCAATCTGGAAGATGATCCAACCATCGTTAATGCGTTGAGAGATTTCCGTGCACGTGACTTTGACGTTACTGTACTCTCTCCATCATCGCTTGAGTTCGAATTTGACGCAAAGCGTCTTGATCGAACAGGCTACGAAGTCATGAAGACTGAACGAGACGTTCTCATCGGTGAACTACGTGGACTCGGTGTCAACATTATGGATTGGGAGCCCGATATGCTCCTGTCAACCGCACTTGCAGGTGCAAGAGGATTTTGAGGTGAGAAGATGACTATGCGGAAACCGTCTTCAGACACTGCTCACTTGTACGATGGTAAAGTCGTTCGATCTTCTGCTCCGAGCCGAAAGAAGATTGCAGGACAGACCGGTATTGGATCTGAAATTCCTAAGGATGCTATTCCCGAATTGGAGATGCCTTCGTTCATTGAGAGCCTCATTGGCGGACCGATTGTTCCAAAGATGAAATTCCTACCACCCGACAAATTCGTACAGAACATGCAACTCGGTGTTTATGTTATTCTCGTCGGGCTTGCTCTTTTGACCTACATCATCTCACCACCAGAAGGAACCATTTGGTTCATGCTTCTTGGAAGTGCAGACCTTGCATTGTTGTTCCAAATTGGTATCATCATCGGCGCCACAGGTCTTGGATTTTGGGGCGCATACCAGCGTGACGCAAGATACATGCTTGGATCGTATCTGTTGTTCATTCTAGCGATTATGCGCTTCGCCTCTTCGAAGACAAGTGTCAATGACCTGTTTGGACTTGCAGATAGTCCAACAATTCTAGCATCCTTGGTCGTAATCTACTCTGTTCTTCTCATCATGTACTTTGAACTTTCAAACGGTGTTCTTCGCTACTCGATGTTGGATACAAGTATTCGTACCAACGAAGTGTACGTCATGAATCCAAAGAAGATCGTTGGAAAGTACCATCGTTCACTCCTTGTCAACCCAATCGTCGCTACCATCCTTGCAACATTGGTACTCTCAGCGAATACGATTCTACCATGGATTGTTGGTATCCTTTCAGAAGATACGGCAACGCGCCTCAGTGAATCTGTTGAACTCGGTTCTGTTTACGGTGTTGCCCTTGGAACACTCTTTGTTTTCATCGTCGTTGGCGGATTGTTCGCATTGGATCTACCAACCTATATTCAGAAGCGCCGAGAAGGCAACGATGAATGAAGTCAGGATTGCTTGACTACAGTCTCATTCCTTTCTTGGATCAAACCATGCAAGAGATGCAATGCCTGACTCAAATCTTCACCATCGATTGCAACCCGTGCTGCAGATGTTGTCTGATTGAGCCATGTGAGTTCAAATTCAGTTGATACAAACAATGCGTTAATGGAATCAACATCGCTTTCTGTACAACCAATCAATGAGAGCAGTCCAAGATGCGGATGGTGGTTAGCATCAATGTTGAATCGTTCAAAAATGGTTGCAGCCCGATGGATGTCATGTTGAGAGACAATCAAGCGAGAATCGCCTAATCTTGACTCTAGCCCCCACCAATGGACCTCGTTTTGCGCTAGTTCACCAAGGATTTTCACAAGTTGACGCTGATGTGAATCAACATGGTGATGTGAGAATCCAAGACTAATGACATTCGGAAGGCAACCAACAGCTTTGAGTTGATTCTGAGGTACTTCAGGGCCAATCACCGTTTTTTCTTCATCGTTGGAATGGTAGAGATGTCGTACTTCCAACTGGATGTTTGGTTCGATCAATGGTTCGATGGTCGAGGGGTGAAGGACAGGGGTATCCATCAGCGACAATTCAATTGCCTCCTGATAATTGAGGTAAGGTATCGTTTCTGAACGAATACCCCAGCGTGGATTGAGCGTATAGATGCCAGGGACATCTTTCCAAAGAATCACGCGATCTGCTTCGATAAGATTTGCAATTGCTGTAGCAGAATGATCGGAGCCCCCTCGGCTGAGAACAGCGATTTCCTTGTTGTGACCTTCGCCGAACCATCCGGTGATAACAGGTGTTCCGTAGAGTGTTTCTCGCTCAAGTTTGGTGCTCGATACTTGCAAATCCACGTGGTTTGCTTGGAAATTACCGTCCAGCGTAATTCCAATATCTTCTGCACCCAATGGGTATGCATCATAGCCATACTCTTGCAATCGGTGGGCGACAACCAGGGCACTGAGGCGTTCTCCAGATGCGAGGAGATTGTTCAAGGAAGATTGGTCATCTGGATGCTGTGCTAACGATCGTAGAGCATCTTTCAGGTTATGTAGGACCATTGAGAACAAGTGTGCATTCTTTGAAGAATCGAGGCCAGGTGCGAATCGCAGGTGTTGTTTTGACAAATCTTGCACCAATCGACTTGCGTATCGAGGGTCTGCTGCAGCCCGATACAATCGATCTGTTGTCCCCCATAACGCAGATACTACGAGGATGGCTTGGTCATCTCCGCGAATAACTTCGGCGATTTTTTCGATATCATCCGGTTCACGGAGGCACGATCCTCCAAACTTGTGAATGATTCGACGACTCAAACTGCATCACGTTTCCTTAGAATGAGATCGCAAAGGACCAACGTTGTCATCGCTCTGGCAACACTTACTGCTCGTGGCCCCAAGACAGGGTCATGTCGCCCTTTGACAACAAGTGGTTTCTTTTGGCCATCTTCAAGGTCTAATGTGGTTTGCTCATGTGCAATGCTTGATGGAGGTTTGAATGCGATTTTTGCATATAGGTCTGAGCCAGAGGTCAATCCTGCAATGCTTCCATCTGGTTGTCCACCTTCTTGGATGGGGTGTTCCTTCGAGCCACCCCAAGGGCTGTTGTGTTCCAATCCTGTCATGCGAACAGCCTCGAAACCTTGCCCAAATGAAACGCCACGTGCTGCAGGAATGGAAAGATAAGCTCGTCCGAGAGCAGGTTCAAGACCGTCAAACCAAGGCTCTCCAAGTCCAATTGGGAGGTTTGATACGCGGATATCGACACGACTTCCGATCGAATTCCGTCCCTTTCTTACGGTTTCAATTTCCAATTTCATCGCTTCAACAACAGTTGAATCACGGCAACGAAGTTGTTCACACAGTTCGTTTGCCCATTCTTCAGGACATTCCTCAATTCGTGCCGCTTCGATGGAACCAATTGCTCCGACATGGGCTTCAATTCGAATGTCTCCGAGGAGTGGTTCGACGATTGCAGCAGCAGCAACAATACCGGCAGTCAATCGAGCAGAAGAAGAACCTCCGCCTCTCAAATCTGCAAATCCTCCACTCCTTAGGTGCATCAAGAGATCTTGATGGCCGGGTCTTGGGTGGTTTGGAATGAAACTATAATCACTCTCTCGAGCGTCTTTGTTGCGAACTTGAATCAGAATTGGTTGTCCAGTTGCAAAACCCTCGTGAACACCAGACAGCAACTCTACTGCATCGTCTTCCTTGCGCTTGCTTGCAAAATGGCCGCCAGGTCTTCGTACCAACATTCGTTGTTCAATACGTTCTTTATCGATTTGAAGGCCTGCAGGAACTCCTTCCAGCAAGGCTCCAACCAAATGACCATGACTCTCGCCAAACAGCGTCACGGACAGGGTTTCCCCTAGGCGCATCTTCATTGGACTCAGTCTATCCAAACATCACGTCTTCAAGAACTTGAGCCTTATTCCTCGGACTCGTTCTTGTCAGGATTCATGAACCTTGTTTCTATGATTTTGAACTCAGGATGTTTGCTTTGGTACCAAGATTTGATGCGTTGCTGAACTCCTTCCAACTGGATTGGGATGACGATTACAATAGCCGTTCCAGAGCCACTGAGTCCAGCTGCTCTCGCACCATTGACGAGCGCATCGTTTGTGAGAATCCGGGCCTTGTGGTCCTTTGTGGCTCCTATGACTCCTCGCCCATTGAGCGTAAGAGCTACCAATTCGTTTCCTTCTTGTATTGCATTGAGGGCTTGTATGAATTGTTGTTGATGCGGTAGGAAGTCTTCCAGAGTTGGACGTACTTCTCGTGGGCCTCGAGATACCAAGAGTACCATCCATTCGTCTCGCTTCGGCCCATCGCCTTCCAACAAAAGGCCTTGTGCAACATCTTGCTCGTTGGCATTGACAAGTTTCCAACCGCCAGTAGCGCAAGCCCATGTATCATCGATGCTTCCGGTCAGAGTGATCTCAGCGCGAAGTTGAGCATCTACAGCAATCGCAACAATGTCGGTTAAATCCAGAGATATGTCGGTTGAATCACAAAGCGCTCGAACAGCGGCCACACAAAGTGCGGATGACGATTTCAATCCTTCTCGAGCAGGAATTTTTGATTGAACGGCCCAATGCAGGTTCTCTTGTTCAATGGGAAGGGAATGGCCTGCGGCTTTCCATGCTTCTACAATGTGCGGAAGTACCCCATCCTCATCATGGACCTCTCGCTTACTTTTCTTATCGAGAACACGAACGAGGATTGGCAGGTCAAGAGCCATGCTCACCCCGTAGCCTGTTCCTGCCGCATGCAAAAGGCTGCATGCTCCATGCGCAGTTCCTTGACCTAGGACCGCCATTCGTCATCGCTCCTCAGACGGTGCTGAGATGCTCTGTCCAACATGTCGTGTTGAGGTGGATGAGCAACCGAAAATGCGGTCACCTACAGAAAGGCTAGTCACAGAGCAAGCCTCACCATTCTCCTTAACCAAGCGAACCGTCTCCGCTTGCTGAATAAACACATGCCCTTCATTAGTATTTTCATCCTTAAACCTCAATAGAATGAATGGACGGTTCTCAATCTTCATTCGACCAATGGTTGCGCTTCGTGCCCTTCCATCACTTCCGCTGATGAAGATTTCATCGCCAGATTTCAATTCACTAAGATATTTGGTCGTACCATTTGCGAGTAGGGTGTACGCATCCACACTCCCAGCATTGACGCGGAAAGGTCGAGTCGGGACGTATTTTGATGGAACTGTCTCACCATGGATAAGGACAAATGCCTTCGATGTAGATCCAACCAAGATTCCTTCGCCTTCATCCAACATCGAAAGCAAATCAATACAGACACGATCGCCAGAGTGGCCCTCTTGAACATCTGTAATGGTCATCAGCGTAATGTTGAATTCATCGATAGTGCTTGGTTTCGTTGAACCCGATGCAGCCGATTGCTCAAGTCGCAGTGATTTAACAATCAATGCTGCTTCCAAACAATCCTCTGAGCATAGAAGAGCATCCACTCCAGTATCCAGTGCAAAACCTGCTCCTTGGGCTTCAATGGGCTTGGTTATCTGAGCGGCAACCTTGGTGGGTGTTCCTTCGGTAGCAGCGATGACATTCTCAATTGGAATCATCGACCAATCCTCAAAGGTTAGAAGAATCCATTCAACACTTCCTGCCAAACTTCTTGCATCGGACTGTGCATCCTCTGAGTCGATGTGAACATGGCCTCCTATGAGGGTGCCATTTCGATACAACAGTCCATCCTTACTGGACAACTCAGCGTTTGTTTTGTTGGAATACAATGCGTCAATGCCTTCATGTCCCACATCTGTGGGCGCATTAAGCCAAACTTCCATCAAAATCCCTCACAATCCAACTTCGTTCATTGCATCTTTGGCGGATGCACCGTGATGGACGATTTGGACCAGTGCTCTTGCAACGGCAGACGGTTGTTTATGGGCAAAAACTTGACGGCCCATACAAACACCAGCGGCTCCATTCTTCATGGCCTTCTCGACCATTGTAAGCATCTCAAGCGTGTTCGTTTTTGCTCCACCTGCGACAAGAAGTGGAATCGGCGCAGCTGCAGTTACTTGAGCAAAGGACGCCTCATCACCGGTCCAGGTTGTCTTACCTACATCACAACCAATTTCGAAAGCAACCCTTGCTGCGTGGGCCACGCCTTTGGTGGAATCACCCTCAACGATGTTGAGATTCGGGCCACGTGCGTAAACCATGCCAAGAACGGGCAATCCGAGATGGTGACATGTTGTGGTCAATTCACCAAGTGCTTCCAACATCGAGGCTTCTCCTTCGGATCCAATGTTGACTTGGGCGGAAGCCGCCATGCCTCCTCTCGATTCGACTTCAGATGCTTGTCCAACCGATACTTTGCGAGAAGCATCTGCTCCACCATGCCGTGTTGATGCAGAGAAGTGAATAACCATGTTTGTGCTTGTTCCGTTGCAGAGATGGCTATAGTGGCTTACAACACCTTTCTGTGCGACAATAGCATCAACACCGGCCGAAATTAGGTCACGAATCAGAACCTCTGTATTCTCCAACCCTTGACAAGGAAAGTCCGACATGCCGTGGTCGATAGGAATCCAAACCCCTCGGCCGTTTGGAAGGAGTTTTTCAAGCCGTTCGACCTTGTTCATGGTTTGACGAGATGCTTGACACATTCAATGCTTTGCATCCATTCAATCTTGAAATCAAGCAAGCAAATGATAAAAGACACAGTACGGTTTCGCATTAACATGGACACGGGCTCTATCCTCGTATTGAGCATCCTTGGAGGAGGCTTTATTCTCGGAGTCTGGTTCATCCTCATTCGTCGGGACGCTGCTCTTGAAGTCCGCCAAGGCATGGTTGCTGACGGCTTGAGGACCCCTGTACGAGGGTCTAGTTTTTCCAGTGCCCGTTCAGAATTTGAACGTAAATTGATTATGATTGAATCCGAACGTCGTCGACGAAATCTCTCAGGCGGAAGCATTGCACTCATTCAGCAAGAGCAACAGCAACCTGACGAACCGTTCTGGGAGGAAGAGCCTCCAGTTGAGCAACAAGAACCTCCGGTTGAGGAAGATGATGGCGAAGAGACTGAAGAAGAAATGCTCGAACGTCGCCGTCAACGTGACGAAGAATGGGCTCGCCGAGAAGAGGAAGAAGAACGTCGTCGTCTTGAAGAAGAAGAAGCAGCTCTTGCCGAACAGCAAGAACGACTCAAGAAAGAACAAGAAGAACAAGCCGAAAAAGATCGCATTGAAGCTGAAAAAGCAGCCGAAGAAGCACGCCTTGCGGCTGAGCGTGATGCTGCAGCTCAAGCCGAGCGCGATGCTGAGGAAGCAGTGCGACAAGCAGAACTCGCCGCTGCTGAAGAACAACGTCTTGCTGAAATTCGTGCTGCACAAGAGAAAGATGCGCTTGAGCGCCGCCAGGCTGCATCACGTGCACTTGAGGAACTTCGAGCGCGACTTGAACGTGAGGGTGCACGGTCATCCGATGTTCAAGTGTCCCTGATGTGGAACAACTACAACGATCTCGATCTTCACGTCGTCTGTCCATCTGGAGAGCGTATCCACGGCGGAAACCGAAAATCTGCTTGTGGTGGTGAACTCGATGTTGATGCCAACGTTCGACCTGACTCCCGTAAGCCGGTTGAAAATGTTGTATGGCCTGAGGGAGAAGCCCCAGCTGGAACGTACCAAGTCTTTGTTCACTATTACAAGAAGCACAAGAAGCGACGCTCCAAGGATCCAACCAAATTCCAAGTTATCGCCAATGCTTACGGTGATTTGGTGGAATATACGGGAGAGTTAACCTATGGTGAAGAGATTCAACTTGTTTGCAGCTTCAATGTCCCTACAATGGAGGAGCGTGAACAAATCAAGAGAGAATTGGAGGAGCAACTCCGTCGTGCAGAAAGCGGTGAAGTCTCTGCTGATCAAATTCTTCTGGACGAAACCACTCCAAAGCAGGTAGAGTTTGGCGACTTGGTCGATGAAATCGAAAGCGAAATTGGTGATGAGCCAGAAGACGATGGCTCCGGCGTTCCACCAGCACCTGATTTAGGCTGATCTTCAAGACAGAATGTCATCAAGACGATTGTTCTTCAACCCATTGCGAACGCTTCGTGCGATGCGTCGTCCAGTTGACATCCGTGTTTCGTTAATGTCTGAATAGGGTGATCCTCCAACGAATGGGTTTGAACCTGCGACAATACGCGCACTGATTTCAAAGACCTTGAATTCAAGTGAATCCGTTACAATGGTTTCCAAACAGAATGGTCCAATCATACCACGAGAAGCATCCTCAAGTTCAAACGAGGCTGCAACCGTTCCTTCAGCCATTTCGAAGGCGCGTGGCAACAAAGATTCTCGAATAACAACAGGTTGGTTACCTGTAACTACGAAGGACGGTTCCATGCCTGCTTCACGAAGGTCTCTGAGTGAACCCAACTTGTAGAATTCGTCAACGTTTGCTTCGTCACGACGGTCCATTGAGAGCAACTCGAGTCGTCCGAGGTTTTGTCCTGCAAATTTTCCACGCCCTTGAACTTGGTATCCATCGGTTGCGAGTGGATCGAAGAAGAAGTGGAGGTAGTATCGGCATCCAAGTACGTATTCTTGAATTGTGAATTCTTCCTCGATGTCCACATTTCGACGGAAATCACGGTAATCTCGTGCGATAAAGTATCCTCTGCCACCTTTTGCACCTGCGTACTTGACGATGACAGGTCCGTCGATATCATGTGGATCTTCGAGGACCTTTGGCATTGTACATCCGCCTGCGATCAACCAATCACGTTGCTTTGCTCGACTGCTTTCCCAGCGAAGGATACCACGGTTACCGAAGGTAGGGACTTCCAGATTGCGGAAATTCTCACTTCCGAGGTATTCAACAAGCGATCCATGTGGAACAATAATCACGTTCTTTTCTCGAAACCATTCGGCATAATCGAGCATTTCTCGATAATCTTCGAGCATCAACCATTCATCGGGCTCTGCACCTGGGAAGGCTTTGTAGAAGCGACGACGGTTTTCTCCCACGGCAATACCAAGCGTACGAAAGCCCTCCATACGTGCTCCGTGCAGGATTTGAAGGGATGAATGCGAAGCGACAACACCGATAGTGATGTTGTCTTTATCGTAGTCCGCGAGCCATGAAAGGAGTGTTGAGTGGTCTACGCCCATGTCGAGGGGTTTCGTATGCACTCTATGACTGTTATCCTTCACTTCTCAATAGTGTTGCATGATTTGGGCGAAATTAGGTGAAGAGTTCAAGTGCCGAATCTCCATCAAGGTTCATGGCAGGTTCAGGTTCACCAACGAATCGAATGACCTATTCGGGCTATCTTCGCCTCGATGAATTGCTTCAATTACAGGCAGGCCCTGAAGGACACAGCCCTTCGCCATCAAACGATGAGATGCATTTCATCATCACGCATCAGGCGTTCGAATTGTGGTTCAAGCAAGTACGAGCAGAGCTTGATGCAGTGCATGGCTACATGAGAAAAGAATCGGTTGATGAGAAACATCTCCCACAAATCGTTCATCATTTGGAACGAGTCATCGAAATCTTCCGTCTTCTCGCAAATCAATGGAAGGTCATGGAGACCCTCAGTCCGCAAGGCTTCCTTGCCTTCAGAGACCGATTGGGGACATCATCAGGTTTCGAATCTTGGCAGATGAGGGCCATGGAAATGCGTCTCGGTCTCAAGCAGGAATCTAGAGTTGCGGATATGGACCCAATGGCGCATATGAAGAAACTTTCAGAGGAAGGAAAGATCAGCAAAGAAGCATTTAGAACACTTCATCAGATTTCTATAGAGCCAACACTTGTGGAACTTATTTCTTCTTGGTTGTCCAGAACGCCAATCAATGGTTCAGTTTCTTCTGATGATAACGATCAAGCAACCATCGATGCGTACGTTGACGCACACCTCAACACGATGAAGGCTCATTCCGACCAAGTGATCGAACATATGGTCAGCATTGGCCATGGAAGTCCTGAAGCACTCAAACCTCGAATGGATGCAAACCTTGCATCTGCTCGAGACTTCCTCAAACCAGACGGTGTTACTAATCGAGCAC
>CAXQWT010000043.1:0-25257 GCA_964227855.1 Salipiger bermudensis | reverse complement strand
TCCAGACCCTCAAGGGTTACCAACCGTTCTGGATGATGAGGGTCAATTGTGGAGAAAGCACCCAGATGGTTCACTTGATTGGTGGGATGCAACCTACAATATTTGGCAACGTTGGTGAGAATATGGCTGATTGGGTGATGTATTTACTTCTCTTTGTTGGAGGATCCATTCTCCTCCTTCTCCTGAATGGAGTTCGCATTTGGTGGACTCGTGTGCGGCCTCGTCAGCCCAAGTTACATGCTGATTGGGCAGCAGACTGTGAACACGCAACAAGCGCTGAATTCAACGATTCCATGATTACATTTCGAAACGTTCGGGATTTTCATTGGCGAACAACAAGAGATCGAGACGAGAAGTGGGCGGATGAAGTTACTGTGGATTCTACCAAAGTCAAGCACATCTGGTTTGTTGTTGATCAATTTCATTCGTTCCGAGGCATGTCACATACGTATTTGACCTTCGAATTCTTTGATGGGACTTGTCTTTCATTTTCCTTTGAAACACGACGTCAGCGGGGTAAAAAGTACCATCCATGGACTGGACTATGGCGTTCCTATGAATTGTATCTCCTTGTAGGGTTTGAACGTGACGTGACTCAACTTCGGACACATGGCCGAAGCAACATTGTATCGATGTATCGTGTGATTACCCCCCCAGACAAAGAACGACAAATGATCATCCAAATGTCTCACAGACTGAACCAATTGATTGCTCGTCCTGAATTCTATCACACATTGTTCAAGACATGCAACACATCCATCGTCAGGGCAGTCAACACCGTTACGCCAGGCCGAATTCCATTCCTTTGGCGTAACTTCTTACCTGGTTATACTCCCAAAGCAGCCTTGAAGTTGAATCTGATTGAGGATTGGGGTGGATTGGATGCGACAATGGAGCGTGCACGAATCGACCAGCATGCCCAAAAATGGGATGAAAAGAGCGATTATAGCGCATTCATCCGAAGTTCACTGCCCCCCTCACCTTTCGATAAGGAGTAAAAGGTCACCAGATTCTACTGAAACAGTGATCGTTGATTCAATTGCTATATTGGAGATGCCTCTTGTCCCAGTTGTTAATGAATCGGATTCAAGAGGGTATCGACATCCTTCAATATTGACGCCAGTTACTGTTCCGAATGGAATGAGGCTCACAATCTCTCCCTGCTTCGATTTGAAACTGGATGGTGTTGTAGAGACGCGATGAGCTTCCCACCCATTGAGGAGAATCGTTGCCGAACTTTTGCATTCAAAGAGTGCAGAATAAGCAGCAAGATGATGATCGTACCTTCCAATTTCAACACCAACAATGTACACCTTTGATTCTTGATAGGTTTGATGCACCCATTGCAATCCTTTCGAGATATCACTGCGTTCTTGGTTCGGAACATTCACGATTTTCGAGTGTTCCGCTTTGCATTGTTTGAGAACTGTTGGAGAAACGCTGTCAAGATCGCCCAAGATGACATGAGGAATGATATTGATTCCAAACAAGCGGTTCGCAGCACCATCGAGAGCGACAATGGTTTCGTATTCTTTGATTTGGTCTTTAAGATGAAACAGTTCAGGCCATTCACCATTTGCAACAATGAGGACCTTCGACATGTGATTCCCAGTTCAACCATATTCTTGACCTCATGGGTCGCTCTGAATGAAGGGAAAACAAATCGATTGCTGACAATGGTTTAGAACGTTGAGTGTTCTAAGATGTTCATGCGCAAGGAGCGGACGCTTTGCAAATCGGTCCTTTCCACAGGACTTGTCCTGCTCTTGCTCGTTCAATTAATGTCTCCACTTACCTCCCAAACGATGACCGGCGAGCCTGTTCTTTCAGAACAAATCGTTGCAGACCTTACACTACCAAGCAATTTGGAGCATGGACACGACCTCGCAGGGCAGACAATTGATCTGGAAGGTATGACCGAAGTACTGGTTCGTTCCGATTCGTCCATCGACATGTGGATGAGCGAAGTCCTTGTCTCGGGTACGACAAGCAACTTGAGTCCACCAAGCGTTTACCTTGCAGAAAATGGATCGAGCTACATCTGTTGGATGAATGACCTTGGAGAGGTCCGAATGGGCGTTCTGGCATCAGATGGAACCTTTACCCACTCGCTTATCGATACGGTAAGCACTGCCTCCGGGCTCATCGGGTGCTCTGTTGTTGTCGATGAAACCTATCGGCCACTCGCCGTGTTCGGCGATGGAGTAAATCTCAAGATGGCACGTTTGGCCTTTGAAGGACAAGTATACTCAACGGACACATGGCTGAAACGCACCATTATCGAAGACCTCTATCCTGAAACAATGACACTCCGTCTTACTGATGAAGGCAATGAATTTGCTGTAATTCGTACCTCTACAGGCGAATTATGGCAAGTGAACAACAGTGGGCTGCGTTGGTATCACAGCCTCCTTGACATCGGTCCAGTTGGCGATGAATTTGAGTTAAAGATGGATGAAAACGGTGTCGCGAACATCGCTTACACCCGCTCAGGTGAAGCTGTCAGGTTGCAAGTGGACGGGGATCAGAGAACCGAACAGATTCTTGCTCGTGATGCAACAGTCCACTCAGCGATTGGCCTTGACCTCGACTTGAACGGCCTTGCTCAGGTTGCAACAACGTCATTCGATTCGGGTCAGACTGAACTTTCCATCTTCAAGAGTTTGGAAGATCAATCAACTGGTCGACTTTCCAGTGAAGCGATGACAGTGTTCGAACTTTACCCTGATGTCGAAGAAGGTTCTGCGGCGTATGGAGATTTGAACGGCGATGGATTTGATGACGTCGTATTCACACAACCTTCCGCATCGGACAGTGGATTGACCAACAACGGTCGTGTCAGCGTTCTCTTTGGCGGAAACGATAGTCTCGATTCCTCAACACCTCTTGTCCTCAGCGGGACACAAACATCCGAATTGTTTGGTAGTGGAATCGCAATCGGACAGTTCCTTGCAAATGGGATGACTCAGATGCTGCTTTCATCACCTGGTTTTGACAACACAAGTCGAGCAGGCGAAAGTAATCACGGCCTTCTCGCATTGTACGAATGGAACCAAACGCAGTTCGATCTTGTATGGAGTTCAGTTGGCAACCATGAACAAATGCTTGGTTTGAGAATCGCTCTTCTCGATGATATGAATGGAGACGGCAACCATGACCTTGTTGCACTTCAAGGCAATTGGTCAGATGGAAACTCAAACGGACGATTGTCTGTCTTCAAGGGAACATCAGATGGTTTGACATGGTCGCATAACATTACGGCGAGTACGGATGGGCCTTACTTTGGACGTTCGATGTCAAGTGGAGGCGACCTGAACGGTGATGGCTACGGTGATTTTGTTGTTTCAAATTCTGGAACGGAGGCATCACCGATTGGCTATTCTGCAATCGAAGTTTTCTATGGGTCGGCTGATGGGATTTCAACAAGTCCGGATAAGAGCATCCAACGGCTCGCTTCTGGACAATTGTTTGGAACAGTCGTGGAAATCGTTGATGATATCAATGATGACGGAATGGATGAACTGATCGTTCAGGAATTCTCTCCAACAGGGGCTCCGATGTTCAGTGGAACCGTTCATTTGTTCATGGGCAACAGCACAGAGAATTTCTCTCAAACGCCTGACTGGACCAGTCAGGGAGAAGGCAACGAGCGCTTCGGATGGATGTTCGCCTCTGCAGGCGATGTGAACGATGATGGTTACGCTGATACCTTCATCGGTTCAGGGGCAAGTTTCACTCCTTCCGGTCAAATCAGTCTTTATCTTGGCTCTGCTGATGGCTTTGTATCAGCAGTTGAAACGATACGAACAGGTAGCCCATCCGATCATTTGGGTCTTCTAACGTTGGGCGGCTTTGATTCGAATGCAGACGGAGCCATCGAGTTTGTGTATTCTACTCGTAATTCAACCCGAGGTACGACGTATGGCGTTGATATGATTACTGTGAGTAAGCAAGATTTTGATACAAGTCAATTTACGTTCCAAGGTGAAATGTCTGGACTAAAACTGACGACTTCAAATCGAGGTGAAACCGCCATGATCTTTTCTCTCAACGCATCCTCATCTCATTCTCTTATTCATCTCGAGCATGTTGATGATGGTTCACCAGGAGGTTCATGGGTCACAGAAACGCTTGCAACTGGATCATTATCGTTCCAATTCCAATTCGATGTTTCCGCTTCAGGACAACCGCAATTGGTGGTTCTGGATGATATCAATGGCTACACTCACCACACAACAACATCATGGACATCACTCCATCAAGAGGTACGTACACTCAGTGAATTTGGAACCTATCCAGCAACTGCAATCGACTCAAACGGCGACTTGCATATGGTGTATTCCCACCTAACCATCGAAAAACTGTACTATTCTTCTGAGTCGGAGACTGGGTGGGCTTCAACTGAAATTCTCTCAAATTCGAATCTAACGTCGGCTCCATCGTTGTGGTTCAACGGAGCAGATATGCACATACTTTACCGAGACTCTAGCCTTGAGAGTCTTGAACGATTAACCAAATCGGGAAGCAGTTGGTCAACGGCTACTGAACTCGATGCTGGTGTTGCTGTTGGACTTGAACACGCAGCTCTGCAACTCTCAACAGGATCAACCATTGTTGCAACAACCGTCAACAATTCAAGCATCCACGAACTGCAAATTCTTGACATTGACAACGATGTTTCAACCACGCTTACCAACTTCACGGATGGTTCATCGCAACTGGCCATGTGCATGGACACAAGCAATACGGTTGTCCTGCTTAGTCTTGATTCGAGCGGTCATCTCGTAACACACGAACGTAATGCATCAACTGAGGCATGGAACAACATATCGATGGAACAACTGTCCTCCTCAAGCAGCAACGATCTTTCCTGCACTCAACATGGTTCATCGCTCGTCTTCGCCGTTCAATCCGCAACCGACGTTCTCTATGAGCGAAACAGTACTGGTTACTGGTCTTCCTTTGGGGGCCAACCATTGTCTGAAGCAGGTGGGGCATGGAATCTTGTATCCAATGGTCCAGGAGTTTTGTTGATGACTACAACTCCTGCAACAGACACCTTGCGCATCAATACGCTTCACTTGGATGGCCGCAGTGAGGACCGTTCCAGTTGGTCTTCCCATGAAATGAAGAACGTCTTCACAAATGCCAATTTCTCCTCGTCCGTTGATTCGAACGGTACAATTGTCGTTGGATATTATGACTCGCTTGATTTCGATGTTGAGATGTTGAGACTCTACGCCGACTCTGACCGTGACCTCATCTTCGACCGCATCGATGCCATGCCGCATGTTGGTGAGCAATGGGCAGATGCTGATTTGGATGGATTTGGTGACAATCCGACAGGTCCACTTTCCGATGATTGCCCAGCAGTCTCAGGAATTTCGTATTTCTTGATCCAAGGATGCGATGATTATGAGCACGATGGATTTGCAGACAGCATTGATGGATGCGACACAACACGAGGTCGTTCTATCTTCGATCGATTTGGATGTCCTGATTATGATGAGGACGGATGGTCAAACAACGACGGTGGTTGGGTGAAAGGGGATCGTTTCCAACAAAACTGGAAGCAATCCAAGGACAGTGATGGAGATGGAGTTGGCGACAACTATGGTGTTGATTGCTGTGATGCTATCTTTGGTCTCTCAGGCACGGTAGAAACCAGTCCTGGAGACAAATTCCCATACAATCCACGCCAATACAAGGACTTTGATGGAGACGGATTTGGCGATAATGAATCCGATGTATTGACCGGCGATTTCTGTCCATGGGACTATGGAACTTCGTATCGAGACCGTAACGGTTGTCCTGATTCTGATGGAGATGGTGCAAGCGATGCGAACAACATTGGAGGAATCAATTGGGGACTTGATCAAGGGGCAGACAGGTGGCCAGATGATCCAACACAGTGGGCTGATACTGATGGTGATGGATACGGAGATAACGGCACAATAGGTGCAACGAACCCCGACTTCTTCCCTTACAACATCGCAGCCGCTGACGATAACGACAGCGATGGGCATCCTGATCGTTGGACTTCATCGTACAACGGTAGCAACGGTCAAGGCCTCATCCTCGATGGATGTCCTGGCGTTTATGGTACTTCTACGGACCCTTCCCCAGGATGCCCTGACAGCGATGGTGACGGTTGGGCCAATACGGATGACGACTTCCCGCTCGATCCGACACAATTCCTCGACTTCGATGGAGACGGATTTGGTGACAATGCTTCCGGAAACAACGCGGACGAATGTCCGTTCCAATTCGGTGTCGAGGGTGGAACAGATGGAGTAGGTTGTCCGTTTGTCAACACCGATGATGCTGATGGTGATGGCGTCTACGATGAAGTCGACTTGTGTCCCGGAACATCAGTGTTTGAAACTGTTGATGGGAATGGTTGCTCAGAATTCCAAATTGATGATGACTCAGATGGAGTCAGCAACGGAGATGATTTGTGCCCAGATACTCCAATCGATTTCGAAGTAGACGAAAACGGATGCTCTGAACTACAAAATGCACTTGATTCCGATGACGATGGAGTAAACAACTCAATTGACCTTTGCCCCGATACGGACCTCTTTTGGATTGTCAATCCAGGGAACATTGATTCCAACGGTTGCGCTCCGAATCAATTGGATGATGACGGTGACGGGGTCACCAACAACAACGACGGATGTCCAAATACTGAGCCGGGGCTACCAGTAACTCCAGGAGGCTGTTTTGTTGAAGGATTGTTGGAACAGGATATCGATGGGGATGGATACTATGGAGCGTACACTTTCGATATCGACGCAGAAACAGGATTGAGAATCAACCAACAAGGTGATGCGTTCCCATTGGATGAGACCCAGTGGTCAGATATTGATGGCGATGGTTTCGGAGACAATTATCCTGATGTATCTATGAATTCCTCAATCAACCCGCGTACTGCAGGAACATATGTCCCAGGTGCAAACCAATCAGATTTCTGTCCGACTGTAAATGGATCTTCGTTCCTCGATGTTCTCGAGATTGGATGCCTCGACGATGGTGATGGCTGGGCAGATGAATTCGGCCGCGACAAATTCCCAGGTGACGCCACACAATGGAATGATTCTGACGGTGATGGTTACGGTGACAACTGGGGCGACCCGACTTGGAACGCTACGAGAGATTCAGAATGGCCTGGAATCTTCGTTGAAGGCGCATCAGCACCCGACAAGTGTCCTGATTCCCCAACAACCAACGTCGATGATGAGGGCTGTTCAAAGAGTGAGCGAGACACTGATCAAGATGGTGTCAATGATTTGCTTGACAATTGTCCTGAACAACCGAAAGGCCCGGATGGATACGATGATGGGTGTCCTCTTCCAAAATCTGAAACCGATGATTCAGGTACAATGATTCTCGGTATGACAATGCCTGTTTTTGGTGGCGTCCTTGCCGGAGGAATTGTGGTCTTGCTTCTCCTAACGATGGCGATTGGTCGACTCCGAAACCGTGGTTATGATTTTGATGATGACGATGATGACGATGATTTCTTCGACGACGATGAGGAAGAAGATGACGATTTCTTTTCTTCATTTCAGAGCAAGCCAATGCCAAGCCGTTCAACGCCAACACCTCGAAGTCCTCCTTCTTCAGGAGGACCTTCTGGAGGCCCACCTCCATCAAGAGGGCCATCCGGTCCAAAGCGTGGTCCTCCAGGCGGTTCCAGCGGTCCTTCATCGGGACCTCCGGGACGCGGTCCTCCAGGAGGCGGCCCACCCGGTGGGGCAAAACCAGCACCTTCGTCTTCGCCAACGCGCAGAACCCCCGTCTCTCAAGTCTCTAAACCAGAGAGTACTGATAATGAAGCTCCTCAGAAGAAAGTTCGACGAGCACGAATCGAAGTTGATATGTCACTGTTCGAAGACTGGCAAGCCGATGATCGGGACGCAGCAGTTGAATGGGTCATCGGTGAACTCGGTGCGGGTGAACAAGAACGCACGCTGTTGATGCAACTGCAAGGAACAGGTTGGTCGGCTCAACAATCCAGGGCCATTTACGACATGGCTCGGAACCAACAATAGAGGGAGATAACAGCAACCTCAAAAACAACACTCGATTGGGGAAGGTAGGTGGAAGAGAGATGTCTGATGGAGTACCTGAAGGAGCCTCACTTCCAGAAGGTATTGAGGTGGATGATGCCGCAGCATATTTCGGTGTCATCGACTCATCCGATGTCCTTCAACAAATGATGTCAATGGACTCAAAACAGGCGCTCTCTAAAGCACTTGAGCACTTAGCTGACATCATCCTTCGGTCAGGAGAATTCGATTTTGAAGCCGCTAGCGAGCGTTTGCAATGTGAAGGTGGCGAGATCTACTTCCTGATTTTCGGTCATTTGAATCTCATGGCCCTTCCAGACCCATTGTTGCAATTTGCAGGCCAACCGGATTCGTCTGGTTCAGCCAATGCAGCACACCCTCTTGCAACAGCCGAGGTTGTTCAAGCACTGACTCCTCTGTTTGACCCAATGCAGTTCCTCAAAATCTTAGCCATCGCTTACGCTACTGGAGGTACATCAGAAGTTGAACGTTACCATCAGTCGATTGAATCCATCATGGCAAACCCTTCAGAGAATGTTGAGAAGATGCAAACAATGGCTGAGGAATTGAACAATTCTCTCGATGTTGCTGGACATGCCCTCCCAATGCCATTGTTTGCCAGCGATCAAGCCGAGCCTGCTGAAATCGAATTGGGTGCAGTCATTGAACGAAAAGAACCTGAACCAGCAACAGCCGTTGAAACACCTGCACCAAAAGCGATACCTGAAGTTGAAGCGCCTAAGCCAGAAGTAGAATCCGTTCCTTTGCCAACCGATTCCGTACCTCTACCTTCCGAACCAGTTTCTCTTCCGTCCGTTGACTCTGTTCCATTGCCAAGTCAGGAAGAACCAGTTGAAGAGGTTGGATTCAAGAATGAAGTCGAGGTTGATGACGCTGCACAGGATGCCTTTGCTGGGGCTTTTGGATCACAACTTGTTCCAGAACCGAAAGTTGTTCCAGAACCAATCGAAGAGATCGTCTCTGAACCAGAACCTGTAGCAGCACCAGTCGAAGAAGTCGCTTCTGAACCCGAGACCGTCATCGAAGCGGAGCCAGAAGAAGAATGGGTCAGTGATGCAGAACGGTTCATTGCTGCAGATGTTGACGAATCAGGTAGCCTCTCCGTTGAAGAACTAGCTGTTGCCGCCAACATGACACTCGAAGAAGCAGAGGTATTGCACGATGCAGCAGATACCGATGGAGATGGAGAAGTCTCTCTTTCTGAATTCGTATCCTCTGAAGCGGCACAAAAGATGTCCTCTTTGCCACGTCCGGTTGCCCCTGTTCGCAAGCCAATTCAGACACAACAACAGCAACCACAGCAACCACAGCAACCAGTTCGCCAACAACCGACTTCTCCCGGTGTTGCAGCACCTCAAATGGGCTGGCAGCAACCAGTCCCTCAGCAACCCATGCATCAGCCAATGCAACAACCGATGATGCCACAGCAGCCGTCGATGAATATTCAACCCACAATTCGTTCAGGTATTCACTGTAGAGGTTGTGGCATCGGACTCGATCCAAACTGGCGATTCTGTCCAATCTGTGGAAACATGAACATGAGTGCTCATCGCTAGTTTTCAGTTGCCATGAACTCACCTGCTTCGGTAAGGCATGTATCATCAAGCCACACACTCGGTTCTGCGAGCACGCCTGAGACGTGGATGCCAGCGTTGGAACTTCCACCGAGCCTAGAATTGTCTCCGATTGAAAAATAGCAACTTCCCATTCGTTTCTCATCTTCAAGGACGTTGCCGACAAGTCGAGCGTTTGGATTCATACCAAAACCAAATTCTGCGACGGTCCAAACGCTTTCTCTGTCTTTCGCCTTGAGCTTCTTAGCGACTTCACCGTAGGATTGACGAATGGTTGCTGCAAGGCTTCCACC
Organism: Salipiger bermudensis; assembly: GCA_964227855.1. Lineage (GTDB taxonomy): Archaea > Thermoplasmatota > Poseidoniia > Poseidoniales > Poseidoniaceae > MGIIa-L2. The sequence goes on along the minus strand of CAXQWT010000043.1, from coordinate 15,297 downwards.
CTTCACATCAACAACGGTTCCGTCTTCTACGATGAGTTCAATTGGCTCGTCAATGAGTGTGGAATCCCATGAGCCATCAATGACAATCGTTCCATTCATTGTACCTTCTTTAGGTAGAATAAACACCTTCCCGGCAGGTAGGTTGGTCAGCATTCGTGGTCGATTGCATATGCCGTTATCGTCGAGTTTCCAGTCTCTCCAATTCACTTCAAAGGTTACATCGGTCCCAGATTCAGATTTGACATTGATGATTCTTCGTCGGCGAAGGAAATTTGCAATGTTCGAAATACGCCGTTTTACATCTTGGAAATCAGCCGTCATTCCACCTTCAGTATACAATTCAAAGGTCATTCCTGGCATCGTTGCAATTCGAGCGCCGTCTTTCAATGCTTGACGGGCAGCTTTCGTATGTGTAAGCGAATACTTTGTTGCGGCAATGACGACTTGTTGTTGACGCATCAAGGCTGCAACTGGAGTTGGAGGTTCTTCTCCATGATGACGGGATTTTGGCATGACGATCAGGAGAACTCGATCTGATCGTTTCTGTGTTGCGATATGCAGGGACTGGCCTATATCAGCGGTTGTTGGGTCGCAAACAATGAGTACGTTTTCTCCGCGTCGAATGTCCATGCAAGTCTGAATCACCATGTCTGAAATTGCATGTAGGCGCTCTTCGTCGTTGGTTGGTTCAGGCAAACTCTCCGTAGTGTGAGAATTCTCAAAGGAATCAGCGTTGAGGAGCGCGTTGATGTCTTCATCCTCGTCGTTTACAGACACCCCCCCATCCTTGTCTTTTCGACGGAATGGAAGGGCCATGATTACCCATACACTCATCCATATTGAATGTGTGGATATCATCTGGCAACGAGTTGGATACGAGTCTTGATGAAGAACCAATGACGAGGGCTACCTATGAGCGACAAGGCATTGTTCCTGAACCGTTTACAAGACATTCATCGAATTGGGAGCATCCAAGGACATCTCGGCTGGGACCAGGAAACGTTAATGCCTGAAAAAGGCGCTAAGTCTCGTGGAGAAATTATGGCATGGCTTGCAGCGCTGGCTCATGAGAAAGTCACAGATTCAGCGATGGGTGAGTTGCTTGAACGACTTGAGGAAAGAAACGATTTGGATGAGAGCGAGCAAGCGAATGTTCGTGAATTTAGGAAGCGCTACGACAAAGCAACGAAACTTTCTTCAGAATTCGTATCGACCTTCGCACAAGCCCGTAGTGAAGCACTTGTTGCATGGCAAAAAGCTAGGAAAGATGCTGACTTTGCAGCATTCTTGCCACATTTGCAAACACTCATCGATTTAACGCGTCAGAAGATCGATGCATATGGATACGAGAAAACACCCTACGATGCTCTTCTTGACGAGTACGAATCAGGCATGACCGTAGAAGATTACGATCCGTTGTTCGAAGGACTTCGTCATCGACTTGTTCCACTGCTCAAGCGTATTCTTGAAGCGAAGAAATCAAACCCTGATCCAACACTACCCGAAGGCTTGACCTTCCCTGTCGAAAAGCAAGAGGCGTTCTGCACCAAAGTCAGTCAACGAATGGGCTTTGATTTTGCAGCAGGTCGAATGGATGCCTCGACGCATCCATTTTCTGCCGGCATATGGCCAGGGGATACGCGCTTTACAACTCGTTACGATGAACTCGATCCCTTTTCTTGCTTATACGCTGTAATGCATGAAACTGGACACGCTCTTTACGAGCAAGGTTTGGACGAAGATCATCGTTTTACACCCCGCGGCGATGCTGTTTCTCTTGGTGTTCATGAGTCACAATCTCGACTTTGGGAAAATCAGATTGGTCGGACGCCAGAATTCTGGAACGTTGTTATGAACGAGTTCAAAGAATCCTTTCCAGATGCTCCTTCATGGGATTCCTCGACTCTTAATCGCATCGCAAATTCGGTCGAACCAGGCTTCATTCGTGTTGAAGCTGATGAAGTAACGTACAATCTTCACGTTATGTTGCGTTACGAAATCGAAAAGAAAATCTTCAATGAGAAGTATCCACTTGAACAACTGCCAGACCTATGGAATTCGATGATCTCCGATTGGTTTGGATTAACCGTTCCTTCGGACGATTTGGGTTGCTTACAAGACATTCACTGGTCAATGGCTGCGTTTGGTTATTTCCCAACCTACACTCTTGGAAACTTGTATGCTGCACAATTGCTCGAGGCAATGAGCGAAGATCTAGGTTCCATTCAAGATTCAATTTCTTCGGGAGATTGGTCTTTGATGCTCGATTGGTTACGTGAGCGAGTCCACAAGCGAGGAAGTGCTCTCCTGCCGGCTGATCTAATTGAAGAGGCAACGGGTTCCCCGCCTACAAGCGAACCTTTCCTTCGATACGTCGAAGAAAAGTACGGAGCGATTTATTCACTCTGATTCATCTGACGAATCGTCTGTACTTGACGAACCAACGAGTCGATTGATGCGCTCGGTTAGTTCCATAATCGCATCGTTTAGATCGTTGCTTCGATCATCTTCATGATCCGTGCCAAAGGTCGTACCAAGCAATGTAATCATTGCTCCCGATAGCATCATTACTGCTGGCCAGTAGATGTCTTCGGCGACCATTCCATCAGTTGCGACCATGCCGCCCCATATTGCACCAGAAATGAAAATAATCAAACCGATCATCATTTGTTGGTATCCTTGTCCAAGTTGTTCTTCCATACTGCTCATGTTTCCCAGTGGAAAATTCTTCATCGAGTATATAAGTGCGGTTATCAATCACTCTCGTATCGATTAATTCCAGGGGGTCATAATCAAAGGCGAACCGGTTTCTCCTTCTGAAACTAGAATTGAGCCTTTTGGACCCGTAGAAGCGTTGCGTTCGAAGACAGGAATGCCGCCAACAACGGTTAGTACTGGCCATCCAACGAGCTTTTTGCCGTGGAATGGACTCCAACCAACAGTTGTCCAAGTATTCACATCATCGACCATGTGTTCAGTCGTCATATCGACAAGCGTAATGTCTCCATCATATCCCGTTTCAAGGCGACCTTTTCCAACCATACCATAGCATTCTGCAACATTGTAGGACATCCACTTGACAACTTGTTCAATGGTACATGCGCCTCTTGAGGCATGAGTAAGCATTACGGGAAGTGAGGTTTCAACACCGGGCATTCCGCTTGGTGCAGAAGGAAAGCCCTTCGCCTTTGTTTCAAGCGTGTGTGGTGCGTGATCTGTTGCAATGCACGTGATTGTCCCATCGTGAAGGCGGTTCCAGAGCGTTTGTTTGTCCTTTTGATAGCGAATTGGAGGATTCATTTTCAATCGCGTTCCAAGTTCTTCAACATCACGCTCATCATAGGTCAAATGCTGTGGTAATGCTTCTGTGGTGATGTGCGGTTCGTTTTCCTTACCGTACAATGAGGTCAGTCCGTGCAACCAATCGGCCTCAATTCCAGATGTAAGGTGAAGAATATGCAAGCGATGGCCAGTAGCTTGTGCGTATGCGACAGCACGCTTTGTGGCAATCAAGGCTGTTTCGTCGTCACGCCACTCAGCATGGGCCGCCATATCAGTCCGCCCCTCAATCGCCTTTTTCCGTTCAATCATGCGGGTTTCATCCTCAGCATGAACAGCGATAAGACCTGCAGTATTGGTAAAAATTTCATGAAGTGCATCAGAATCGTTGACGAGCAAATCTCCGGTCGAGGAACCCATGAAAATCTTGATTCCACAAATTCCAGGGATGGCAATAGGTGATTCTGGGGTTCCGACAGCTTTCTTCAATTCCTCAACATTGGATTCTGTTGCTCCAATGAAGAATCCGAAGTTTGTAACACAACGTCGATTTCCAGTCGCAATTTTCTCGTACATCGAGGTGAGGGTTGTTTGACTAGGGACATTGTTTGGCATGTCGAGGAAAGAGGTAACACCTCCACTTGCGGCAGCACAGGAGCCAGAGTAGAGATCTTCCTTCTCTGGTTGGCCGGGGTCACGGAAATGAACTTGAGGATCAATGATGCCAGGAAGAAGATGTAGGCCAGTCGCATCAATGGTCCGAACACCCTCTTTTGCAGAAAGGCCCCCACCGGGCTGAACGGTCGAAATTATCCCGTCTTCAATGAGCAGATCTCCAACAACAGTCGTATTTGGGAGAACCATAGTGGCATTCTGAATCAGTAGGTTTGACATCTTCAATCAAGTTGTCGTGGAATAACAAGTCAATGAATGCTCTCATCGACGCCTTGCGCTATTTGGCCGGAATGCATCGCAGATTTCTTCGTTACAATCGAGGTATGGGCCCCCGATTAAATCCACACAATACGGTACTGCTTTCCAAATCTCATCGATTGTTTCTCGAATTGATTTTGGCCGTCCCGGGAGATTGAAAATGAGGCAGGAACCTCGAATCCCTGCAGTCTGTCGAGACAATATCGCCGTAGGGGTGTACTGTAGGGAAATAGCCCTCATTTGTTCCCCAAAGCCAGGCATGATTCGTTCGACGACCCGTTCTGTCGCTTCGGGGGTCACATCGCGTTCAGCAGGGCCAGTTCCGCCCGTTGTAACAACAACATGACAACCAACCTCATCGGCCAATTCAACCATGGTTGATTCAATCAAATCTTGTGCATCTGGAATACAGCGATAATACACTTCCAACGGGGAATTGATTGCCTCTTTTAGAAACTGAAGAATTGCAGGCCCACCTTGATCTTGATACTCATTCGACGAAGCTCGGTCTGATGCAACAAGGATGCCAATTTTTGCCAAATCTCCAACCGAATCAACGTGTCCTTCAATGGAGGTAAACGCATCCATAATCAGACCTCAAGAGCCGTATTTTTCTTTGATATCGTTGTGGAAATTGTCCAAAAGCGTGTCTTCGAACAGTTCTGTTTGGCGACGCATCTTGGTTGAGCGTATGTGCAAAATCGCACCGAGGATGAAGACAATAATCATGATCGGAATTACTGCCTCTAACTTGTATTTGTGCATGATCTTGATGATACCCTCTGCTGTGTATGCCCACGTGATTGAAGCAATGAATCCTCCAATCATCGTGGCGAGAAGGACACGCATGAATTTCATGCGAGAGAGAAGGCCGAGCATAGCGCCAACCAAAACACCGGATGCCATAAATGGAATCCATACGAAGACGATAAGTCCCCAGAATCCCCATTTGTTGATCATTTCACGCTTCTCATTCGCAGTGTATTCTACAGTGGAGAGAATGTCTCCAAGGAGTTTGGTTTGCAACATTCGGCCTCCAAAACCATCCTGTCGAGCAACCGCAGCAATACGCTCGTCTTTGTCGCCTTTTCGTTCAACACGTCCAGCACCAGAACGATCGGCGAGGGTCGAAACCTGATTGCGGGCTTTGACGACCAATTCCTGAGAGGTAAGAATGTCTTCGTTTCGTTCAGAGATGTACTTCCTCAACTCATCCTCGACCTCTGAGGCTTGGCGTTTGAATCGGAAGAAAGCGAGGCGCGTTGTTGGCTTGAAAATCACCGAAACAAACACAATACGATCATCGCTCGTGATGACCGCATTCTGAAGTTCAAGCGTCTTGTTTCGGACGAAGTATAGGTCAAGTGAATCACGTACCTCGTCTTCGATTCGAGAAAGAGAATGAAGTTCTTCGAAGAACGAGGTGTAGTTTTCCGGAGGGGCCTCATCATCGCGGTCACCAACACCAACACCAACTCCAGAGTCGAAATCAATTGCTTGTCCTGAACCTATGGTTCGAACAGTGAGCTGGACGGGTTTGAAGACGCGGAACAATGCAAATTCTTCGAGCACGTCTTTGAGAATCTCATCACGAATGCTCTTACTATCTGTCAACGTATTTTCCGTATTCTTGTATGGAACCATAATCTCAATGGAGAGCTCTCTCGGTTCCACCTTTGCCAAGTCGTGGTCAACCACAATGCCAAGTCGGCGCTCACAACGAGTGATGATGTCATCGACGAGACGAATGATGTGGTTTCGAGAAAGAATGTCGTCAGCTTCTTGGTGGTAAACCTTGTACATCAGAGGGTAAGCAATCAGCAATGAAAAGACCGATAGAGAGAGGGAATTGAAAGCCATCCACCATGCAGGGATTCCAGCAGCTCCACCGGCAAGCATTGCGGTTTCTCGTCCTCCTCCTAATTCCGCAACAAGGAGAATGTAACCCCAATTACCCAACTCTTGGATGGACCAACATGAACGGGCACCTGAATCTGTTATCCGTACTTCGCGATGTTCTTCGCCTCCGACGAATGGAATAATACCGCCTTTGGTTCCGATTTCAAGTTCGAATTCAAGAGACTCCGACAGTGATTCTGTTATGTTGGTATTGTTTGATGCGTCTTCGGTGTTGTTGTACAACGTAACAGTCAGTGTGACTTCATAATCACCTTCACTTAACGTGCTGTAGTCAGCTTTTGCATTAACTCTGTTTACTTCATCGTCGAGGCTGCGTTCAACTTGGGTTGGGGCAGAATTTTCGCTTGAATCTGTTTTCTGAATATTGTATTCCAAAACTGCAATGCCAGCAGGCAGGTTGTACGCATTCAACGAAAATTGTTCAGCGTCATCATTTGGGAAAATAAGAATCCAAGGTTCATCATCGATTTCTAAGCACTCGTCTCCAATGTCAAGAAACGTCGTTGAGGCAGAATGATCCAGTGAGGTCGATTGACCTAAGAGTCCGGAAGACATTGAGAGAATGAGTGCACCGTAGAGGATACCGTATGCAATTCCCATCAACAAGACGGGATTTTCCTTTTTAGTGAACATGCTTCGCTTATCGCCATCGGTTCGACGTCTACGAATCTCATTCAATTCCTTAAGCAAAGAGTCACTCTTGGTATCGGTTTCGTACTGCTCCTTGGGCAGTTCATCCCCAACTGCAGCTTCGCCCATGGAGCATCTACACGCACGGTAGCAAATGAACCCATTGCTGCGCATGTGGTGGGTTAGGCCGGACTTGAACCGGCGACCTCGGCATCTTCAGTGCCGCGCTCTCCCAACTAAGCTACCAACCCTTGCGTACCTGCGACGACACTCAAGATTTCAAGGCTTCGTTGATTATTCTTGACCATGAAGAACGGTTTTTTGCATCTCAAAGAGCGATGAGAACCCAATATCGGCCATATCGAGGAGCGCATCAAGTTCTTCTCGTTGATAGGTTGATTCTTCACCTGTGCCTTGGACTTCAACAAAAGCACCATTACTAACCTTGACCACATTCATGTCCACATCTGCATTGGAATCAAGGTTGTAATCGAGGTCAAGGTAGGATTTTCCATCGATCAATCCTACTGAAATTGCTGCAACATCATGTGGCATAACTCGCATTTCATGAGCCATTTGCTCCTCTTCGGAGAGGGCAGGAGCACTCCATCCAGAGCGTCGTTGTTCCTCTGTTGGGCGCATGTTTTTTGGCAGACAGACTCCGGATGCGATGAGGCGTCGGACACCGAGTCGAAGTGCAAGGTTTGCAGCGGTAATCGACGCACATCGCGTTCCACCGTCAGCATTGAGAATATCGCAATCAACATTCAATGCGATTGGCCCGAGTTCTTCTAAGTCAATAGCAGCCCGGAGTGAGCGAGCAACGAGCCGCTCAATTTCTTGAGTGCGACCTTTTGCACCACGGCGTTCCCTTCGGAATCGTGAATCTGTCGAACCGGGGAGCAGTGAATATTCAGCATGAACCCAGCCCTTTGTTGAGTCTCGAGGGAACCAACCAGGTAGACGAGCCTCTTTGGTACAACATGCGAGGACAACGGTCTCGCCCTGTCGATAGAGGATGGATGCAAGTGCGTTGGTGGTGAAATCGATCTCGACCTCAACGCCTCGCATTTCATCAGCATTCCGGGATGTGTTCAGTTCAGTCTTGAATTTGGCCATGATGTTCGCACGTGGTTGAGTTCATGAACTCTTTTGTCTGGTTGAAACCGAGCCATGCGTATGTTCAAGAGGCCGTTGACAGTGCAATCATCATGCCAAATCAAAAGGCAGTCATTTGCGGCGTAGCACGGACGCCTATTGGCCGATTCATGGGGGCACTGTCTCCCCTCACATCAGTCGATCTTGGGGTTGCAGCAGTGAAAGAATTGTGCCAGCGTGTCGGCATTGATCCATCCTCGGGAATTGTCGACGAGGTTTTGATGGGACAAGTCCTTCAAGCTGGGGTAGGGCAAGCACCTGCTCGACAGGTTGCACTCGGAGCAGGTTTGCCTGTAACAACTTCATGCGTCACCATCAACATGGTCTGTGGTTCATCACTGCGCGCTGTTATGCAAGCTGCAACAAGCGTTCGACTCGGTGAACACAATGTTGTTATTGCAGGTGGCATGGAAAGCATGTCAAATGCACCTCAACTTTTGATGGGACAACGAAATGGGAAAAAGATGGGTGATTCGAAACTTATCGATTCGATGATTCATGATGGTCTTTGGGATGTTTACAACAACATGCACATGGGCAACACAGGAGAAGTTGTCGCCAAGGAATGCTCAATCGATCGCCAACAAGCGGATGAATTTGCTGCACAAAGCCATCTCAAGGCAGCCAAAGCCTGGGATGAGGGTTGGTTCGATTGGGAAACATTCTCGCTTCAAATCCCACAAAGGAGAGGTGACCCACTCGTTCTTGATCGTGATGAAGGCGTTCGTTCCGATACCACGGCAGAAGGTCTTTCGAAACTACGAACCGTTTTCGACAAGGAGGGTATTGTGACTGCAGGTAATGCGAGCACACTCAACGACGGTGCAAGCGCAGTTCTTGTTACAACTGAAGCCCTTGCGAACGAACAAGGATGGGAGATTATTGCTTCCATTGAGGACTATTGCACCGCAGGTGTTGAACCAGAAAGGGTCATGAGTGCTCCAATTCCAGCGGTCAAGAATCTTCTTGAGCGTAACAATCTCGACGTACTCGACGTGGATGTTTACGAGCACAATGAGGCCTTTGCATCCGCTTCATGCGCTGTCGCCCAAGAGGTTGGAATCCCACATGACCGTTTCAACCTTCATGGAGGTGCAGTCAGTATCGGTCACCCACTTGGTTCGAGCGGCTCTCGATGCTTAATCACCATGCTTGGCGTCATGCGTCGGCTCGATGCGAAGTCGGGAATTGTCACGCTTTGCCTTGGTGGTGGCAACGCAGTTGCAATGTACGTTCGTCGGGAATGATCAATCACTCTTCTTCGAGCGATTGATAGGATGTGAAAACACCTACGTCTTCGAGAATGTCGGATGCCCCTGGGAGAACAGAGAGAACATCGTCCGTCCGAAGACCTGTTGCCTTGTAGATTCGATTCGCAAGTTGTTCTTTTTTGGTTTGGCCAGGTGAAAGAATCGCATAACGCGTGCAACGTTGTTTGATCGATGATACGGTTCCACCCATGAGCAATGGAACACCATTGATGGCAACCAGGCCAATACCCATCTGTACATCCAAATCCTTGAACCATTGACGCTGACCCCGTACAATGAATGCCCCTTTTCCGACGTATTCACCTGTCTGGGCGGATTTTGAGACTTGAGCTGGTTTTACAGCAAATACGGTGCCATGAGCGCCTCCACCGTTCCAGGCGCGACTCCAACAGAGAGCGAGTGTTGCCGCCTCCTCTAGTTTCGCGTCAGTGATTCGCTCGTCACCAAGTTTGTCGACGAGTTTGTACGATGGGACACCAGGAGGAAGTTGCCCATACGGTTCTTCGACTGTGGCAAATCCTTGAGATGCACGAAGACTACAACTTGGAGCGCCATGAATGTCGGCGTGGAGGTACATGTCGCTACCCGATAGATGCTTCTTAACAATCGAATCATTGCCCTTCGCATCTCGGCCACCAACGAGAAGATGACCTCCAGAAATCATGCTCCATCGATGTTGTTCGAACCAGAGCCGTTTTGATCGTCGAACGGTTTGCATCCGTCCACTTGCCTTTTGCTTAGCCTCTTTTTTCTGAGCTCGCTTGAATGCAGCTTTCGTATCTTCAAGGGCAGTCGTTGCTCCAGTTGTTTTGTCTTTCTGCTTCCGAGCGGATTCAAAGTATCTCTGTGCGTTTTGATGTACGGAATCATCAAGATACAACGTGAACGCTTGTCCAGGCTGCCCACCATCATCAGGTAGCCGAATCATCATCGTTCGGTCTGCAGCATTTCCTGAATCAACCCATGGATTTTCTTTCAAATCTTTCAAAACCGGCTTCCATCCTTGTTTTTGAACGGCATCACGCGCTTGTTGCAGTATGGTTTCAACATGTGTCCAGTGTTCTTGAATCGCATGTCCAATAGCCTGCTGCTTTTCGATTTTTTTAGCAAACCCTTCGAGCGCTTTTTCCTGCTGCTTCATGCGTCGCTCCAATTTCTCGACTTCTGTTGAGTGACCTCGTCCGGGGGCAGCAGCGTCCAATTTCTCTTGCTCTCGACGAGCAAGTGCGTTAGCATCGTGATGCCCTTTCCAAGCATCGATTGCAGTACAGAGGCTTGAACATCCATAGCTGATTTTTCCAGTGTGCGAAGGAAGGAGAAGAGGGGTAGCTTCAGTCGCAGTTTCTCTTAGGGCGGTGCTCGAGGCAGCATCGAGCATTTCCATTGCACCAATGGCTCGCAATGCGTCCTCATCATGTTGAGAACTTGGTTTGAGAATGAGGTGTCCAATTTGGCTCGAATGCAGTTGCCCTAGGAAATGCATGAGTGAGTTGAGAACAACTGAAGCATCAGCATCTGTTGTGGGGCTGTTTGGTTCAAGACCAGCATGCTCACAGACAGCATTTGCATAGATTCCACCGAGATTGATTTTCCCTCCAAGGGTTGAGACAAGATCTCGGTCGGATTCATCGAAGGCTTCTTTCAGCGTTTCAAGCGTAAGTTCGTGAGGATCGATGGCTGCCGGAGGTGGGATATACACCTCTCCTTTCTTGATGGTTCGACCAGAGTAACTCGCATGTGTTAGCGGTTGGATAATAACATCGTTTTCATCGATTAAGATGACATTCCCATTTCTGAACAATTCGACACTTAGAGAACGTTGACCATGTTTCGTGTCAAATCGAAACAGAAGAACACGATCGAATCCAAGTTGTTCCACCTTGGTTAATCGAGCATTTTTGAGATGCTTTCTCAAGACCATTGCAAACGATGGAGGAGTCATCGGCATTGGACGGTCACGCTTCGAAGTGTAGACACGTTGACCACGAACAATGACCAAATCAAACTGCTCAGCTTCTTTTGGATTGATCCGAAGAACGATTTGTTCATAGTGAGGCATGTAGGCTTTCTTCACATACGCTCCTGACCAAGCATCCAGTTCAAGCGAAACCGCTCGAACATCGAAACCTGTCATGGAGTCTTTCATGTCATCTCCTCCTATTCAACAAATTTCAACAGTACTTTACCAATGTTCTTACCATCATGGATATGCTGATGCGCTGCTGCAACATCTTTCGCATCGTAAATCGAATCGATGATTGGTGTTAACGCCCCTTCTTTGATTCCTCGAAGGATGTTCTGCATCTGTTCCTGCATGACGCTTTCATCATTCCATGTCCCCATATGTACTCCAAAAACGCCTTGATTTCTCGACATCATGAGCATAGGGTCGAACCTTGGCCGACTCCGCAATGCTTTAACTGCCTTCCAAAGAGATCGCTTCGATGATGGAGCAGCGGATGACATTCCATAGGTGTACAACTTACCGCCTTGTGCTAGAACGGAGAGGCTGCGCTTGAGATGGCCTCCGCCGATTGGGTCGAGGATGTGGTCAGCCCCTCGGCCGTCCGTTTGTGAGCGAACAATTTCAACAAAGTCTTCATTGTGGCGATCGATAGCATATGCTCCGTAGGAACGAATAATGTCCGCTTTTCCAGCTGAAGCTGTGGACCAAACGTTGTCTACTCCCGCCCATTGGCAGAGTTGTAGAGCTGCGGTCCCGACACCACCCCCTCCTCCATGAATCAGGACAGAATCGGTTGGTCTGAGATTCCCAAGGTGGTGGAGCATGTGATGTGCAGTGATGTAAGTGACTGGCATTGAAGCGGCCGCTTCAAGCGAAATTTCGTTAGGAATTGGTAGGGTTCTTGACGCATCTGCAATGACATGACTTGCTTGTCCCCCTGTACGCATTAAACCAACAACACGTTGTCCTATTTCGAATCCTTCAACATCCTTGCCAATTGCATGTACGACGCCACTTACTTCGTATCCAGGTGTGAATGGAAACGGAGGACGTGGCTGATAGAAGCCAAGTCTCATGAGCGTGTCTGCAAAATTAATCCCTGCAAAATGGACGGCGATGCAAATCTCATTTTGGCCAGGTTCAGGAACCTGAATCTCTTGGATATCGAGGACATTCGGGCCTCCTGCTTTCGTAATCACAACTCGATATGCCAATCAATCATCTCCTCGAATCCAACCATGGTCTGTTTGTTTTACACGCCCAGCACGTTCGTGTGAAAGAAGGTGAGCGAGTGTTTGATCTTGGGCAAGACCTGGATGTGCATCTGGTGTATTGGCGTATGCTTGAACTGCAATTTCTGAAACAGATGCTAGCCCAGATTCGACGGCATCGAGAACACGTTGATGTCGTTCCATTCTGTGCTTGATGTAGTACTTGAGCGTCTTGTTCGGTAAAGGAATGACTGGCCCATGACTGGGGAACATCAAGTGAGGTTCCAATTGCTGCAAGCGCTGAAGTTGCCCAATGTACGCATCCATATCACCGGTTCCGGGAGGGATGAGAATTGTACCGATTCCTGCCACCATATCTCCGGCAACGAGCCCTGCTTCGGAAAGGAGGCAAACGTGACCAGGATGGTGGCCAGGTGTGATCAGAACCGTCCAGTTTTGGTTACCGAGTTGAAGCACTTCACCATCGACAAGAATTCGGTCACAATGAACTGTTCTTGAGGTGTATTCACTTCCCCAAACTGGTACATCGAATGCCTCTCGAAGCAGGTCCATGTCTCCGATGTGATCACCATGTGAATGAGTGAAGAGAATCGCAATCAGTTCACCTCGATGCCGATCTACCGCTTCAGCAAGTTGCTCCATTCCCTCTCTCATTCTGCAAGCAGGGTCAACAAGAACGAACTCACCTTCTGGATCACCAACAAGGTAGGCATTGGTATGATCAGCAGGAGGGAGTGTTGCTGTTTTGACAGGTACAACTTCCACTCCATGAGCAAACAGAATTGAGCGACGACCAGGCTGACGTTCTTGCAAATCTTGAGCCGTTTGAATCATACTCCCATCGAAATGATTCAACGTTCGATCAACTTCCATGAGAAGTGTAACAACTGGAGGAGCAACACGGATTTCATGGCGTTTCCATCGTTGAATCATCTCGGAAGGCTTCATCCATTCAAGAGCAGTAAACTCAGTTTGCAAATCTGTTGAAGGATTGAAGTATTGATTTCCAATGTGCAAATGAAAGAATGTGTTCTCAAATTGCATTGGTCCGAAAGGGGGTGTTGTACGACTTGAGATGTGACGCAATCCAGAGGTATCAAGAGATATGATGCCTTCCTTGAGGGCATTGATGAAGGCGAGTTTATCCTCAAGAATGTGCTTTCGTAGTTCGACATCGATGACAGAGACCGAGTGGCCATTTGGAACAACACCCAATTCCTCCGTCATTTCACGAACAACAGCGACAACAGATGAGGTCGAAACACTCGTTGAATTCTGGACAAAGGCCTCACCTTTTTGATCGGTTCTCGAAACACCACCGCCAGGAAAGGCCCAGTATCCAGGAAACGCTCGCATCGACTCAGCACGTCGTCCCAAGAGGACTTCGACACCTTCCGTGCCATCACGAGTGAGCGTTAACGTCACGGTCGGGTGGGGGGGTTTCCTCGCAAATGCGGGAAGGTTTACACCCTCTGGAACTTCGCTCATGGTCCACCCTAAGGGTGGACCGCTTCAAGCCTTTGTGGCTTCACTCGTTACGTCGAATGAATGCAGCTCCAAGGAGTGCAAGCATTCCAACAAGTCCAGTGAATCCAGGAGCGTCATGCATTGGATTCTCGTCGCTGTATGCATCAGCAGAGACCGAGTACAATCGAACCGTATCCCAATCTTCTGCCGTTTCACCGATGTGAATCATATCCCCGACGGAGAGTGTTCCAGAGCTGTCAGCATCATGGAACATGATGTCGGAATCTTCGCCTGCATCTGCGATAGCAACGTACATGACTGTCGTACAGGTCGTCGTTTCCTCACCAGTGTCCATATCATAGTCTTCTTCACAGGTTGCGAGTTCAATCTTGTAATCAGACATGTCGCCTTCGAAGTGGAAGTCCATGTCAGAGGTAACGTACATGACGATCTCATCAGAATAATCGTCACCGCTATGGTCATCACTTTGGTCTTCAGTCCACATGTAGCCAGCGTATTCACAATCAGCTTGGTTGTCAATTGATTCATCCACGGTGTGTGTGTTGAAGTCATAACAAACCATTTCTGTTTCATCATCATCGTAAACTTCCTCAGCGAAAACCATCAATCCAGAACCAGTGTTTTCGTCGTATTGGTAATCAAACCAGAAATTCATCTCCATGTACGGCATTTCATCCTCGCCTCCAGTACAATCTTCCTCACCGTCAAGAACGTAATCGAGTGGAACCACAGTTCCATCAAGGCATGTGAAGTCCATGGTGTCTTCTCCATTTGTATCGTAGGAGGATTCATCAGAACCGTCTGCACAATCATCCATACCATCGTTGACCAAGGTAAGATCAATTGTTTCCGAACCATCAGCACATTGGAAAAAGATGCCAAAGGACATCTGAATGCTGATCGTGTTGCCATCGCTACCGATAATTTCTCCATACCATTCAGTACATGTCATTGTGGTTGCGTCGTAATCGCCTTCACAGTCTTCTGAGTCAGTTTCTTCAAACGAGCCATACAATTCTTGGACGCCAGTATCTGGGTTGTCAAGAACTTGAATCGTTAAATATTCGCAGTCTGCAACTGTCTCGCCGGTTTCTAGAGTCATCTCTTCACATTCCTCTAGGACGAATTCGGTTGGCATTGTTGGTGTCGTGGCATCAATGTCAGCTTCAGCGTCAACATCAACTGCTGTGCCGCAGATGCTCGAGTCGAATGAATCCGCATACATGGTGTCGAAATCATCGCTTGAAGCCTCGTAAGTTGCGAGTTCAATGAATCGTTCGCACACGTAGAACATTTCCACATCGCCTTCGCCCCTGTCCATTTCGTCTTCGCCACCGTCACAGTCATCGTAACCGTCGTTGACATAATCCATTGGGATCATCTCACCATCATCGCACATGAAGTATTCTTCACCATCGGA
>CAXQWT010000042.1:0-42327 GCA_964227855.1 Salipiger bermudensis | reverse complement strand
CCTAAATCTTCAAGCCCATCAGGAGAAGATGATTTACCTGAGTAAACACCTACAATTGAATTACCGTGAACGGCAACAAATCTATTCTCAAGCGGAACCACCAGATTGTTCATACTCCAATCAGAGTATATCGCTAAATCAGTACCTTGGCCACCAGTAGAAGAAGGGTAAGGATTTGATTGAATTGAGCTTAAGGAGGTTTGCTTTAAGAGTTCAGATTGCACTGAAATTAAAAAGACGGAGATGACGAATATAGAAAACGTTCTCTTTGAGATGGTCATATATCTCCTAAAGCAATTGAAATTATAACCTTTAATCAATACCAGATTGATTTACAAACGAAGAATATTTCTGGCAAACACAACATTTGCCAGTAAAGAATAATTCCAACAAAAACTGTGTGTATCTCACCCTTGTGAGTCCACACCCAAAGGGGTTTAGACGCAGCGGCGTCGTATATTTTGACAACAAAACCAGCGTACTGCGAGGCCAAAAAGGGATGGTGGACGCTGGGGGATTTGAACCCCCGGCCTTCTGGTTGCAAACCAGACGCTCTTCCAACTGAGCTAAGCGCCCCTTACAGCCGTCCGTGTGGACACTTCCTTTTGAGTGTTTCATTGTGATTGCTCAAACGCAATCGATGGTAGCATCTCGATCTGGTCCAACACCAACGCTTGAACATGGAATTCCAAGAATGGATTCAAGTTGTCGAACATAGTCTTGGGCAGCTTGTGGCAACGTTGACATGCCGAGTCCGTTCTCGTTCGCGTGCTTTGCAACCACGAGCCATTCTTCAAGCGACTTGGATTCGAATCCAGGAACGGTCACATAGATTGGATTGCATCGAGCAAGTGCTGAGGCACTGCTTGGCATTTCTGTAATCTCAGCACCGTCCAATTCGTAGGCGACACAAATCTTCAATTCATCCAGTCCGCCTAGAACATCGAGTTTCGTCAATGCAAGTGAGGTGAAACCGTTGATGCGATGTGCATGGCGCATGACCACAGCATCAAACCATCCACAGCGTCGCTTTCGGCCTGTTGTTGTACCAAATTCATGACCAACAGTACCGAGATGTTCACCAACGTCATCCTCCAGTTCAGTCGGCATTGCACCGTTTCCCACTCGAGTGATGTATGCCTTGGTAATGCCAATCACATCGTTGACGTGGCCAGGATGAATACCTGCACCATGTGTTGCATTTCCTCGTGATGTTACCGAAGAAGTGACGAATGGGAACGTTCCCTGATCGATATCAAGAAGACAACCTTGCGCGCCTTCAAGAATGACGTGCTCGTTGAGTTTGAGCGCGTTATCAAGCATCAGTCCAGTATTTGCGATGCTCGTTGCATAGGTGCCATGAATCCATTCAACTTCACTTGCGAGCGTTGACGCATCAATACGTACATCGGAACCTGCTGCTTCAAGCGATTTGTTCATGCGATGAGCGGTTGTTTCTGCCCATGACCCATCTTGAACAACTTCAGCAATGTCACCAAAGCGTAGACCGATGCGGTTGATCTTGTCAGAATAGGTCGGACCGATTCCTCTTCCAGTGGTTCCGATTGTCTTGTCGAGACTATCCATGGCTCGGTGGTATGGAAGGATGATGTGGGCTCGCTCTGAAACGAAGAGTCGGTTGCCTCTTGGATCATCTCCGCCCGTCTTGATCCAATTCTCAACTTCGGTGTTGAGAACCCATGGATCGATGACCATACCATCACCGAGAACGAGGGAGCATTCTTGCCGGGTTATTCCGGAGGGGAGTAGGTGGAATTTCAGCACTCGGTCACCAATGACGACAGTATGACCTGCATTGTTTCCTCCTTGGAAGCGGGCGACCCAAGTTGCTTCTTCGGCCAGTCGGTCGACAAGTTTTCCTTTGCCTTCATCGCCCCATTGCGCACCTAGAATGACTGTTGCTGGCATGTTGTTCAACCGACACGAATGAACGAATGTCCTTGAACTATACGTTGAGATTTGATGATTTTCTTGGGGGTCATTTGGGCTTATTGAACATATCTTCATATACTGTCGTTCAATCTTCTTTTCATAGTGAAATATCCACCGCTATTTCTTAACAATCGGGCTCTTGCTCGCTGTTCGAATTGATGCATTTGAGACAAACGTTTAAATAGTCTGGAATACAATTACTATACCCGTAGTTGAGAATATGAGTGCAAGTTTTGATAGCGGAAGTGAACGTACCCAGAAGGAGACAAATGTATCGAGCGAACGTCGTGTCCTCGAAGGCCATACCAGGCCGTGTGAAGAATGTGCAGCGGTCGACTGGAGTCTCGACACTACTCGAGGTGAAGTGACATGCAACAGCTGTGGCTTAGTTGTTGAGGAGAACGTACCAGACCCGGGTGCGGAGTGGACGCAACGAGACCGTGGTGAAGACCGCTCTCGTGTAGGGGCTCCAATGACTTACACTCTCGCAGATCGTGGCCTGAACACTACAATCGATGTGCGTGATTTGAACACTGGAGCTGCAAGCCGTCATGGAATATCAAGCCAGAGCCGTCGTGAATGGCGTCGTCGCCGAATCATCGATGAGCGTTCGAAAACCCGAAAAAGCCGCGAGAGAAACCTCGTCAAGGCTAACCAATTCATTCGAGATCGCTCTCAACTTCCCGTTGCTCTGCAAGAAGAGGTCGCCCGATTGTATCGACGTTTATCGGACAAAGGCTACGTCACTGGACGTTCTATTGCCGGTGTTGCCGCTGCCTGTACATATCTCGTTGCCAGGGAAGAGAACGTGCCACGGCAAATTCCTGACATCGCTGAGCAATTTTCCATCCAAGAGAAAGAATTGTCACGACTTATCCGACAAGTCTCTCGAATGCTGAACATGCACTCCATCAGTTCCCCCGACCAATACATCGACCCATTCATGTCACAGTTGGATCTTGCCCCATCGATGCGAAGTCAAGTACAACACCTATGGTCGGTCATCAAGCCTCACGATGATGTATGGCAAGGAAAGAAACCAATGGGCGTTGCTGCTGCACTGATTTACAAAGCCTGCAATGAATCAGGTTCTCCCCGAACACAATCTGAAATCTGCTCGATCGCCAATGTATCAGAAGTGACACTTCGTGGCTTGCTACGATTGATTGAAGGGCTCTTAGTGAAACTTGGTGAAGGTTCACAACAGTGAGACCCTAAGTTTCTTGAGGCTGTTCATACTCGGTCGAACATGGGATTCAAATCCAAGGCTCGCAAGAACAAGGCCCAAACTCCAGATGATGGAGCTGGGAAAAAGAAATCCGGTTCTGGCGAACTCCCCTGTGCAGTAAAGTCATGTGAACGTTTCGCTGACAAGAAACTCGGAGGTCGATCGCTCTCCTTCGACGATTCTACCGAAATGTGGGGTTCTGGGAACTTTGTTTCGACAAAAGGCAGGGTCCGTGTGTGCAAATCATGCTACAGATCTTGGAAGAAAGAAAACAAGAACGACGACATGTATTGATTTCACTTTCACTTTCATTTTCGACCCAAGCGAAATCAAGTATACCGACTGCACTCAGTAACAAGGTATGCGTAACAATCGAACAACCGTGCGAAGTCTTGTAACATCACAAGGAACATGCCTTGCGATGAGCGATGGATTGCTCATCTGGGAGACTCCTTCTAGCCGAAGAACACTTCATCTGAGGACCATGGCTACAGCCATACTTGGGGTGCAAGAAGACAATGTGACACTATCCAAACTCTATGTGGGTGACAAGTTAGGTCAACTTCACATCGTGCAACTTCCTGATTTCTCCCTCGTATCAACCGGAACCATCAGCCATGCTCCATTACGAGCAATGTGCATGACCGATAATCTAGAGCTCCTTATCGCTGATGCAGAAGGTAGGGTTTGGAGTCATACTGAACAAGGAAAATCAAAACTCTTGTTTGAAACCAACCGCTCAATATCCTCGATCCGTTCTGAAGGAAACAAGATTCGAATTCAGTCTGGATGGGAACAGTGCACTTACAACAGTAATGGGACTCTTTCGAACTCAGAAGATGCATCAAACGCGTTTGGAGACAATCTCATGTTGCGACGAATGCGAGAGCGAAAGGCAATCGAAGCACAACGTCGTGAAGCAGAGGCTCAATTGAGACTTTTACCATCTGCTTGATTCGTTTCTTGTTCCTTTCGAGGCCATGCAGGAACCGGTTCATGCCAAAGAGACGTGTGAGCGGGTTTCGGCCACGAGCGTGGTAATACCCCTTGATTTTCGATGATCCTCTCAAACGTTGTTATGTGTCGCTGAATTGTTTCAGATATGTGTTCGAATCCCTTTAGGCTTGGACCATGCATAGGAATCAGTTTTTCTGCGCCAAGTTCCTTGAGACGCTCAAGACTCTCTTTTCCGTCGATGAGATTGCCTGTGGGAACGTCCCATCGCAATGGACGATCGGCCCTCGGCAACAATGCACCAGCAACAACGGTCTTTGCAGAGGGAATGTAAACCATGAGATTGCAGCTGCTCGGACCAGGTGCTTCGATGAATTCAACGACATCACCATCAAGTTCTAGAGGTCGATTGAGATCCAAATCTATCGCCTTGATGCTCGGCATATCCGAATCAAACCTGTTGGCCCATGTTGTAAAAAAATCTCCGGTGGCCAAAGAGGGCGTAGCGGCAGGGTGTGCCATGATGGGGGCCTTTCCAAAACGTTCTGAAATCGATGCACTTCCTCCGCTAAAGGGGTATCTTCGAGAAGTGAGCACAATCCCTCGGAGGGTTACATCATCTCCAATTTGGCCTACAATTCGCTCCTGCTGAAGAAGTTGGTACCAAGCAGTTCCTGAGTCGATGAGGATTGCTTCTGTTGAACCCATCAAAAGGACTGCATTTGCATCGTGATGAATCCCCGGGAGGCGTACGATGCGCATGAGGGATGCTATGTCCTCAAGTGTTTGAACCATGGCATCCAAATGTCTCAAATCTGGTGGTTGCAATTAAATAAAGGAAGTTGGTCGCAAGGCCATGGCTCGATTCCCTGAGGCTGAAGCTCGAATGCTTCAACGCAAAATCTGCATGAAGTGCAACGCTCGAAACGCTGTTCGCGCTGCACGCTGCCGAAAGTGTGGCTACAAAGGCCTCCGCCCAAAGAACATTGAGCGAAAGGGCAACTGATTTTCAAGGTAAAATCAATGGCAATAATGATGCCATTGGATCTCCAATCAACCAAAATGGGACGATTGCTGGGAACAAAAACAACAGAAGTGGCAGTTTCAAACTAACCCATATTCGATTTGCACCAAATGCTTCCAAACGTTCGATGTGCTCATCCAATTCAGTATCCGTTGGTGTTTTTCGAGGTGCCCGCTTTCTGTGGTGGAGAACGGTCTCACCGCTCGGCATCTCCATTGTATCTGTTAGAATCCAAACATGTCGATTACGGACCGATGCTAGGGGAATAGATAGCGCCATCCATGACATTACCAAATCGGAAATGCTTCTTACTGATCCAGTCATAAGGTTTCGAACAAACAGAATGAATGGAATCAACACAAACAAGAATCCTCCCCAAATCAACAAACTCAACGATGGTGGAAGATGCAGTATGAGTTCATCCATCGCAGAATCGTAGTGTACGGGCACTGCTGCCCATGATGGGAAAAGCAGCGTGACCCACATCAGAGCCTTCGCATCTGCTCCTCCGTGTATGAATCGAAACCGCCATGCTAAATCAACAACGAAGAGGGTAAACAATGCTCCAATGTATGACCACCAAAGGGTTGCCTCTGAGGAGGCATCTCCTACCAATACGTCAAGAGGAGAGCTCTGCATGAAGCGCATGGCTCCAACCACCAATCCCACTACGGAAAACAAATACCAAAGCAAAACGAGTTGGTCAACTCGATTTCCTTGACGTGCGTCTCGCAACGTCGGCCGACCAAGAACGGCTCCGCTTGCAAAGGCAAGGAGTGCAGAGGCTGTCAGCCATACTGACCAATGGGGCGCTTGTATCAATAGATCGAGTGACCAAATGAAGACAATTGGTTTTGTCCAAACAATCCAATGCTCGTTTGAAACTCGGCGTTCTTTGTGATCAAACCATGCAGCCCATCCCATACATAGCATGAGGACACCAATTCGGGCCCACCCAAGTATGAGGTCGGAATCGACATCCATTGAAGTGTCCATGTCGCCAATGACCTTAAAGACGGCCCACGACAAGGTACCATTATTGGGCATTCCAAGGGGCTGATGTTATGGACGTTGAAACAAGACTTCAGCAAGTTGCTACCGTCATCAATCAAATCGATGACCCGAAAGTTCCTCGAAACATTCGCAAACAAGCAAAGGAAACCTGTGAAAACTGGCTGCTCAACAAGGGCAAAAAACTCGATGTCCGTATCGCAATGTCCCAATCAAAATTGGAAGAACTTTACGAAGATCCAAACATCCCTCCCGAATTTGGCACGCTGATTCTCATGATCAATACTGAACTCGAGAAGATTCTTACAGATATTCTGTGATTATTCTTCTTCTTCGAGTCGTTCGTAAATCGATTCTAAGACCATCCGGTTGGACTTCTTGAGGCGTCCTGATTCAACGTTAATGTTGTTCAATTGTAGGAAATAAGCATCATTGTCGTACAACGCAGCAGCATCTTGGATGTATTCCAACTGTTCAGGAGTGAGCCGGTTTCGCTTGAGAGAACGTTCGATTGCATGCTTTGCTGCTACCTTCGTCATCTGACGGTCAGACAATCCAAGAATTCGTTGAA
This sequence comes from Salipiger bermudensis, assembly GCA_964227855.1. Classification (GTDB taxonomy): domain Archaea; phylum Thermoplasmatota; class Poseidoniia; order Poseidoniales; family Poseidoniaceae; genus MGIIa-L2. The sequence continues at coordinate 35,586 of CAXQWT010000042.1, read as the reverse complement.
GTTCTTCTAAGGATCGACTTTCATGGCTTGAAATTCTACCATCTTTCATGGCTTCTTTCCAAGCCTCGTCGATGGAGGGAGCCCGTTCAGCAAGAAGGATTGCGATTGGTCGAGTTGGCTCAATGTTTTCAAGTACAATCTTGAAAATGACTGTAAATGGAACGACGAGGACCATTCCAAGAATGCCCCATACCCAGAATGAATACGCTGTTGTCAAAAGTAACAACACTGGCGAGATATCCAAGGCACGTCCCGCCCACTTCGTCTCAATGATGCTTCCCCAAAGTTGTTGATTGGAAACAAGCAGAAGCAACATCACAAACCAGGCAAGTGGCGGGAGTGTAACAAATCCAAGAATCAAAGGAGGAATCGTTGCAATCAATGAACCAATGTAAGGTACGTAATTGAGGATGAAGGTCAACAACGCCCAAGTAAACCACAAATCTATACCAAACATAAAGAGAATCATGCCAGTAATTCCAGCGGTTCCTAAGCCTACACCTGTTTTAACAACAACATAGGTATTGATGCTCTCCTGTATCTGAATCTGCATGTCTTGGACTCGTCCAGAAACACCACCTGGCCAGGCGCGTTCAATACGTCCTGGCAAAAAGTTGGCTTCGAAGATGATGAAGATGAGGAAGAAGGTCACAGTAAGACCCATTCCTAGCAGACTACCTACGCTCGAAACAACACTTGCCACGAGGTCAGCAATACCCGAATCACTGGACAAGAGACCCATTTCAGCCAAGTCTTCCGTGAAGGTTCCATTGGTCGAATTCAGTGATTCTGTGATGGAAGAACCAACAACAGGCGTTCCTTTCAGTTGGTTCCAACGCTTGTCTAATTTCTGATTGTATTGCTTGATTCGATCCTCATCATCGGCAAGATCGCTTACTTGGTCAAACGCGAGATAACCTGCTGCAACAATGATCAAAAAGGCGGAGAGAATCATCGTAACATAAGACAATCCGATTGGAAACCCGTTCTTTGACAAATAGTCGGCTCCAGGTTTGAGCACGAAATAGATACCCAGTGCGATAAAGAATGGTTGGAAAATTCCCTTCAGTTCAATCATCCAAATCGTCAACAACGTAAGGAGTATTGCTGCGAATGCAAGATTACCGAGCCGCTTGTGAAAGGTCTCGTTATCAAACACAGACTCTTGCCCGTCCATGCAATGCTCTCTTCTACTTCACGTTTGAATTTATGGTGAGGTTTGGTCCGAGGCTACAAATTCGACTTTGAAGGATAGGACGAATGCCAAAAGCATCAAGACACCACAGATGTGGAAGGCTGTATGATAATCAAAAAATCCGTTTCTGTCCACTGTCAGCGTCCAAACATATCCACCCGTCAGTGGGCCTAGAATTCGAGCAAATGAGGAAAGTGATTCTTGTGAGCCCATTACTGCACCTAATTCATAATCATCTTGGCGAGCTAACGAAGTAAGCAACGTGCTTGATGATGGTTGGAACAAACCGTTACCGATCGCGATACATCCTGTGATAAGAAGCATCCAAGCCCAAACAAAATCCATGCTCGAATATGGAATCAGGACAAGGCCGAAACCGGACAGTATCGTTCCAAACCTCAGAATGAACAGCGATCCATATTTACGAGTTAATGGACCTATTAAGCCACCTTGAGTGATGATCCCAAGAATTCCAATCAAGGCGAAAATCCGACCATTGTCAGCCTCACTGAATCCGAGACCTCCTTGTGCAGGGTCCATTTGTGTGTAGAGAATGAATACTGCATGCATAACAGTAAATCCAAACATGTACAGGAATGTTACCCACATAAGCGATCCGATGTTCTTTGTGGCCAACATTCGCTTCACGTTTGAAGCAGTACGCTTCATGGTTTCACCCCAGGTTTGTGTTGTACGATTTGAACGTGACTCTGGTGCAAGCGATTCCGGGAGATAGCGGAATGCTAGGAGGAGAGAAAAGATCGAGAGGACACTCGCAAGGATACAAGGAAGAAGGTATGGATGCGTCTCAAAAATTGTGCCCTCAAAGACACCCCATCGGCTAGCAGGTGAGGAAAGTTCCCCTCCGAGGAATGGTCCAATGGTAAATCCAAGACCAAATGCAGCACCGATGAGACCCATCCTGGTAGCGAGTTGCTTCGGAGTGCTTACATCTCCAATGTAGGCTCGTGCAACTGCGATATTTCCGTTAAAGACACCGGCGAGAAACCGTGCTGCAAGCGCCATCATTAGCGTATTTGCTAGACCAAACATAGTGAAGAATACGGTATTTCCTACAAGTCCAATCATCAAGACCGGTCGACGACCAATACGATCGCTCAAGCCACCCCATATCGGTGAAAAGAGAAACTGTGCTGCAGAATATGAGGTCATGAGTAAGCCAACCCACAAACCGATAGCTGTAATGTTCTGGCCAGCCGCCAAATCCTCGACAAGATAGGTCAGAAATGGAATAACGATTCCAAAACCAATCATATCGATCATGGTAACAAGAAAGAGTACAACCAAAGCACCCTTGCCGGCATCTATGCCTGTTGAAGGGCTGGTTTCTTCATCCATACACCACTGGAGTACGTCCACTCTTTGAAGTCATGCTTCAGATTGTTGTTCAAATCGAGGTTGTTGGACCTGTCAAATCAGGCGTCAAGCGATCGATAACTGAACCAAGTCGCTCAACGAGACTTTGCTTTTGGTCGTGGGTAATGAGAGCATGTTCCATTACTTCATCCAAGGTATCGACGGCGATGACTTCGATATGTCCCTCAAATTGTTCATCGAGCAAGACATCCTGCATGTTGGAGCGAGGAATAACCACAGTCTTTACTCCTGAACGAGCTGCAGCTTCAATCTTAGCGGTCACACCGCCAATCGGGAGAACTTCCCCTCGAACAGAGAGAGACCCTGTCATAGCAAGGTCTTGTCGAATTGGAATGTTCTCAAGTGCAGAGATAATCGCGGTTGCGATGGTAATCGATGCAGAATCCCCATCAACACCGTGTGTATCTACAAATTGAATGTGAATGTCATAATCCGAAACGTCTTTTCCGGTGAGTTTCTTAATCACAGCACTAACGTTCGTGACGCTCTCTTTTGCAAGATCGCTCAAGCCACCTGTAGCATGAATCTTTCCTCCCCCACCTTGCGAAGGAGTAACAAGTGCTTCCACGGGCAGCATGATCCCCGAAAAGTCGGAAAGGCCAGAGTTTGCACCCAAGACCGCAAGACCGTTTACCCGGCCAACACGGTTACCTGAATTCACAATTAGAGCGTAATCCAAACGACGTTCAATCATTCGATCTGCAACTTGCTGTTCCAATGGTTTGGCAATTGAACGAGCCGCAAGTACATGCGCATCGGTTACGTATGGTGCACCATCTTCGGCCGCAAGATCGCCAGCGATTCGAACCAATCCACCCAACTCTCGAAGTCGTAGAGAGAGTTTACCTCGACGACCTGCACGACGTTGCGCTTCTCGGAGAATCAACGATACTCCAGATTTATCGAAGTGTGGAATCTCTCGAGTGCTGCCAATGTCACGACGAACTTCTTGTGCAATGAATCGAATCAGACGCTTTCGGTTGCGATTGGTGTCTGGCATCTCAGAATTCACATAGACTTCATACCCGTATCCACGGATACGGCTTCGCAGAGCAGGGTGCATTCCTTGAATTGCGTCGAGATTACCCGCAGCAATGAGAATAAAGTCGCAAGGAACTGGTTCAGTTTTGGTCAATGCACCAGATGAACGTTCAGATCGGCCTGAGATAGGGAAGGCACGTTCTTGCATTGCAGTAAGGAGTGCTTGCTGTTCTTCAAGACGAAGTAGGTTGATCTCATCAATATAGAGAACGCCTTTGTTGGCGCGGTGAATTGCTCCGGGTTCGACACGGTCGTGCGCAGGTGTTTCCATTCCGCCAGACTGGAATGGGTCGTGACGAACGTCTCCAAGAAGTGACCCAGAAAGTGTAGCTGTTGCATCGACGAACGGAGGGCGTTCATCGAGGTCATGCTTGACCAAGACTTTTGGAATACGCCCTTCGTCACCTGAGCCTAAACGACTTCGAATGAACATGTATCCAAACATCAAGAGGAACATACCGAACAATAACGTGAGGATGTCGCCACTTGGAATTGCAACGATAACGAGTAGGAATGCTACAGCTCCGAATCCAATCAAGAGCATGCGCTGAGCCTTTTCTTTCTGCTCACGGATGGCTTCTTTCTGAATCCGAACAATACGTTCTGCACGCCCAGCAGGAACCGAACGAACACGAGGTTCGTTTTCATCATCCTCATTAGGGTACACGAGAACATCCTCGAGTGCATCTTGCGGCAGTAAGTCCGTCATCGACCTTGCAAGCATGGACTTCCCAGTTCCTGGATCCCCAATCATCAGCATGTGTCGACGTTGTTCAGCAGCTTTTCGAATTACTACTGAACCCGCTTCTTGCCCAATGACTTGGTCAACAAGACGCTCAGGGATAGGTACGTCTTCAGTGGTCTCAAACTTCACGTCGTTAATCCACTTATCGATGCTAGATGCAAGGATTTCATCACCGTCGTTTGATGGCTCAGGAGCCCATACAGTGACCGTTTCAGAGTCATCTTCAACGATGACATCCTCTACAGGCTCGTCCTCTGACATGATGTTTCCTCGCTCTCCTCCCCTTTAGGACTTTAGCATAAGCCAAGGGAAGGGTTTGTTCGGTCTATTGTTGCATTTGGTCAAGATATTGTTGACCGTAGTATTGCCACTGCTCCATGCTCCATCCTGCCGGAAGACCACCGGGTGGCAATGGAGGTCCTGCAACGACGGGTTGTACAACAGGCTGCACAACCGGTGCTGTAGCTGGTTGAGGCATTTGTTGTTGGAAGATCGGTGCAGCGCCACCATACATCGAGTTGGCAACAGTATCATGAATTGGCAGAGTGTCATGACCCCAACTTGCTTCAGAATCGTAGAGTTTGTTGTCCTCGCCTCGACGCATGAGCAATCCAAGAGCCAATGCTACAAAGATGACAGCACCGACGATACCAAGGATGAGCATCCAGTTGGTGTCTCCCGAGGTGTCTTCGGTTGCATCACCTGATTGCATGTTTTCAACTGGGCATGTTGCACGAGGGTCGTCGCAAGCAGTGTCGTACTGTGCGCGCTTTTCGATGAGAATTTGTGCGATTTCTTCCTTGTAAGCCTCATTCAAGATTGTATCATCTGCTTGCTCAGCCTCAAGGGATTTGATTTCCTCTGTCAATCCTTCAATGTAGGAGGTGAACATTTCATCGCCCATGTCCGCTGGCGCAGGGAGTTCCTCGAGGATGTCCCATTTCACTGCAGCAACGGTCTTGTAATCATCTCCGTTTGTGTCGACTGCTGTGATGGTGAGTTGGTAGTAGTCCTTGTACACGGAACCGGACGGACGGGCACTTTGATCTGGCATGAAAATCGAAGGGATGTCCAATTCGGTTGACCATCCAACCATGGAACGAGTGATGTCAAGGTTCTCTTCGTAGAGACCATCACAAGTACCTGTTTCATCGTTGCAGATGTTCCAGGTTGTTTCGATGACGGTAAACGTCGGAGCCATGTCCGTCAAGTAGATGTTTGCAACTGGTATCTGATCGATGTAGGTATTGTCCATTTGAACGTAGATGTGCCCACTACCATCGTCGACCTTGGCAACGTAAAGTGGATACGAATCAAAGACATCAACAGTGATTGTGTAGGTGTTGCTGTCGTATCGGTCAATGGTATTCATTGTGACCGTGTGTAGTCCAGATGTTTGGAAGTTCAGCGTCATAGTACCATCAATTGGGTTGTACTTTGCAGCACCTTGCTCATCGGATGATACGGTGATGAATGCCTCGTTCGATGGGTCATCGACATCGGTTAACAATGCCATGAGGTTGATGACTCGCTGTGTACCGAGTTTCAGAGTAGTCTCCTCAAGACCGGTGAGGTCTAGTCGTGGGGCGTCGTTGATCGGGTTGACTTTCACGAGAAGTGTTTGGTCTGAGAATTGTTCGCCATCACTTGCACGAATGGTAACAGTAACTTCCCCGTTGACATCGTCATCAACTGTCTCGAAAACAATGTTCGTCAAATCGAGGTAAACATCGAAGACATCCGTGTTTGAGGTTGAGATGATTTCGAGGGAGAGGGCTGATGCAGGAGCTGAATTACCCTCATCGTCTGTATCGGAAAGGAATGGGAGCAAACTGAGTGTACCCATTGAGCCTTCATCGACCACTTGCGTTGGCAAGGCTTGCCAGCGGGGCTGACCATTTTCAAGAACGTTGAAGAGCAAGGTTCCGTAAGGAAGTTGTCCTTGTAGGGAATAATCGCCACCGTCATCCATGAAGATTTCAATACCCTGTTGGCCGAGTGGACATCCCTGTGTAGGACTCCAAGCGAAGAGGACTTCAATTTCAGTCGTAGCAGAATGCCATCCGACGAACGAAGCATCGTTGCTTGTAATGGTCAAGTCAGAAAGAGGCGTCTCTGGGTCCGATATAATCCCCGTCATGTCGACTTTTGTTGAGATATCACACTGGACAGGACTGACCTGGTTAGGCGTGATGGATGGTGGTGCATTCATGAGATTGAATGCATCGGTTGCAATGGACCATCCAGAAGTCTGGCCTCGAGCGTCGACAGTTCGTGAGCGTAGGTCGTACAGACCCGCAGGCATCTCTATGGTCGGCAGAATTGAGTATTCCCGTCCTTCGTTGGCTGAGCCGAGGTAGAGGATGCTCTCTCCACCGGTGACAACATCGCTGTTCCACTGATCCATGCCTGCTTCGGAAATCTCGACATCGAATGTCAGCGTGTCAATGCTGTCGACGTTATCGTCTGCGTCTCCCTTGGCTAGAACTGAAAAATACTGGCCTCGACTGATGTCAGACGTGCCAAGCACCTGAGGCGTCTTCGAGAGTGGAGGACGATCATGGTCAAGTTCAGAAGTCGCTTGATTGTTGGATGTTACGCTCTCCCCAGAGGTTGAAAGTTCAACTCCAAATACTGTCTTCCATCCATTGGATGGAAGAATACTGGAATCAAAGGTGGTTTGTGCAGTCATGGTGTTGCTAGCGCCACTTGTTGTTAGCGTGCTGATTTGCGTACCCTGGCCTATGTAGTTCTTGTTACCGTTGAGAACATAGTAGAAGTCAACCGTTCCACCGCTGTTGTATTCAAGATCACCGGTGTTTGCTACGGTTGCATCGAGGGTGATGACGTCACCTAGCTTGTAGGATGCACCAGCAGGGCTCGTTGCTGTAAAGCTCGGGATGGAGAGATCCATCTTTGGCCCCATTGTGGAATCAATGGCATGGTATACGTGAGGGCTGGTACCACCGACTGAAACGGTGTTACCGCTCATCAATACACCAACAACGATTGCCTTGCTGAGACCGCCAGGAACAACGGCTGCAGGAACGCTCGTCCATGAGACAGATTGAGAAGTGGCGGTAGGTGTTACGCTAGCGAAGGCGCTACCTGAACCAGAACTCTTTGATTTGTAGGTGTCACCAGCGGTCAGCCAAGCCATCCAGCAGTTGTAACCGTGAGGGATTCCGGATGAGTAGGAGTAACCCGTACAGTCCTTGTCAACGAGTGCAGCGTAGAGTTTCATGTTGCTCGCAGCGCTTCCCGAACCTGTATACTTGTAGGTGATGTCGATGTTGTAGTTCGCACCAGACTGGCTGATAGCAGCGGTCATACCATAATCATTGACGGTGGGATGCATTCCACCACCGCTCGAAAAGAGGCTGTCGTAGGTAGTGTACTGAGCGTTAGCCCCACCTTGATTCTTGTCGGTCCGATCTCCAAAGTAGGCATCCGGAGCTCCACCAGTTGACCAAGCCCAGTTGTATGGCGCTACATTTCCTGCACGAGCTGTGTCAGTATCCCCGTACGATGAAGACATGTAGGTAACGTAGACGTATTCGTCAGGGAAGGTGACCTTGAGCGAGTGGTGAGCATCCGATCCGCCTCCTGTCTTGGAGCAGTGGCCGCAATTGTCCGATGAAATGTATTGGCCAAAGACAACATGGCCGGGGCTTGTTGCGTGGGTTCCATGGCTTTGCTGGACAGGTAATTTTTCATCGAGAATTTTCGGTTCTAGACCGTTATATTCGGAGGTCAAACCTGCCATGAGGCTTCCAACAAAAAGGAAGACAATGGTGAAGGCCATGGTTCGGACGTTGATTTGCATAATATTTGCAACACTACGCAATATATAATGGTAGTCTGTCCCCGTCTTACCTTTTTTATTGAAATTTTCCCATTATTTTTGCAAAAGCCTGATGTTCAAGACGGCTTCCGGCAATCATGGCAGACGCTTCCATCACAGCACTGGTTGAGGAAAATGGACGTGTACATATCATCGAATTGGTCGATGAAAGTTTGAAGATCAAGGGGATTGGTGTTTTCAATCCTTCAGCAACACTCAATGGCATTGGATTTGGTATTGAAGTACAAATTGGCTCAAAAGTGTTCACCCATCTACCTCCTCGTTTACCTGAACTTGTGCAAGGAATGAAGCGACGTGCTCAAACCATTGGCCCCAAGGATGCTGGCGTGCTCATCTCCAGATTGGGCATTGGCGCAGGAGATGTCGTTTTGGAAGCAGGCTTAGGCTCTGGAGGGCAGTCGATGCATATTGCTCGTGTTCTCGGAGCATCGGGGCACTTGATTACCGTTGAGCCAAGAGAGGAACATTCTGAAGTCGGCCTTGAGAATCTTCAAACCCTCTCTCTGGCAATTCCTGAATTTCCTACGCATTCACACGTGCACGGACGAATTGAATCGTGTGTTGATGAAATCCAAACCATTTCGAAACAGGTTGACGCAATTCTCCTCGATCTTCCGGAACATCCTGTCGCCATTGAGGCCGTAGCACCACTGCTCAATGTTGGCGGGCGATTGTCCTGCTATTGTCCTGTTTCAAGTCAACTTGAGCAAGCATGGACTGCATGCGAAGAAGTTGGACTCGAAGTTGAATGGGCAGGTGAGGTCATTGAACGTCAATGGGGCAAAGCCAGCAAAGGCGGAGTACGACCAGTCAACGGACCATTCGGCCACACAGCATTCCTTCTCATCGCCCAGCGAAAGGCCTGATCAGAACTTTGGCGCCGAGCCATATTCAACAACTCGGATGCTTGAATCACACGTCGGACACTTGAATCGGAACGGTGGTTCGTTGCCGCCTGGAACGGCGAGGCGAGCTTCACAGGATGGGCACGAAATTCGACGATTTGTGTCCATGCGGCACTCGTTTGGACCAAGAGCATACTGCTTGGTTTCCTCTTCCTCTTCCTCTTCCTCGACTTCTGTTGTCGGTGTTCGTGGCTTCCTGTACCGGAGAACCATCAGTGCAAGAGCGAAGAGAATGTATCCTGCTGCAAGTACTTGCAGAGTCGTCTCTTTTCCGAGTTCAATTCCAAGCAACGTTACACCTTGGGGTGGTTGAGACTCCCCTTTTACCTCAATTTCCAGAGATTCAGACTCAGCGTTGACACTGCTGCCATCGATCTGGACTAAGGCACGTACCCTGAGTTCTGCATCCGTAGAATCCGTAGTGAGTGAATTGAATCGGACCACGAAAATCTCTGAAGCCCCGGGTTCGAGGGTGAAAGCATCCGTAACTTCACCCAATGTGTTGTTCCAACGGATATCGAACACACCATCTCCTACGCCAACCATGGTTAGTTTTCCAGAAATTCCAATGTTCGCCAGATTGGTGACGGTAACGGTGATAGAAGAACCGCCAAGATATGGGACCGTCAACTCTCGTTCATCGATGGTAATGGCAACAACCGACGAAGTGTCCCATGTTGCATCAATTGTGTAGACGACAACTTCATTCTGGATAGCGTCCGAACGGGCGCTGGAAACTGCGCGGAAACTGAAGGCATTGGTTCCTGCCAGAGCATCGGATGGAACGTCACATGTCCACGGCAATTCAAGTGTGGATGCACCAGGCTGCAGCAGAACTGAAGATTCGACATCACAATCCAAGCCAACAGATGAGAGAGAAAATACATCCACGCTGTTGCCAGTGTTCGTAACGATGAGTGTTCCATCAATGGAACCTCCCGCCTCCGTTGTTGCATCTGCAAGAACTGTCAAATCGGAACTCGCTGTCATTGGAATCAGTGTAAGCAAAGCCACATCCGTTGACGAAGGGTCGAGCGTGGAGGTGGCAACGATGTTGATTGGCAAGCCATTGGCACTGGCTCCAACCGAGGTTTCTCGGACGCTCAAAACCACGCTCTCTGATTGCCCAATGCCGAGGTTAACCGACGTCTTTGAAAGTGATAGTTCGAAGTAATTCGAAGTTTCACCTGCGCCAATCGAAAGGAGGAAGGTGTCTTGGAGAGTCCCGGTGTTGGTCACTTCGATGGTCACATTCGTGGCTGCTGAAGGCCCTGCAATGATTTGGTTGGTGTTCGGACTGAGTTGTGCAAGGGTACGATCAACCACTTGCAGTTCAATCGATAGGACCGCATTCGTTGAGTCCGAAAGCAACTGGAGAGACAATGAATCCGTGCGAGAACTTGTAGCAGCAGATGCAGAAACATTCAGGGAAACATTGTGTGTAGTTCCTGCTTCGAGGAGATATCCGTTGACATCGGGCAAGAGAGCATCCACGCCTCCAGGCAAACCGGTGATTGTGAATGTATCGAGTGTTATGTCCGAAGTTCCATCGTTTTCAATTGCAATCATCACCGAGGATTCACCTCCAGATTGAACGACAATACGCCCATCGAGTGGACCTTGAAGCGTCATACTTGGTTGCGCTTGTACATCGAATTGCAACGTCAAACTTTGACTCGCAAGGGAATCATGTGTCACCGTAACGAGACGTTCAAGGATACCGAGCGAACCTTCTGAAGCGATAGCTTTCAACGTCCAAACAGCGGAAGCGTCAGCAGCAACTGAAACACTGGAAGAGCTATCTAAATTCAACGAAATCTGAGATGTAGCATCGCTGTTGATTTGCAACGAGAAGGTTTCAGTCTCAGTTCCTGTATTGAAGACTCGAACTTCCAATGTCGTTTCAGTTTCAGGATCCAACACAACAGCACCGTTTGGTCCTTGGAGGACGAAATCAATGTCACGGTCGATTTCAAACGAGAAATCTCGGACAAAGGAAACTGAGGAATCGGACGCAAGGGTAGATGTCAGTCGTAGCGAACAAACATCACCTACATTGGCAGCAGTACCAACATCGACTTGGAAGGAAAGGTCCTCAATCGCATCGACATTGAGTGTTGAAGTGTAGGTTAACAGGGCCGCCGTACATGGCCCCGATAAGACCGTTAATGCATATTCGAAGGAAGCATCGGTTGTCCCGATGTTGGTCAGACGAACCGAAGAGCTGGTTTGTTGACCGGGGAGGAAATCATCATCTGCATTGAGGAAATCAACTTGAAGATCGTAATTCGCTTGAACATCAACGACCATGAGTGTTGAAGTTGTCAGGTTTCCGAACAAAGAACCGGCATATAATCGAACTCCAGTTGCGCCCGGGCTTGCATCTGAAGGAATGGAAATTCTCAGTGTTGCAGTCTCTTGGCCATTTGCGGACAAGTTCTCGATTTGATCGTCCAACCATCGTACTTCCCAACCAGCAGGGAAACTGGAATGTTGATTCATTGCTTGGATGGTTCCTGATGATTCCCAAGGATAACTGTAGACGGAGGACCCATTGAACACTACTTCTGCTGCGGCTTGTTGCAAAGTTAATCGGAGCGTCGCATCCATTGTCGTATTGTCGGTCAAGCCCACGGGCGAATCTCCGGTAAGCGCTGCGAACAACACACAGGCTGTGAGATACGACCCCGAAGTGGAAGGATGGCTTCCATCAGCGGTGTATAAACCGTAGAAGGTCGAAGTCGGTGACTGTGGGTTTCCTCCAGAAGCAACGATTGAGTCGTGGATGTGTTTGAAGGCCAAGCCAACTGGAGCGATGTATATCTCTGCCGAAGTTGAAAGCGAAATGTTGTCACGATAGTCAATGTAACCCTCTTCAAGTCGATCCTGCATCACAGTGTAGTTTGGATAAAGAGTTGGATTCATTGCATCGCCACTTCGACGACCCCAAGTCATCATGAGCATCATTGCTGCACCCTCTGAATCAATGCGGTCGGCGAGATGGATGCTACCGTTCTTGCTGGCTAACCAATCGGAGTTGCTGCGTAAAAATCCAGGGACTTGGGATTGATCCTGAACTACCACCGTATCCCAAACACCCGATGAAAGTGAGAGGTTTTGAGCACTACCCGACGTATTAACATCATCCCAGTGGTCGGCGATTGTCCACCCACCGCTCGTGAAATCAGAGGTATTGCTCGGACTGTCCGCACTTCGAAGCAATTCCTCCAACATGGAGGAGAGGCCGTTTGCAGATGTGTAAGAGTTACCAAAGGTGAGAACATCACTCACCGATGCGGACCAAGCTGGAGGAGAGTTTGTGGCATTGGAGGAACTGCCTGAAGAGTAGTTTGCCCACCAACCGGAAAGGTCGGGTTCTTCACCGACACCCAAGAGGTATGAATCCATCACTGAACCATAATTGCTGACTGGAATTGAGAGGTCGACCGATTGTCCGGGTTGCATTGCAACCAAGCCTTGGTCACCCACGCCCGTTGCATCCAGATGCGGATTGTAAACGACAGCCACACTGACAAAGACATCGATTGAAGAAGTGGCGAGGCCATCGCTTTCATTGACAAAAACCGTGAATTGGCCATTGTCGCTTGGTGTTGCTGTTTCTGCAAGTTGAACGACAATTGTTGTTGTTGTATTGTATGTAGGCAATACATTCGAAACAGAATTCGATGTTGGTATTGCCGTCCAAAGCAACGACAGACCAGCCGTTGATGTTTCGACACTGTACGTTTCAATGGACGAACCATTGTTCTCGATGGTCAGAGTGAGATTCATCGATTCACCAGGCGTCAAAATCATGTGACTCATGTCAACATGCAACTCGATTTCTGGGTCTGCTGTGGTAAATTGAGCGAGCGGTGAAGCGCTTGCAAGCAGCATCATTCCAACCAAAAGGACCGCTCGAAGAGAGAGTTGCGACATGGGACCAATCAACCCGAGGTGTTCTCAGCACTTGAGCGAATCGGCTTGAAGCATGAAAACTTCACGATTGAACCAACTTTTCGAGGCGCTCGGAATCGATGCGTTCCCAAGGGAAGTGCCCTTCATCGGTAGGAGTTCTTCCAAAATGCCCACCAGATGATGTTTCTTTGTATATTGGACGAAGGAGGTTGAGGTCTCGTGCGATAGCGGCTGGCCGGAAATCAAACGTGGCTCGGACACGATGAGCAAGGATGTCATCGGACACAACACCGGTTCCGAAGGAGTCGACCATCAGGCTAACAGGTTCTGCAACGCCGATAACATAGGCAAGCTGGATCTCAAACTTGGTTGCTAGACCTGCTGCAACAACGTGTTTTGCAGCCCATCGAGCGGCATATGCTGCACTACGATCAACCTTCGATGGGTCTTTTCCACTAAAAGCCCCACCACCGTGACGACCCATACCCCCGTACGTATCGACAATGATCTTTCGACCTGTTAATCCGGCATCGGCATACGGACCGCCAGGATCTGCGAAACGTCCTGTTCCGTTGACGACCAATTTGTACCCTGGTAGGAGCAACTCTTGAGGGATGGTCATTTCAATCACATGCTCAACAATGGATTCACGAACATGTGCCAATTCATCTTCGATAGAACCTCCAAACTGGTCCTTCAGATGCTTGTCGTGTTGGATGGCTATGATCACAGTGTCGACACCAAGAACGGAACCGTCTTCGTTGTAAGCAACGGTTACCTGTGTCTTTCCATCGGGTCGAGCCCATGGCAGAATGTTTTCTTCTCGAACGATTTTCAATCGCCGTGATAGGCGTTGGGAAAGAGCTGCCGGAAGCGGGAAGTATCGTCCCTTCAGTTCGTCGTATGCTTCTGTCTCATCGCATGCATATCCAAACATCAAACCTTGATCTCCCGCTCCTTGAGATTCGATGTTGTCGCGGTCAACGCCTTGGTTGATGTATGTGGATTGGGTTGTAACATAAACCAAAACATCGCACAGCGATGGGTCTGTTGCATCCATGCCAATATCGTGCGAAGTGTATCCTATATCGGCGGCGGCTTGGCGAGCAATGGCAACATAATCTGGAGCCTCCCCCTCGAGTGATACTTCGCCTGCGAGGATGATGACGCTTTTTTCCGGCATGCCCTTAACGCAGGTTTCGACAGCCACGCGAGCGTTTGGATCCACCGCCAAACACGCATCGACAATAGCGTCAGAAACTGCATCGCAAACCTTGTCAGGATGCCCACAAGTTACCGATTCGGAACTGAACATCCTCTGTGTCATGCTTCAACCCTCGGAATTCATATTATCAAAGGTTTGGTTTTTTGAAAGGTATTGGTTTTGGCGATTGCTATTTTAGGAACATCACGCAGGAATTGTCATGGCTGACTGGCATCCTACGGCATATCGAACGCATACCTTGGGCGAAATCCAAGACAAAGGCGCAGACCTTGTTGGAAAGGAAGTCACCGTCTGTGGCTTCATGGAAGCAAACCGTGGAAAAGGTGCCATTTGTTTTGTCGACCTTCGAGACGGTACCGGTAAACTCCAAGTCTTTCTCAAGGGAGATAACATCGGCGAAGATAATCTCGACCTCGTGCAACGAATGACTCGAGAATCAACGCTCCAATTCACAGGCGTTGTCGGAGAAAAGAGACCTCCGAAAGTCAAGGAGGGAGAAACGCCACCTCCTCCTTCATACGAAATTGTAGCGAGCGACGTGAATGTCCTTACTCGAGCGAACGTTCCACTTCCATTGGGAATTACCGATACCGTTTCAATTGGCCTTGATACTCGATTAGACAATCGATTCCTCGACCTTCGTCGAGCCCATGTCAACGCAATGTTCACTCTACGAGCACGTGTTCTTCAGTATGGGCGTGAACACCTCATCACGGAAGGTTTCAAGGAAATTAATACGCCAAAAATTATTGCCTCAGCATCGGAAGGAGGGACCAATCTGTTCCCAATGATGTACTTCGATACACCTGCCTTCCTTTCACAAAGCCCACAATTGTACAAGCAACTCGCCATCTTAGGAGGCATGGAACGTGTGTTTGAGATTGGTCCTGCATTCCGTGCTGAAAATCACGACACATACCGTCATTTGAACGAGTTTATTTCCTTTGATATCGAGGCAGCTTGGATGACCGATGAGGATGTAATGGGCGTTCAGGAACGTATGATTCATCACATCTGGAACTGTGTTGCAGCAAACGATCAGGAACACATCGACACGATCAATGCGTACCGAGAATCGCAAGAATTGGAACCAATCGCTGTGGAAATCCCAAGCCTGCCGTTCCCACGCATCGACTATTGCGAAGCGATTCAGATGGTACAAGACGCAGGAGAAGAGATTCAATGGGGTGATGACATCGATTCATCGCATTGTGATATCATTGCCGCAAAGTACCCCGGTTTCCATTTCCTACCTCGTTGGCCAATGGAGATGAAGCCGTTCTACATTCACCATGTTCCTGGAGAAAACGGTGTGACTGGAGAGCAACTCAGTCGCGGATTTGACCTCAACTACGGTCGTGATGAAATGACGAGTGGTGGACAACGTGAACACACCGTTGACGTTTTGGAAGAAAACCTTCGAAGCAAAGGACTCAACCCTGAGGAGTTCTCGTTCTATACTGATGGATTCCGTTTCGGAGCACCTCCGCACGCGGGTTGGGGTCTTGGGGTTGCTCGTCTTCTGATGGTCCTTACCGGCTCTCGAAATGTGCGAGAAACCGTCTTGTTCCCACGAGATCGACATCGTGTCACGCCATGAGTTGGCTGCCATGCCCATCGACCGAATGCAATGGGGAGCGGAATCGTGGCAGTTCGCAGATTTGCACATGCCAGATGAACCATCACCGTTTCAGAACGACCATGGCGTCCCCTGCATCATGCTCATTCATGGTGGATTCTGGAAGAAACAATACACATCTGAACTGATGCAACCCATAGCGAATGCATTGAGTGATGCAGGTGTTGCTAGTTGGAACATTGAATTCCGACGGTGGGAAGATGGCGATGAGGGGGTATGGATGGATACACTTTCTGATGTTCTTCGTGCATGGGGACAACTTGCACTTTTGCCAGGTATTGACATCACAAGAAGCATGGTCATGGGACATTCAGCTGGCGGTCATCTCGCCCTTCTCATGGCGAGTAAGGCTGAGCGAAAACCATGGTTAACCATTGCACAATCACCGATCACGGATTTGTTCGGAGCAGATGAGGCCAAACTTAGTGACGATGGAGATGCTGTTCGAAAATGGATGGGTTGTTCGCCTTACGAAAACGAAGCATTGTGGAAGAAAGTCAATCCCATTGACTTGCCTCCACGCTCACCTGTTCTGTTGATGCATGGGGAGCGTGATGTTGACGTACCAATCGAACAAAGCGAAACTTATGCTCGTGCCATGAAGGCAAAAGGATGCGATGTACAGAAAGTCTGGCTTCCTGGAGATCACTACAGCATCATCGATGCCGCAAGCGATGATTGGCTTGTTCAACAAGATGCCATTTTGGATTGGCTCTGAGAGCGAACCACTAAGAAAGGGTGGCTCCACGAGCAATCATGGACCTCCTCGGAGATCAAGCCGTTCTTCAGAACCAAGCACTCGAAGGAAAGACTGCACTCATTTGTGGGGCAAGTCGAGGAATCGGTGCTGCGACTGCACGCATTATGGCCAAGGCTGGAGCGAACGTCATCCTTGCTTCCCGCAGTGAAGGACAACTCAATTCATTGCTTGACGAACTCTCACACCTAGGGAACGGACATCACCAAGCCTTGGTTATGGATCTGGAGGATACAGAGGGTATTGCAGAATGTGTTCAACCGCTTCTTGACAATGGCCCAATTCACATTCTTGTCAATAATGCGGGAGGACCGCCTGGTGGCCCGTTGTTGAATGCAAGCGTTGACGAACTAGCTCAGCCCTTTACTCGACATCTGCACGCTGCTCACACATTGGTGAAATTGCTCACTCCCGGCATGATTACAGCAGATTATGGCCGTATCATTCAAATCGTTTCAACCAGTGTACGTGAACCAATTCCAAACCTTGGCGTCTCCAATACACTGCGCGGAGCAATGGCCTCATGGGCGAAATCACTTTCACGGGAACTTCATCCTTCCATTACCATCAACAACGTCTTGCCCGGCTTTACGGATACAGAACGTCTGGGAAGTTTAGCTCAATCCATCCACGAACGAACGGGTCAATCCATCGAAGCCATTCACGATGGCTGGATGAGCCAAGTTCCAATCGAGCGGTTGATCGACCCCCTTGAGACAGCATCCGTGATTGCCTTCCTGGCTTCACCAGCAGCAGGAGCGATTCGTGGCGTTTCTCTTCCTGTCGATGGTGGACGCCTGCGGAGCATCTGAGGATGCAAAATTCGTCTCAATTCTTCTGAAAAGAGGACAACTTCAAGAAGATTCACCTGAGCATGAACGCTATGGGACATCTCAAAGACGTTGGAATGGGCTATTTCGCACACCTTATCGGAGCATACAAGCTTGCCTTTCGTTTCGCTCTCGGCACACTGCAACTTCTCATCCATGGATTGATTCCTGGCATCTTTATTGATGCGGGAAAAAATGCTTCAGACGCTTACAAGCGTTAATCCAACATATCTCCTTCAAAGGCCATCAAGAATTCATCAATATCGATGACGCCGTTTTCATCAGTGTCGGCTTCGTGAAAAATCGACCTCGATTCATCACTCGTATATGAGAAATCAAGTGCTCGCAATGCATTTTGGAACTCTCTCACTGTAAGGTGATTCTTCCTCCCTTGGTCCGCTGCTCTGAATGCGGCAAGTCGTCGTTGGTGTTCGGTACTAGTAGGATTCAAAAACGATTCACGGAAGGTCTGAACGGGAGTTTGACTCTGGATTGCATGGTTGCGCCCGTAGAGGTAATAGGTCAACAAGCCAGCAGTAATTGCGGCTGACGCGCCGATGAAT
This sequence comes from Salipiger bermudensis, assembly GCA_964227855.1. Classification (GTDB taxonomy): domain Archaea; phylum Thermoplasmatota; class Poseidoniia; order Poseidoniales; family Poseidoniaceae; genus MGIIa-L2. The sequence goes on along the minus strand of CAXQWT010000042.1, from coordinate 17,505 downwards.
GCTTTACTACCAATAAAATAAATTAGGAACAATCCCGCAAGAATACCCCATAACTGCATGTAGGGGTACAATGCTCCTTTGTAGGAAGGGTTCCAATCATGACGATCACTCGTCTGACGAAGGATGATAACGCATGTGTTAATCATGATGAAAATCATGATTTTGAAACCCGATGCCAGTTTAACAACGTCTTTCAATGGAACGAAGAAGATAGCAAGAGCCATCGCTACACCAGTTAGAATGATTGGCCAATGCGGTGTCTCGTATTTCGGATGCACATCTTCTAACGCCGTAGGGAGAAGGTTGTCCTGCGCCATGGCAAACAAGAATCTTGACGACGCAAGGATGCCTGCTAATGCCATTGAGATCATGGCGAGAACCGAAATGATAGCAGCAAAGATACCAAATTCAGTACCAGCAACGTGCTCTGCAAAAACAAAGATCGGATTTTCAACAATTTCACCATCCACTTCCCACCAGTTGCCTGGAATAGCGGCCATCATGAGATAAGCAAGGATTGCATAAAGCAAGGTCGCAATGAGAAGTGAGAGAAGCATTCCTGCCGGTAGATTCTTTTCAGGGTCTTTGACTTCGCCTCCGATGGCGGCGACCTTTGTCACGCCAGCATAGGCAACGAAGACAAACGCCGAGGTTTCTGCAAGCGTCCAAATATCGGTATCAAAAGCAGCTTTGAACGGCCGTGAACCGTCGAAGTCATCTGAGAAGAATGCGGCTACACATGTGATGAGGAGCATACCCAATGTCACAATCAAAACCGGGGTTTGAATTGCCTTCACTTTCTTTACACCAAGAATGTTGACAATCGTGATGAGAACCAAGGCGCTCATGGAAAGCACCATCATCTCCATATCGATATCGAAGTAGGTCGTTACAGCGATGAAGTAAGCGGAAAATCCGATAAGAGCAAAACCTGATTTGAGCAAGAAAGATGCCCAAAGTCCAAGACCACTAATGGTTCCAATCATCGGCCCATAGGTCCGCTCAAGATAGACATAGGAACCACCACTTGAAGGCATACCAGACGCCAATTCTGATTTAGAGATAGCAGCTGGGAGAACAACTGCTGCTGCAACAATAAATGCAAGCCAAATACCAGCACCCATGATCTCTGCTGCAAAGGTTGGAGTGACGAAGATTCCAGGAAGCATTGCAGAGAGTGAGATAATGACAACACCAGCGAGACCAACGCTGCGTTTCAACGTCTTCTTGATGGTTTCAGTCCCTTTTTCTACAATGGAATCGAGTTTTGGAATTAGCATAACAAAATCCCCGAATTTACGCACAAAGCGTGCCTGTGTTTCACTTCAAGCCAACTCAGGATATATTCTCTTGCATATTTGCAGATAGAATCTACCGATATCCAAAAATCATATCTTTGCGATGACCTTCATTTCGACTGCGATAGGTGTTGGTAACGCTCGAATGGCAAGTGTGGTACGTGTAGGACCATAGTGGCCTAGAGTTTCAGCCCAGACCTCATTGTAGCCCGCGAAATCGCGATCCATATCGACAAGGAAAGACGTTACATCGACAACCTTGTCCATCGAAGAACCTGCCTCTTCAAGGATTCGAGCAATGTTTTCTACAACGGCCCGAGTTTGTGCCTTAATGTCGTATTGAAGCGGATTTCCATCGCCATCTCGAATCGGGCCACCGGGGATTGCATTGGTTCCTGGTTGTCGTGGACCGACTCCTGAAAGATAGAGGAGATCTCCAACCCGACGTGCATGTGGATACAAACCAACAGGTTTTGGAGCTGAATCTGTGTTTACAGCGTCTTTACCTTCCGCAGGATCCCACAATGCTGGGCCATGTTCGTTTACAGATTCCGAAGTTGGAGATTCGTCAACACTCTCCGCATCCAAAACATTGCGTTCTCCATGATAGACTTCAACATCGTCTTCATCGTATTCTTTGTCACCCATCCCGTTCGAGGTTGGGTCAAGGTGCACGACAGCACCTCCTGCACCATGCAATGCTTCGTAGGCAAGGACTCGACCTGTGAGATCGTTTCGATTATCGTTCATGGCAGAGAGCCACCACATTGGTTTGAACGTTACAACTTTCTGCACTCGGATTTGTTGGTGTATGGTTCGAGAAAGTTGAGCCACATCCTCAAGTCGCCCCTCTTCCAAAAACTCGAGAACCTTACGATTCCACTCATCGTCTTTCAGAGAATGTATCTTATCGTCGGATGCGTCAATGAATTCAGTAAACATTCGATTGGACATGGACATAGCTGTCACAGCAACTGCTTTCTTTCCTGTTGATTGAAGAACATCGAGACAGGATTTTGCGAGAACCGTTGTCTCAGCACGGTTGGCGTACACATTGGAAGAAACAATGACTGCAGGAATTGCATTATCAGGATTTAGGAGTTTGAGGGCCACAACCGAGCCAACATCGATCGGGAATCCGTTGTATGCAACGGTTCGACTTTGCAGCCCTCTGGAATGATTCGCTTGATTCCAAGCCTCGGCAAATTCGGCATCGATTCGGAATGAATAGTCCATGGAGCCAAGATCGTGAAAGTCTTGATCCACCAATGTCCAAGTTGGATTGGGGTCTGCTTGAATTTGATGTCCAATGATACTCGGCCATGTCGTTGAATATATGATGATGAGATCGGCACCACATTCTTTGATGTGTTCACGAGCTTCGTCAAAGGCATCGCGTAGCCTCTGCCATCCCTCATTCTGCTCGGGCACCAATAAGGGATGAGGATGAACTGGAACAACATAGGATGCGAGAATTGGGTTGGTCATGATCAAACCTCCTCGTGTGCATGGCAAGGCCATTCAACGATGGCGTTCCCTGTACCGATGATGGTTCCATATCCGTGCAGAATCGCTGGATACGACGGGACTTTCAGCGTACTTAGGAGCCATGTAAGGCCTCCCCCGTCTGACTCGGCGATCGCTTGCTCCGTAAATTCAGGCATTTCATCGATGATTCGCTGGGCTTGACCCGTGCGCATGTACTCGATAATTCGCATGTCCCAGAGATGCATTGCATGACTGGTAATGTGCTCTTTACTCATGTCTTCAGGGACTTCAGATTCTGTTGTAAAGTGACGATGTGAGAGGGAATTGGAAGCAAGAACAACTGCTTTCTTTCCACTTTCGAGGATAGCATCTCGAGTGACACGCCCAAGTTCCATCATCATCTCTTGCATCACTTCAACGGAGTAATAATGACGTGATCGATTGGAAGAAATGACAACAAGGGGTTTGTCAAAAGCGGGGTTGACCATGTGGCCAGTCGTGATGGTCCCGTAATCCACGCGAAAATCCGGATTTTCCATCATTTTCACAGCAAGTCCAGCATCTGCAGCCTTGTCGTATATGGCTTTACTCAACTTCACATCGATGTTGAGGTCGTAGGAGTATCGAAAGAGATTTGGAAAAATGGGATCCACTGAAAGACCCTCAAAATGCGGGAGGCCAAGGAAATGTGTACCAACATAGGTTTGCCAATGCGGTGAAAGAATGACGAGCACATCATGATCGATCTTCGAAAGAGACTCGCGCAAGCGCTCATAACCCCAGCGGAGTTGTTCCCAACCGCCTTCGGATGTTGGCTCATTTTGTGGAGGGTTTTCGGCGTACACGAGATGGGGTGGGTGAGGTGCAAGACAGCCTGCAACAATCGAACCTTTGGCCATGGTTCAACCAAACACAGGTCTCATATGGATGCATCGCAACGCAAGGCTAAACCTCAAACGAGAAGGGAATGAGCGCAAGCCATGTCGGAGATTGCCGTTGATGCTGTCGCATCGAAGGAATTCCCCGAGGTAAACGAAGAGGAGCAAGGTGTCACAGGTACCGAGATTTTCTCTGACATGCTCCGTCATATGATGGCTCCACTTCTGATCGGAATGGTTTTTGGAGCCATTTGGCAACTCACTGTAATGCCCAGAATCGATACATTTGTGCCAAATCCTGTCCATGGTGCTTTTGCCATGTACCTCGTTGCATCTCCTCTGATCTACAAACAACTCGTTGGAATGGAGATGAATCGGGCAGGAGAATATGCAATGGGCTTCGCTGCCACTGCGTGTTTCCTCTCTCTGGTCTGGATGTTTGGCACATCATCAGTTTATCTTGCAGGGTTCCTTCCAGCGATTGCATGGTTGTTCATCAGTTCATTTTGGCTCCAATTTGAGTTCCCACCGTTCCGGTACGGACTTTGGCATGGATTGGCGGTCAACGTTGGTGCCTTTGGAGGCAGCGTTTTAGCCTTCATTTACTTCTAGGAAGTGTACGATTCAGACTCGTTCGGGAAATCACCTGAACGAACGTCATCACAGTAGGAGCGAATAGCTCCATCGATTTCTTCTGCAAGATTGAGATAACGTCGAAGGAAACGTGGAGAGAAGTCCATCGTGATGCCGAGGAGGTCATGCAGGACGAGAACTTGTCCATCGCAATGAGGCCCTGCTCCGATGCCAATGACGGGTATGTTGACTTCACCCTGGACACGTTTAGCTAGTTCCTTCGGAATCTTTTCGAGAACAATTGCGAAGCAACCTGCCTTTTCCAGAAGTTTCGCATCCTCAATCAATTTCTCTGCTTCCTCATCTTCTTTGGCTCGGACGGTGTAAGTGCCAAACTTGTAGATGCTCTGTGGAGTGAGCCCGAGGTGACCCATAACGGGAATACCTGCTGTCAAAATCCTCTCAATGGATTCAACAATTTCAGAGCCACCTTCGAGTTTAACCGCATGACCTTCCGCCTCTTTCATGATACGGATTGCACTTTCGAGCGCTTGTCGGGAGTTCCCTTGATAGGTTCCAAACGGCATGTCGACTACAATAAGTGCACGATCGACTGCGCGTTGAACACATTGTGCGTGATAGATCATGTGATCGAGTGTCATTGGAACGGTCGTTACTTGACCTGCCATGACGTTTGAAGCGGAGTCTCCGACAAGGATGACGTCCACACCAGCTGCATCGACGAGACGAGCGAGTGAGTAATCGTATGCTGTAAGCATCGTTATCGGCTCACCGGCTCGCTTCATTTCTTGAAGCGTATGCGTGGTTACTTTCGTCGCCTTACTGTGAACCGACATTGCTCTGCCTCATGCTTCCGATTGAATTCAACTTTTCAAAGGCTCGGCATCTCTATTGATCATGTTTGATACAAACATTCAGTGGTTCTGAGAAGAATCCAAGGCTCCATGCCCCGCCTTCACGACCAACACCCGAGTTCTTTACACCACCAAACGGAGTTCGTAAATCACGATGCATCCATGTGTTGACCCAGATGATTCCTGTCTCAATGCTTTGTGCAAGTTTGTGTGCGCGTTGAGCGTCTGCAGACCATACGGAACCAGCAAGCCCATATTCGGTTGAATTTGCAATCTCAATTGCTTCTTCATCTGAATCAAACCGATGAACGGTTACAACTGGACCAAAGATCTCCTCAGTGGATGTCCGGGATGTATAATCGAGACCATCGATAATGGTTGGACGCAAAAAAGCACCGTCGGTTGTTGTTCCAATCTGACCAGTCATTTCACGGGTACCGCCGGTAAGGACTGTTCCACCTTCTTCGATACCAAGTTCGATGTAGGACTCGACTTTCTGAAGGTGCTCCATACTGATAAGAGCGCCGATTTGGGTTGATTCATCCTCTGGTGCACCACAGATCATTCCATCGACGACCTCTGTGATCCTGCTTGTGAATTCGTCAGCAATAGAGCTGTGTACGAGAATACGGGAGCCGCACAAACAGACCTGTCCCCCGTTGGTGAATCCTGCTCGAACAGCCCCTTCAACAGCAGCATCCATATCTGCATCATCAAGAACGATGGTCGCATTCTTGCCGCCCAATTCCAATGAGAGTTTCTTGAACATTGGAGCAGCGGTAGCCGCAACATGTCGGCCTGTCGCCGTCCCTCCTGTGAAGGAGATGGCACGAATGGAAGGATGCTCGAGGATGGCTTGACCAACCTCAGGGCCGTAGCCATGAACGACATTGAGGACACCCGATGGAAGTCCAACAGCCGATGCAACCTCGCACAGGAGGTTGGCGGTCAAAGGCGTCATTTCGCTTGGCTTTGCTACGATAGTATTTCCCATCAACAATGCAGGTGCAACCTTCCAACTGAGCAGATACAGTGGAAGATTCCAAGGCGTGATCAACCCTACTGTTCCGATTGGATTTCGATGAACGAAATTGGTCGCATCCGACATCTCAAACACCTCAGGCTTTTGTTGTCGAGCAAAGTTTGCGAAGAATCGAAAATTGTCAATTGAACGTTCAGCATCAACACGTCGTGCAAGGGAAAGTGGTTTTCCAGTGTCCTTTGATTCACGTTGTGCAAGGTCTTCTTTTCGTTGCTCAAGGCCATCTGCAATTCGGTCGAGCCAATCCGCCCGTTCCAACATTGAGAGAGAGGACCAATCCTTCTGTACGACCTTTGCAGCCTGAACCGCGGATTCAACATCTGCTTTGCCCGACTGTGCAAGCGTCCCAATCGGTTCGCCAGTTGCGGGATTGATGTTTGTAATTGTACCTCCACCGGTGGCATCAACAAAGACACCATCGATGAAATTCAACGCATTCATAGTTCCAACTCCCCATCGTAGATCCAGCGATCTTGATCAGGGTCCCACTCATCCCAAGTAGGAATCGTCTCGAGAACATCGAGGTATCGATCTGGAACGATTCCAGGAACAATGAATGCTTTTTGGCGATGGAGTGGATATGGATTCCTTAAATCAATACCAAGAACTCCTAGAATGGCTCGAGCAACGTACCATGTTGCTTGAGCATTCCATCCATGTGCAATCTTGACGACAATACCGAGTCCTTTCGGATAATCAGGGTGTTCAATTGCAAGTCCAAGCAAGCCGTCTGCTCCCTCTTTGGCAATGACCGTTCCTTCACCTGCTTTGAGAATTGTAGAATCGAGGCGGTTGAATCCACCGACAAGGTCGGGATGACGTACCATTGATTCCCAGATCCAATCTGCATCTTTGTCGCGAACCAATCCTGCATAAATCTGAGCAAGTTCGGCAACTGTGTTTGAAACTGTTGGCAAGCCACAGCCGTCTTTTGCAATTCGCAGTGGTGTCCAATCTTGACCAAGATACCGACGTATTTCAGACATGTATGCATCAAACACTTGGTGACTTGGCAGGGTATATCCTGCTCGATTCCAGCCTTTTTCTCTGCAACCCCGAAGAATCGCTGCGTGCTCTCCCGAACAGGTATGATACCAACGACGAGGACGGCGAACTTGACGTCCAAACTGAATCAACGGGACATCCAGTGGCGTCAGCATAAGAGGCCACTCCGATTGTGACAACAGGGACTGAGCAGCTGCAACGTGTTCTGTGTCGCCGTTGTGGCTTGCAACAGAGATTGCTTTCTGTTCCCACGATAAGTCTTCAAGTTCCTTTACGAATGCTTTGAGCATGAAAGGTTTCATCATCGATCGTCCATAACAAAGAACGTTTCCTCCAAAGGAATGCAGCACTTCATCTCCATGTGCCCATGCAACAGCGCCATGAATGGTGGTCTCTGAAACGCCATTCCTGCGATAATCAACCAATGGCTCCCATGCAACATCGCGTCCAGTTGGAATACCTTCGACCTGTTCGCCTAGTGGAGAATTTGGAAACAATTCGCTCCCTGGACGACCCGGCTTAACCGCCGAATGAACGTGGTGATTGATTTTCAACTTCAATCACCTCGAAGAAGTTGTTCAACGCGTGGAGCGACCTTTTCCATGTATGCCCGCATGTTTCGACACACTCGTGCACTGTCATGATTGAAGAAATCAAACCATGCCATAACACGGTCTTCAGGATGGAAGCGTTCAACCAATTGTTGAGCAACATCCTCAACGTTTCCAATCAGTGCATTTTGTGCGGCATTCTGAACTTTGCTTGGGTCAATGGTTCCTTCCAAAGCATTCCAGTACGCACCTAGGGCTTGTTCTGCTTCTCGGTGAGCCGCTTGTCGTTGTCCTTCCGAGCTTAGACCTGGCTCATCATTCACGAAAACAAAACTCGTTCGAGGCATGTCCGAACGCTTCCATTCTCCACCATGAGGATGGAAGCAAGAACGCATGCGTTCATGTGTCGCATCAATGACCTCTGGTTGAGTTATTGAAAGATTGAACACGCGTACAGGAAGGAAGGAATTCACAAAGACCTGTGCCTTTGGGTCATGTGTTCCCGCAACAAGAACCAATTGATTACGATCGAACGTATTGGGAACAATTCGAATGTCTTCAAACACATAACGACGATCGACCGTAACGGCATCTTCTTTCGAACCGTTTGCTTTCTGGACACGTTCCCAATCTTCATCGCTCCTGAAATTCTCTCTCGTGAGTGTTGTCGAACGGACAGAATCCGAAGATACGACATCTCCTCGAAGCAGACGTAGGAAAATCTCACTGGCCTCAAGGAAAATCTGTCCACGCAATGCAGGCCATGCCGCCTCTTCGACAGGTGTTCGAGGTACGATTCCATACGGCCGGGCCATGAATTCAAATCGTCCGGCGGAAAATCCTACGTGGAGTTTGCGTCGATCATTGTTGACGGCAAGGAGTTGCAGGGTGTTTGCAATACGCTCCGCTTGAGCAATCGGCCCTCCTGAAGCGAGAATAGAAACAACTGCACTACCAATTTCGATGTTAGTTGTTCGGCGAAACGATTCCATGGCGAGTTGTGGAAAATCAGTGCAAAGTCCAACTTCGCCCTGCCAGTGTGGAACGACGGGTTTACTGTTCGATTTCTGTGTCTCCGTTGAGAGATGGGCTTGAGCAATCCATCCGACTCCGAATCCCAATGAGTCCGCACACTCAAGTTGCTCGAAGTAATTTCGGAGCATGGTTTGCTCGTCAGGAATATGGCCATCTGCATCAGGAGTTTGGCTGATGGAGAAGAAAATGTCGTGCTCCATCAATCTCGCCTCATTTTTTCCAGTACGTCAAAGAACATAACCCGTTCGACCATTACTTGACCCCTTCACCGAGTGAAGTAAGGTCATGCAATCGTTTCTTCAACAAGTCAGGCGCAGAAATACCCAGTTGCATGAAGAGATGCATCGTATCCGATAATGCCAGAAGAGCATCATCGTAACGAGTTTCAATTTCTGCAAGATCAGCAATGCCCCAACTCGCAACAAGATGGCCTGCAGGATGTTCAAGTCGCTTCGCAAAGTCAAGACTTTCCTGGTACAACTCTGATGCTGTCCCGAGTTCACCAAGACTGGCTTGTGCATGAGCAACATCCGCAAGGGCTTCCATTCGAAGCACATCGTTTTGCATTGTGATTGCAATTTCGAGACGTCGCGTATCATGAATGATTGCAGAATCCCAATTTTGATTCAGTCGAGCACATCGAGAGAGGACTGCTAGCCCGTAGATGAGTCCTTCTTGGTCTTCGATGGATTCTCTCAATGTCAGAGAACGACGTATCGAAGTTTGTGCGGAATCTACCTCGTCGATCGAGAGCAGCATCAAAGCATGATGATGCAGGACTGCCGCTGCGAGTGGAGCACCTTTGTCAATCGATTCTGCATGGAATGCAAGTTCTGCAACTTGATCGATAGAACCGGCATGACGCTTCAGATGCTCGAATCTCGCCCAACCCTTCTCAACCTCATCAGTTGCTGCAAGTTGCGCATGTTCGACCAACCGATCAACAAGTTCCGCATCACCGATGGATTCAACCAGTGGCAAAATACCCAGTGCAAGTGAAGTGTTGATGGAATCGATTGACCCCCCTCCAGTCAACATTTCGACGATTTCCCTCGCCTTTTCTGGAGAGACTTCTTCAGCCATGTTTGGTCGAAACGGATTCGCGTCAAGAACCTATGCTTGCCTGTAGATGAACCTTGATGATTGATAACAGGGATGTTCATCCTAAGCCATGGTACGGCATGACAACGCATTGCAGGGCGTTATGCTCGTTGCGCTGTTGATTCTGTTTCCAATGACCATTCAACTCTTGGTACATCAGGATGAAAGCCCGCTATGGAAAACTGTGTACGTCGAAGTAGAGTCCGAAGAAGATGAAGATCCTGAGGCACGTTCTGAATCCCGCACCCGCGAGGATGTGGCTCGGATTGCAACCTTCAACATCAAAGTCTTTGGTGAAACGAAAATGGGCAAATCTGATGTTGTTTCCGAACTCGTTAACATAACATTACGCTATGATATGGTCGTTGTTCAAGAGATTAAGGACCTTGATCAAACCGTGCCTTACGACTTCCTTGATGCAATCAATAACGAATCAAATGAAAGTTATGCAATGGCCCTCAGTGAACGTTCTGGACAGCAGGAAGACGATCAAGGTGGACAAGAGCAGTATGCAATCTACTATCGGACCTCTCGCTTTGAATTGGATTCTGCATGGCTGCACAACGACTCCGAACTCGATGAGTTCCAGCGTGAACCTTTCATTTCAAATTTCAACTTGCTTTCAAAGAACGGAACCGTCATTGAGGACCTAACGTTCATCACGGTGCACACAAAACCGGCCTATGCAGTCAATGAAACTGCTTCGTTGCACAACGTTGTTGAAACGTTGAAGGAGAATTCAACAGAGTCCGACATCATCCTTCTTGGTGATTTCAATGCAGACTGCAGTTATGCATCAACCTATGAATTAAATCAGCTTGAAATTCGTAGTCCAGAATACCTTTGGGTGGTGCCTGATTCTGCTGATACAACATTCTCCGAGAACACACATTGTGCATACGACAGAATCGTACTGACGAGCGATGTTGACGATCGATTCTTCGGACGCTGGGGTGTCGACAGAGACATGAGTGATTCCGATGTATCGGACCACTTCCCTGTATGGTTCGACCTCGACATTGCCGAGGATGTGCTGGAATGATTCGTCGCGCCTCGATACCAGGGAGAATCAACATCATCGGCGAGCATACCGATTATGCACAAGGATATTCGTTGGCATTTGCTTCTCCACATCGTCTTGTCCTCGAGGCAGAATTTGTTCAATCCGGATTTGAGGGTGATGAGACTGTTCTCGCACTGTGGAAAGAAGCTGGCGGACCACCTGCTCGATTGAACGTATCGAGCACAATTCCGATCGGAAAAGGAATGTCTTCATCCGCAGCCTTGTGCCTTAGTGTGGTCTTGTGCGTCCATGGTAAAAGCATCGAGAAACAAGCGGCATGCAGAGAGGCACAACGATTGGAACATGTCGTTCTCGGAACACCCTGTGGTTTGCTTGACCAAATGGCGATGATGCATACCTTAGAGGAGCATTGCGTACTGATTGATTTTTCATCGTTAACAACGAAAACCATTCCTTATCCAACTGAATGGATGTTCAAACTTGTCGATTCGGGAGTTCATCGGACGTTAAGTGCTCAAGATTACCGTCAAACGACAACAAAAGAAACCAAGAGAATTCATGTGGAATCCGAGAATGCACGGGTCCATAGGGCCATTGATTCCACACAGGAAGAGTTAGGGAAATTGGTCAGTGAAACTCATCAGTCCCTGAAGTCGATCGGCGTCAGTACACCCGAAGTTGATGCAAAGGTTGCATCTCTCCAAACCATTGAGGGTGTCCATGGAGCACGAATGATGGGGGGTGGTTTTGGAGGAATGATTCTTGTTGTTGTTGAAAATCAAGAGGTCCTACCGGAATATGAAATCGTGGCCCCATCAGGTCCTGGATTCGTTGAAGAATTGTTCTAATTTTTCAAGGCGCTCAGGGGTTCCCATATCCCAGAATTTGGTAGAATCAATATGGACATGTATCTCATTGGGAAAGGAGGGATAAACTGTCTTTTCCCATGACCAATTACCATCCTTACCGAACTCCATGACGACCGATTTACTGACGACTGATGTTCCTGCCTCATACCCGTTGAATTCATACGGGACATCTCCATCTTTTGCATAATCTACGAGTCGTCCATTTTCATGTTGCAAATTCATTTCATCATGATCGGTCGTAACGGTCATCGTCAAACGCGAGGACGTTTCTCTGTGGTGATGAACTAACGGAACGTAATCAATGGGGTGATAATCATCGCCCCAAAGCAGAATGAAGTCATCTTCAAGATGTTCACGAGCGTTCCAAAGTGCTCCACCTGTTCCCATCTGCTCAGGTTCTTTGACAAAGGTCAACTCAACGCCAGGATGGTGGAATCCATCGAATTGTTCGCCGTAGTGGCCTGTTAACACAAGTGCACGATTACATCCCTGACTCTTAATCCAATCGAGAATGTGTGCCAGAATCGGTTGACCTCCAACCTCAACCAATGACTTTGGTAGATGTTGCGTTTTCTCTCCGAGCCGGGTGCCGAGACCACCTGCGAGAATAACCACTTGTGGCATTCGATGCGATTGAGCAATTCGTGCATACAAATGGCCACTCTCGCGAAGGGTTCGTTTCTGTGTTTCAAAATCAACATGATACAAACCAAAACACTGGTCATATCCCTCTGCCCATTCGAAGTTATCCATCAGACTCCAGTGATAAAATCCAAGGATATTGTGTCCATTCTGAATTGCCTCTGCTGTAATTTGCAAATGTCTTCGGACGTGTTCGGGCCGCATGTCATCATCATCATCTGCAACTCCATTCTCAGTGACAATGATTGGAATGTTCAACGGAGCGACCATTTCGAACGCTCGCTTTAATCCCTCAGCGTACATTGGATATCTGAAATCTGTTCGCTCTTCCCATGGTCGAATCAGAGGATCAATCTCCACCTTTGTCGGCATAAATGGAGTTGCAAGAAGATGAGTGTAGTAATTCACTCCAATAAAATCGCTACTGCCTTTGAGTCCATCAATTGGGATGCTTCGGAGTGCGGAAGGTGGTTTGAATCGTCCGGTTTTCAATCCATCGATCCAACATCGATTGAACATTCCATCGAGCAAATTTGCCTGGAATCTATGGAGGGGATTCCAACGTCGATAAGGATCAAAAATGTTGATGTTTTTAACGAGCCCAATCTTTCGGATTGAACCGTTTTCCATTGATTTTAACGTTCTGTAGCAACGAGCATGTGCTCGCATCAGATTGAGCGAGACCGTACGCGTCTTCTTGAACGAGCGCTCACCTGGAGGAAATTCTCCGAGGACATATCCCATTGACGCGTAGACTGCAGGTTCGTTGATGGTGCACCACCACTCGACACGATCGCTTAGCACTTCGAACATTTTTGAGCAGAATCGAATCCAATAGACAACGTTGGATTCTTCTTCAAAGGCGCCCAAATCTTCCCACCAAAGTGGATTTGTGAAGTGATGAAGTGTTACCATCGGCTGGATTCCTCTTTTGAGAAGTTGATCTACGAGATCACTGTACCAATCGATTGCATCTTGATTCCAAGTACCCATTTCCGGTTCAATCCGGCTCCATTCGAGTGAGAATCGGTAATGCGTCACATTGAGATCCTGAACGAGTTCAAGATCCTGTTCTTTGCGATTCCAATGGTCGCAGGCATCTCCACTCTCTTGGCCGCTTTTTGAACTCGGCTCAAATCGGGTCCAATTGTTGCTGTTTCCACCTTCGATTTGATGTGAAGCTGTAGCAACGCCCCACATGAATGTAGGTGGGAACGCTTTGCCATTCAATAATGCTGAATAGTCAACATCATCCCAGTTACGATGCTCTTCAACACCCATAGAATCACTGACCGTCATTGAACGCGAGTCCAAGACCCATCGCTACCAACATTCCAGTACTGCACTTCCGTGCTCGCATCGACGTACCATCCGGTTTCACCTTGATTGGTTCCTGGCGCTGCTTGCATGACACCGACTTGTCCAGCCTTTGTGGCCAGTTCTTGTTGCAGGTCTGCTGAAAGTTCTGGCTCATCGAGGGTTTTGGTTGCAGTAGATGCTTGTACTGGAGCATCGGATTCATCTTCGATTGAATTTTCACCATCTCCGATGAGGTGTTCTTCATCCTCTTCAGAAACTTCGTAGAATTCCTCGTCATCCCATTCTTCGTCCTTCGAGTTCCCTCTTCGAATGAGTACAACGAGAACAACGAAAATCATGAGCAGGAGGCCGATAATGATTGAAACGGCAGTGTTGGTTGAACCTAATGCTCCACTCAATAGAACCGATTCTACATCATAGAATTGTTGTGAAATCAATCCATTCCATGTCACGGTACAGGAACGGTCGGAACCCGCTTCTTCAAGTTCGATTTCCCACGTGTCCGATTTGACGTGCGTTGCTTTCCCAGAGGTGCAAGAAAGACCTGTCTGGTCAGGATTCACTTCAACTCGATTGCCTTGGGAATCTTCAGCCCAAACGGTGATGAGCGTTACTTCCCCTTGACTACGCGTCTCGTTGGCCATCCCAGTGATGACTCGAACGGGTTGACCTGGGACGATGGTCAGTGGAATCGAATGTTCTGCATCTCCTTCGACCAATTCAAGATTGTAAACGCCACTTATCAATCCGGTAAGTTGCCAAAATCCTCGTCCACTCGATGAGGCCTCAAACAGGATGAAATCTCCCGTAGCAAGTTCAACGTTTTCTGCGGGTGCTGTGTTTCCATGAACGTCAACGAGTTCGATGAACAAATCGTATGGAACACCTGCTTCGATGGTGATTCCTGCGTCTCCATCGGTCAGAAGCGAAGTTCCCGTTCCGGGGACAACATTGATGCGTACTGATGCGAATACGCCATCAGCATTGGCACGTACTTCATGCTCACCGGTCTCTGTGGGGTACCACTTTCCATCAGCCATACGAACCTCAAGGGTTCGATCAACACCAGAAATGGTCCAATTAACAGCGACATAGGAAATACTGTTTCCATACGTGTCTTTGAATTGAGGGTTGAACTCAAGATAGGAATCGGCAGCAACCTCAGTTCCAGATTCTGGCAGCTCAATAAACGCAAGACGTCCCGGCATGATTTCACCAGACCATTCAGATTGGAACAGAGTACCGGATGTTGCATCGATGTAGTCCGCTGTGAAACGGAGGGTTTCCATCTGTTTGGGCATCAATGAAACGTAGGAAGAGAAGATGTCCACGCTCGCATAAACTCCTTCCGTTTGCGTAATGTTGGCATCAACCTGCCAAACATTTCCGAACGAATCAATGCCTTCATGCACCAATGCAAGTTGTGATCCTGCTGAAACACTCGATTGGCTAGGAACGAGGCGGGTGGCATATGCAGAACCGTGCATAACCTCAACGTTCGTTGTCGCAGGGACATCGGAGTCAATCACATGCATGCTGAATTGTCCCGCTTGCCCGGGTGTCCAATGAACCTCTTCACCGACTTGAGATACGATTCCGTTTTCAACCGTCCAATTCGCAATTGGAATAGGTACTGGCGAAGAGTACCCTTGTGAATCCGTACGGATGGCATCGAGGCGATAACTTTCACCAGAGACATAGATTTCCTCTTCTGGTGAAATCTGTATTTCAACAATTGAAGCATCAGCAGGGACGACTCGAATCGTGCTGTTTCCCCAAACTGCTCCGGCTCGAACGGACAGGTTCCAGATACCCGGGGCCGAAGCATAGTAGTAGCCAACCGGCGTGATCGTTCCGTTTTCAACCGTCCACACTTTGTTTCCTGCAAGCGTGTTGTTCATCTTTTGACCAAAGGAATCGAGCAAATCGGGAAAGAGTTGCAATCCTTCCCCGCTTCGAACAATCAAATCTTCAGGGAAGGCAAATTCGTATGGATCCCCTGCAATGGCCTCCATTGTAACTCGTTCTTCCAATTGATCGTAACGAGCAACCACTTCATACAAACCAAGGGAAGGAGGTGTCCATGAGGGCTCTCCCTGTCCAATGTACGAGCCATCTACCGTCCAAACAACATCTTGCCCTGAACGAGGATTATCATGAGAATCGATCAGGTTGGCTTGTAATGTAAAGGGAAATTTAGCACGAGGTTGAGCAGTTGTGTTGATGTCGATGGATTGGCCAAAACCTGCTTGGACAGTAACAACGACCGTGTCGTTAAATCCACCGTGCTCTGCACGAATGGTCACTTGACCTGCAGACCATGGGAAAAACAACCCGCTTTCCTCGATGGTCCCATTGGTTGCTGACCAGATGATTTCTCCATCGACAACATTGTTGAGAGCATCGTACAAAGTGGCCTCCATTTGCAAAACACCATCGGATGAAAGAACTGTCGAAGGTGTTGATATGACGATTTGAGCAGGCGGCCCACCTGCAGCAACAGGGAGAGTCCCAACAACTGAAACAAGAAACAGGCTACACAGAATAAGTGCGGTCCGCTGTTGTTTCATGGTTCCACCTAATCCTGCCATTCAACCCAATCGCTTTGGCCTGGTTCGCGGTAATACCAACTCTCATCCTCGCCTTGTGCCCACTCAGTTCCGTCATCATCGGTTCGATGATCAATCATCCAACTGGTATCTTCCTTCTCTTCCTCTTCTTGAGGAGGAGGATCTGATGGACCACTACCTGGCGCAGGCCCACTTGGACCCGGTGCAGGACCGGATGGCCCCGGTGCAGGGCCTGAAGGACCCGGTGCAGACCGTGGCTCGTCATCCTCATCATCTTCGTAGTCGTCATCCCAATCATCACCACCACGCCCTGAGCGGAGTGCCATAACAAGGAGGACCAGAACGACTGCAACGATAAGACCAATCAGTACTGCTCCGACGTAGTACAGAGCACCTCCGGCGGCAAAGAATCCACCGAATGTACCAGTGACCTCAATCTCGTAGTCTTCACTGACTTGGCCTGCTGAAACGGTGATGGTTTGAGGCCCACTATCGAGGGTCGTAACTCTCCAAGTACCTTGTCCAGTGCTTTCGACTGTTCCACGTCCTGTTGCGTCAATACGGGCGCTACTTGGTACAGGAATTGGGTTAGCAAATCGATCAAAGGCTTGGACGGTCACATCGATCGAAGCTTGTTGCTCGACCGTAACAGCAGACAATTCCACTTCGATGAAATCAACAATCATCTGCGGTGAAATCTTCAATTCGAATGTGTTTGAAGCACCCGGTGTTGAGTATTCCATGACGTGATCGCCTGCTGCAGATGCTTGATAAACATAGGAACCTGTTTCCAAACCAGGAATTACTCTGTCCGAAGATGAGCCATCCTCGACCCATTCAACATCCTGCGGGAAGGTGTTTCCATCGCTATCCGTACCAGTGATGGTGATGTCAATGGATTCTCCTGCATCTTCGTCGAAGGTATTGAGTTCATGATCAAGAGATACTGCAACGCCATGATAAACAGAAATGTCAACCGAACGTGTGTAATTGAACCCGTCAGCATTTTCGATGTAGGCCAAGATTCGATAGTTCCCCACAGTTGTTGCATCCCACTCGTAACCGCCTGCCACGAATTCAGTCGTAACATCACTTACATCGCCCGAATCAATGTCTTCGAACAACCAGGTCAGAACATCAACATCCAGAGGATTTAGGTCTCCATCGCTCAAGGAGACGGAAAACTCGATCGAATGATCTGCACTGATGTTGTACACCGTTCCTGTATCCCCAT
>CAXQWT010000041.1:0-6611 GCA_964227855.1 Salipiger bermudensis | reverse complement strand
CGTCCTTAATGCAGAAGAAATTCGCAGCACCGACTTCTTCGATGTAGGTACTGGTTCGAGCATCGAGATAGATGACTTCAGCATAGCCTTGTGCTTTGGCCATCTTGCTTGGCATCATACCTGGTGCATAATTGCCAATGGCCTTGACACCACCAGAACCACCAGGAGCAGCTCGATGGAATTCATCAGAAATCAACAATTCAATCGCACGCATACCGCCCTTGAAGTACGGTCCTACCGGTGTGACGTAAATCATGAACGAATAACTTGGAGCAGGAGATACGCCGAGAACAGGACCACTCCCCATCAACAACGGTCGAACGTACATCGCACCACGACCCATGGGTGGAACCCAGTCGATGTTGGCTTGAACGACTTGTTCAACCGCATCGATGAAGATGGATTCTGGAACAGGTGGCATCTTCAATCGATCCGCACCACGTTGCATCCGTCGAGCGTTCTCATCAGGGCGGAAGAAGACAACACGATCCTTGTCGGTTCGATAGGCCTTCATGCCTTCAAACAGGCCTTGGCCGTAGTTGAGAACACCTGCTGCTGGAGAGATGGAGATGTTGCCATAGGGGCGCAGGTCACCAGGCATCCATGGTTCATCGCCCGTGGTTTCAGCCACGTACATGGTATCGGTTGGTGTTAACGAAAACGTTAGTTTGTCCCAGTCGATATCTTTGGCCATGTATTTCAACCCGTGATTCTCGCTAAGGAGATTCGGCTTTCAATTCTTGCTGACCAAATTTTTGCGAAATTGGCGATTATGTTATGTTCTCTCAGTGGATAGCCGTCTCTATGAGAACTGCGCTTGCAATGGTCTTTCTCCTGCTTGTTGCAGGACTGGTTCAACACCCTCAACCAACTGAACTTGCTGATGAAATCACTGTCTTTGCTACGGATGAGTACGCGCCAAATGCTAACATTACGATTGATGCAAACCAAGGTATTGCTGCGAACATTGCCCTCATCGGTACGAAAAATGTTTCAGGACAGGATTGGGATGTGTATCGCCTGACACTCGATTCGACAGGCGAATTGAACGTTCAATTCGATGGAAGTAATTCATACGATCCTGATGCGACCTCAGGAAACGGAATTCTAACCTACGAATGGAAGGTCTTCTTCGACGCTCCATACGGTGACACCTCGTTCAACTTGGAAGGACACACGTTCGAAGAATCCGCATCCAGCAACGGTTTGTTCACTTATTCATTCCAGAACGTTACCGTTGATGAAACGGGGACATCTGAATCGCAAATTCGTATGGAACTGCGTGTCTACGAAGCATCCGGTAAGTTCTCAGACAAGTTCCGAATATACTTCGTCGTCGTTCCAAATGACTGGGGCGATGATGAGCCAGTCTTCCAAATCGATGCATCAGATAACATGACCTCAACCGATGCAGATGTGTTTTACATCAACGGAACGCTCGTGTAAGGTTCTGAAACGGGTGAAGTCTATGTTGAGACTGCTTTCTCAATGGACGACTTCGACAAGTCTGCAATTGAGAAGTACAATCTCATTGTCGAAGGTCACCTCGATCGTTCAGATGCATTGTCGGATTCTGACACCTTCTCAATGCAATTATCTCTTGATGGGATGTATACGAATATCTCTGAGACAATCCACGTTTACATGCAAACCTACGAAGGTGATGACCAACGTTGGGCTACCTATCATTGGTTTGAGATCACGCTCATGGCATGTCAGGGCCTTGTCGCACCTGAAGACGCCATCAATGCTGGTGGCGAATTCGTCCTCGATGGGGATGGTGATTGTCAATGGGATGGTGCATGGACGTACGACCCACTCGCTGGTGTGTGGTCAGCACCTCCGCCAGGTGCCTCAATCGAATTGACAGCACCTGATTTGCTCGCCATTATCGATTCCGATTTCATGCTCGTGAATGGTACGCTTCTCAACACCACGATGAGTCCATCATTCGTTGAGGTCGCATTCAATGAAACGTCGTTTGATGCTTCTGCCGTCGACAAGTACGATCTCCGCCTTGATGGTGTTTGGAATCGATCTGATGGATTGGAACAAGGAGATGATTTCTCGCTTGCTTTGATGTTGGGTTCAATTCAAACCAACGTAACGATCATCCAATCGGTGTACGTCAATGCATACGGTTACGATTCAAACAATGAAGCCGTTCTATTGACGTCGCTGAGTGTGATGGTAACTGTGCCTTACCTTGATTCTGATGGCGATGGTATCCCAGACGAAGCTGACGCCTTCCCGTTTGATGGCTCAGAATGGTTGGATACCGATGCAGACGGTGTGGGAGACAACTCCGATTATGCTCCATATGACCCAACTGTTTGGGAGTACGTCGCTGAGGAGGATGACGATGACGATGACGATGACGAATCCGTATCAGGATTCGAAGTATGGCTCCTTATCCTTGCTATGCTGTTTTCTGTTTCATTCCGAAGAAAACTCAACGTTTGATTGAACTGGACAAAGGCTCGGTTTCAAGACGGTTGAGCCCGAGGCGTTGCTATGGAGGCATGGTCAGGCCGCTTTGGTGTCGTTAGTGGACGGTATCATTCGCACGGTGATGAGGATGCTCCACAGACGACGATCGAGTTGTTCGGTCGTTGTGAAGATGGTGCATCCGTCTGTGTCCTCGTCTCAGGCTTGCGACCGACCTTTGAGATTGCGAGCATTGGAAAGCGCAGTAAAGAGCAGCCTGTGACGGACGAAGAAGAACGACGGATCGATGGACTACGCCGTCGTTCCGAAGTTATGGACGTTCGTGGTCCTGTATGGAAATGGACCGATTTGGGCGAGAAGCCTGTGTGGACGGTTGAAGCGGTTCAACCGTTCAATGTTCCATCCCTTCGTGGCGAATTGCAGAAGCAAGGATGGATGATCTACTCAGGCGATATCCCCTTCGTCAATCGAATGTTCTTGGATAACGATGTCGGAATGCACCTTGCCATCGATGGGTTCCTTATCGATGAGCGAGAGCATCAGGATGAGGAAGGGGAACGCAATCTCCGCGTCGTCAAGCATGGAGGTGTTGGCCGCTATGCCGTCGACAGGACCGTTTCAGTTCGACTTGAGAATGTCAAGGAAAGCGAACCGTTTCAAGTCCCTTGGCGTATCCTTTCCTACGATTTGGAAACGAGCATTGCCAACAATTCGATTCTCTGTGCAGCCGTTTGGGTCGAGGACATGCATGATCGATCCCGTCGAGTCTACGAATACCGAGGCGCTGAAGACCTGATTATGGAACAAATGACCGCAATGGTTCGTGAGGAGGATCCTGACATCATCACGGGTTACAACATCGACAACTTCGATTTTCCACGATTGGTTGAGCGCATGGATCATCACACCAGTCGAAAGCAATGGCAGGCACGAAGCAATCTCCTTGGATGGGGCCGAACACCGCATTTGGAAACAGAATGCAAGCGTACGAGAACAGGTGTTCTTCCTCGCCGTCAATCGATCCGTGCTTGGAATCTTGCTGGACGTGCCATTGTTGACGCTTGGTGGCAGGCACGTCAAGCCTTGCGTCCACAACGCGAAACGCTCTCGTTCATTGCACGTCTTTTGTTCCCTGAAGACGAAGACAAACAGAAGATCGACATTGATGCATCCAACATGGACGAAGAATGGGCCAATCGGCCCGATGAAGTCATGGAATACTGTGTTCGTGACGCTGCCTTACCGCTCGATATCCTTCACGCGATTCAAGCGATTCGTCGTAAGGAAGCGGTTGCTGCGGTAGCCAAAGTGCCGTTTGAAACAGCTGCCAATGGAAGCACATCGCAACTGCTCGACAGTCTCGTCATTCGATTGGCCGACCGCAAGAACGTGGCCGTTCCATTGACGGGAAGTGCTGAAGCCAAGGAAGGCCAAATCACTGGAGGCTACGTTCACGATGTCGAGGCAGGATTGCATCCATGGATTGCAGTTCTCGATTTCAAAAGCATGTATCCGAGCATCATGATCGGTAACAACGTCTGCTATACGACGCGAATCGATCCGTCCCATCCTGAGCAACCTGCAGAAGGTAATACGACGCACGTCTCACCAACGGAAGCCGTCTTTTGGAGCGCTGAGCATCGCAAGGGATTGGTTCCAACACTGCTTGAAGATTTGATGAATCAACGTGATGAACACAAGGCGCAAATCAAACTGGCTCGCAACGATGAGCAGGTGGAAAAGGAAGAGTTCCACGATTCGATGCAATACGCTGTCAAGATCATGATGAATTCCTTCTACGGCGTTTTCGCTTCCGGCTTTTATCGCTTTACACACAAGGATTTGGGATCCTCAATCACCGCCTGGGCTCGTCAAAACATCAAGACAATCATTCAGAAGTTGGAAGACGAAGGTCATCATGTTGTCTATTCTGATACGGATTCCATTTTTGTCTGTTCACCCGTTCCTGAAGGTTCGCCTTCTGTCCTGAAGGAGGATGATGATGAGGAAACGATTGCAGCCTATGAGGCTGCAAAACAAGCGATGATCGACTTCGGTCTCGATATTGCCAAACAGTACAGTCGAGATTCTGCGGTTCTCGAATATGAGAAGGGCCTCTCCGTTTTCTTCAGCCATGGGGCAAAGAAGCGCTACGTTGGACAGGTCGTTTATCCAAGCGAAGAGATGCTCATTCGGGGGTATGAAACACAACGGACTGACTCGTTCGAATATCTGACGACGGCAATGAAGAAGACCTTCACCTATGCTCTTGCTGATGAAGGTGATGCCTTGGTTCAGCATGCACGAGAATGTGTTGCTGCATTGAAGAAACACGAGGTTGATGCTCGACGGTTGATTCTCGCAAAATCCTGCAAAGGACGTGTTCAGTCCAATGGAGAGGTGGATTTCTCAAAGGATTACGCCCGTCCTGAAAGCATGGCTCAGGTTCGTGCAGCGATGATTCTTATCGAGCGAGGATTGGGTTTCACGCCTGGTATGAAAATCTCCTACGTTGTTACGGACGCTTCGAAGCTCCCGATGCAAGTCCATCCTTGGATTGAAGGGGAAGACGACGGGGGAATTCCAGGTTACGACGGGCGATTCTATGCTGAGCGTTTGGCTGCAGCCCTGGGGCGAATTACCGAAGCGTTCGGATGGAATGCGAAGGAGTTGTTCGACGGCAACCGTCAAACGACCTTGTTCTCGTTTTAGACGAACAAAACGCAAAAGGCTTCTAAACGGCGGAAAGGCAGGCAATAGCATGGGCGCAATGAGAAAAGCAACCTTCCTAGCGTTGCTGATGATGATCAGTGGACTTGCTGGATGCTTCGGTGGAGACGAAGATGAGAACACGGAAGAAATCGTGGCTGTCTTCACGTACTCGCCTGCAACCAACATTCGTTCTGGACAAACCATTGACTTCGATGCACGAGACTCGCTTCCTGCCGGAGTGGCGTTAACGTACAAGTGGGACTTTGATGGTGACAAATCCATCGATGCGACTGGAAGAACTGCGGATTGGTCGTATCCCGAAGTTGGAGAATATACAGTGGAATTGATCGTAAGCGATGGCTCCAAGAGCCAATCAACGAGCAAGACCCTGACCATCGTTGACGCGACCGCTCTACCACCGACTGCGGACATCACCTCCTATTCATCAGACGAGGATTGTGATGGAGAGGATGTCGATACGGGTGCCTACATTCACGTGTGGGTCTGCGACATGGACAAGTCCAACACTGACCGAACTGCGGACAATGAAATCAGCATTGAACTCGACGCAGGGGATTCAACCTCGGGCTCTTCAGATGATTACATTTCCAAGTATCATTGGGATTTGGATATCGAATTCGATGCTGACGGAGACGGTGATCCGGCCAACGACAATGATCTCGAAGGTGAAACGGTCGAATGGAAAGACCTCAGCCCAGGCGAATACGAAATCGGATTGACAATTACAAACGGTAAAGGCTTGACCGATTCGGACGACATCAAGGTCTACATTTCCTACGCAGCATCATGGTTGGATTTTGAAATGGGTGGGAATACGTCAGGTAGCCCTGTTGAACTCGATTTTGAATTCTTGGTCCATTACGATCAAGACAAAGGTAACACCATTCGAAAGGCAGTTGGCGAACTGACCTACCCGAAGATTGACGGCGACTGCACAGATATCACTCCGGGTGATGGCAACAACTGCCGTGCTAAGCTCGACTTGCATGCCTTCAACGAGGAGGACGAAGAGGCGACCAACACGTCCAACACTGCGGTAGATCAGCGCAAAGATGGCGATTGCAACAGCGACGACAACGATTGCGTACATCTGACACTGTCTTCCTACCTGTTCACCGATTCCGAGAGTGAGAGCACTTATGGAGACGGTGAATGGACCATCAAGATTCGAAACAATCGAGTCAATGACCTCCAAGTCGAATCCCTCGTTATTCGCTTAGTCTACAAGTAAAACCGCGAGACTCAAGCACTTTTCGCAACAAATAAGCAGCCGAATATTACCGCTTCTTTCAAATAGGGGTTGTTTGTCGCAGGGATGCTAAGGAGTAATTTAGTATGCCATCACAATGGGAAGATAAGAACAAGCCACACCGTAACATCGTCTTCGTAGGCCACGTCGATCACGGAAAGTCGACCACTGTCGGTCGTCT
>CAXQWT010000040.1:0-78412 GCA_964227855.1 Salipiger bermudensis | reverse complement strand
TAGCACGCACAGTGATAGCGTGTTGACCTGCATCGAAAGTACCCGCTGAAAAGTCCATGTCGCTCACAAGCGAAGTTCCATCACCGTTGACATCGCTTATGCCTTCCGCATTGGCCCAAGGAGAGGTGCTGGTGACACCCGTTAATCCGCCATAATTGAAGGTAAATCGGTATTGCAATTCCGCGATTTGAACATCGTCCTCAGCTGCAAACATGAGATTGATCTTGTTTCCGTAAAGATACTTCGAGCCCTCAGACGATGGTGAAGGCGCATACACTGCAATCGTTGGTATCTGAGCATCAATCTTGAACGATGTATTGGTGATGACACCTTCGTTGTCTGCCAAATCAACAAGCGTCATACGAATGGTCAAATCACTCGCTTTTTCATTAGCTGAAATTCTGAACTCGAAACTGTACTCTGGTCCTTTGTCTGGATTGAGTGAATTGTCTGCTGTCTGCGTCATGATCGCTCCGCCAGCAGTTTCATTGTAACCAGCGGACGAAAATACCTCAATCGAGGGCGAGGTCTTGAGATATTCACTCACTTCAATCTTGACCGTATACAGGCCAGGGACGAGCGATGGGCTTGTGTATGGAACACCTTCCTCGTTGACCAATTCCATGTCGACCGTCGGTGGTCGAGCATCTTCTCGGAGGAGATTTGCATTCAATCCTTCCAAGATTTCGTTGTTGCAATTGTTGAATTGATCGCAGACTGTTACAGCATACCATGCGTCCTGTTCTGAGCCAGCCGTAATCGGTACATTTCGAATAATCGTAGCGGAGTTCTGCAAGCCGACATCGATATCATCCATGGCCAATTCCCAGCCATCTTCATCGCTGCTGCTGCTCGATGATTCCGCAAATGGGTCACCACTGTGCCGCCAAATTTGGTACGACTCACTCAATTCCTGTAGGTTCCCCCACTCCATGGCAACAAAGCCGAGATCTCCACGGCTTTCAGAAATGGATATTTGTGGCCATGTTGGTGGTGTGATATCAATCTCGACAGGGCCGAAGTAATTCTGGTCAAGACCAATATACTCATATGAACCGTTCGCATGAATGTATTGTGCCTCACTTGTGACATACACATACCAATTGAGGATGGCACCTGTTGCAGAAATGATATCTGGCCCCATCACGATATCGAACACTTGCGTGTTGTCGTTCACAAACCCATGGTACGTCGTTTGCGTGGCAAATTGTTGCGGATTGGTCGGCACGCCATTGGACGTGTAAACGTGGTATCGCTCACCTTCGACACCAAGTTGATCGGTCCAAGTCACACGAACGGTACGGTCGCCAATGAATTCAGCATGGACGTTTGTTGGTTCCTTTTGCCAATTGCTGAAGGCATCTTCTTCGATGGAATCGCATGAACCTCCGCTTGTTTCTTCATTGAAGAGTCCAATGGCGTCGACTGTAACAACACAATAATACGCCATGCCGAGCGTTCCAATCGGCAACTGTCGAGTATATTCGTATGGGCTGTTGGAATCCTCAAGGGTTTGGTTCTCATACAACGAAGCAAGGAAGGTAACGCCTGTGTCGTAGATGGAAGTAAATGCAACGCCGGAAACATACAGATCGTATCGTTCACCAGATTCACCTGGAACGCCAAACCACGTCAGCTCCGTCTCACCTGTACCATCTTCTTCAGAGGAAGTACTGACCGAGAAAACGCTCACGTGGTTTGGGGGGCGGTTGTCTTCAAGAACAGGTTCTGTAAGTGCGTTGCCGGATAAGAAACGAAGATCAACGAAATCTTCGCCAGGGCCAGTCTTGTTCGGAATGTAATACGTGATTGCATAGTATGCCTCCTCATTCGTGTTCGGCGGGACGGTGTAAACGTACTCCTCTTGTTCCGACGTAAGGTTTGCAATAGGCGTCAATTGATCATAAATTTGACCACCATTGCTCCGAGAAATTTGCGTTGTAGAACGCCAAATCAGGACTGTGGTGTTTTCCAAAGCGGGGTTCGTGTTGGGCAGGTTCGGAGAGTGGTAGTTAATCCAGGAAAGCGTCGTTTCACTGTTTGCGAGCGAATAAGAGGCTTGGAAGTATAGCGGTGTTTCAACTGGAGAAGTGACTTCTTCGACACCTATGGTCAACGAAGAAACGTCTGGATCGAGTTCTTCGTGTGTGACTGTTGCTCCTTGGTCATCCCACTCGATGGTTACGGCGTAATAGAAGGTCCCATTTGTCCCTGCTTCGACAAGATAGGACACGCTGTGCCCGGGATGCTGCCCTCCGTTTCCACCTGCGGAACTAAGACACCAAGCGTACTGAACGTAGACGTTTGCTTGGCAAGCCACAACCGAATCAATGGTTTGTGCATTGTCGATATTTGATTGTGTGATCGGTTCTGTGTGACGATGAACAATGTAGGTTGCATCGTGATAATATGGAACATTTCCATTGTAGGTGTCGATGTTTTGCCAAGTGACGGTTGTTGTTTCGGAAACTGGGTCAAATGTTGCAGCAATGTGTTGTGCCTGCAAATTGCCGGGATTCGTATCCGCTGCAGTCGAAACTGGCGTTAGTGGAACAAGCATCAGTATCATGAGTAGGACCATGATAACGGCCTTCGGTTGGAGACTACGGTTCAGCGCGTTCGCACCCATCACACAATACGTCGCCGCCGCCCGTTAAGAGTATGCCGATAAATAACTGGAACAACCAACGTATTTGTTTGTTGCAAATTTACTCCGATTCGTCATGATTTTGTTGAGGAAGAGGTTGTTGTTTGTCGAGAGCAATGATTTCTTTTCTCGCTTGTGAAAAACGGACAAAGAACGTGTATATTCCTCCCAATCCAGAAACAATAACGACAGCAGTTAGCGGATTCAATTCGAGGTGTTCGAATGGAGCAAAGGCTGCAGAATAGTCTTGAACACCGATCAGCCAAAAGATCCCTGTCAGAGCCAAGGCTGCAATCGTGAGAATGGTCCTGTCTGCTCGAGAGAATCCTCGATAGTTTCGTCCGCCGCTAACGGCTTGGGCTTGCGTCCCCATATAAGATCCCAGGATTGTGAACCATGCTGCTGCCCATCCAATGACAGGATCGTTAACCCAAGCAGGGCTTGAAGCAATGGCAATTACCCACATAGCGTCCAGAAGACGGTCAAGTGTGTGGTCAAGATAATCCCCCCATCTGGATACTTGCCCGGTTTGTCGAGCGAGTTGGCCATCGAGACCGTCAAGAATCATTGAGAATGCAATCAACAAAGCTGACCCAATCAACATCAAAGCCCCTGAGTCACTTTTTGGAGCAAGGAAAACAAGGGCGCTTGCTGCAACACCTATAGGAAGTGCAAGCCACGTGAGAATGGCTGGATTCGTTTTTCCAAGTCCAGAAACAAGGGGTGCAGCGATGGCTTCCCAGCGCTTTCTGAGTTGTTCCAAAGCCATCTCAATCAGTTAAACGAAGCGAAGAAAGGTCATATGCTTTCGGCAACATTTCCATTACCAATCCAGTCAATTGATTCTTGGATGTATTCTTCTACTGTCTTCGAATGCCTAGGATTTGTCAAAAAATCGAGAATTGGTTCAATTGGAACGTTTGCATGTGTTGTATCAATCTCTATCACCTTTACATGTGGATGCAAAACAATCAGTTCTGACCACACTCCTGAAAGGAGTTCCCATTCAATGTTTGATTCGATTTTGTCGGACCCATATCCTTCTCTTTGCTCCAAGCGTTGTCGTAATTTGGAGGGGTGGCAGCGCAAGATGATGACGGCATCAATGCAACAGTGGTGTGACAAATGACCATCAATAATGCAGAACTGCTCGCCGTCCCACGACCAATTTCCGAGTTTTGAGGTTTCAACCTCGAGTGTTTGATGACTCTTCGAGAGCGCATCAACAGCCTCAGCAACCTGTTCAAGGGAGATGATATGAATGCCATGTTGTTTCAGACGAGATGCTAGCGTTGACTTGCCCGTTCCTGGCGAACCGGTCAATGCAACGGTGATTTGATGCATGCTCATTGCCCCAACCAAAAGACGTGAAGAATTAAACATAAGGTTCAGAATCGAACATTATGGCCGCTATCGCCCTCGTCCTTCTCACAACAGAGCCAGGTCGAGAACAGCAGGTGGTATCAGAGCTCAACGACATGCCAGAAATAGCTGAAGCAATGGTACTCTTTGGAGAATATGATGTGTATTGTAAGGTTATCGTTGACGACTTTTCTCAACTATCCGGCCTCATATTGAGAAACATTCGAACACTGATTGGAGTTGTGGAAACGACGACCTTAACTGCAGCATACGACGGAGCTTGAGGTGAAATCATGTTTGGCATGTCCGATCCAAATCAGACACTTTCTCAGATGATTCGGTATTTCGAAGAAGAACGTTATGAAATGGTTGAAGTGATGGCAAGTGAATTCACATCGATGTTGCTTGCAAACAAACAACGTGATGGTGCTATGCAGACTTTACTGGTCAAAGGGGTTCGAATTCTCGCTGAGGTCCTCTCCATACGTGGAAAGAACAAATTAGCAATTCAAGCGACCTCTGTTCTTCTTCGGGAACGCAAGAAATTGGAAAAAATACTCTCTCAAACAGCACCTACGCTTTTGTCTAAACTCACCCCGATGGAACAAGATTATCGAACCATTGGGCAGGTCTACATGAAGGCAGGGAAGGCATCGAAAGCAAAGAAGTTCTTCTTCAAATCACACAAAGATACACCCGGCAATGTCGCTGCTCTTCTCGCAGCATGCCAAGTCGATGCAGCCAAAACGAAGTATTGCAAGCTCTTGGCAACAGAAGTGCAGGCTTCTGGGCCTGTTATCTTGGAAAACGGGGCGTATTATCTGAGACCAGAACACGCACCAGGGAGCCAGATTGATCCCGTCTTAGCCGTTCTTGAAACATGCTCACACAACCATCAGGAATGCTCAGAACAATCTCAACGCATTCGCAAAGAGTGTGATGAAATCGCCAATGGGATTCAGGCTGCAAATGTGCGTTTGCAATCAGCAATGGATTCCTTGCAGCCAAAACATGACTACTATCAGTATTCTTGAGTGGTAGCGAGGGATGGATTTGAACCATCGATCTCCGGGTTATGAGCCCGACGGGATATCCAGACTACCCCACCTCGCTAAGCCAAACGCCACAGTCCTTCCCTTTGAAACCACCGATGTGGTATTTTTTCATCCTCTTTCGGCACTGTCTTCTTCAAGGATGACCTCCAAGATACTGCATGGGCGGGCGAACAGGAGCAGTGCTCTTCTCCTTCCTGTTGATGTTTTCAATGCTCGCAGGTTGTTTTGGCAATGATGATTCTGAACAAGAGAAGCTCATCGACCTTGTTGTGCACTACGATGCAACCAATGGCACGATAGAACAATCCTATCTTGGTGGTTCACAGATTTCCTTCACTGGCGTCACCTTTAGTTTTGATTTTGCTCGAACAACATCGGATTATGGGCTGGAGACCTTCTCACTTGAACCAGGTGATGGCCGATCGGCGATCACCATTGATGCATCCGAATCAGCAAACATCGATGTAGAGTACCAGATTCACGGAATGTACACGGTTGTATTGGCCGCTACAGACATCAACGGAAACACAGCGAATCAAACTGTTGTTCTTCGTGTTGAACATTCTATCGATTGGAGCGAAGCAAATTCTGGGGATCCGGATACGATGGAAATCAACACAACACCAGGGAACGAAGCCTCAAGTCCAAGGGAAATGACAATCGCTTCAATCGTTGAAAATCCAGAAACTCCTCTTGGAAGTCCTGTAAGCATTACCTGGGAATTAAGCGATCCAAACTCTGCCAGTAAAGGTACCTATTCAGCACAAATACAGGATGGGGAAGATGCATCATGGTCTATTGATCTAAATTTCCCGATCAGAGGTATGCACGATCTTCAACTAACAATCGATCAAGGGCAGGACAGAATCAACATCAACCATATTGTTGCTATTCTCTATGAACAAGAGGAGTCGGCTCCCAACCCTTACCAATCAAACAACGAATCTGAAGAAGAAGATTCTGAAAGTGAATGAAAAGTGAAAACCGACATCATGCGCCGATATTAAGGCGAATCTTCAGATTTCATAGGTGATTTGTCCCAATCTTCGCTTGATATACCCTCAGCCGTTGGTTAGGGTCAAGTGGTACAATGAGCACGAAAACAAAGAAGAAGACAACAAGTAAGAAGAATGAAGTCCTGACTGAGGATGAAGTGATACCAATGGATGCCGAAGATGAGGAGGTTCCCGAGGTCGGAATCGAAGACCTACCTGGTGTTGGTCCAGCAACGGCTGAAAAACTGCGGGAAGCTGGGTTTGACGAGTTACTTGCCCTTGCGGTTATGTCCCCTGCGGATCTTGCAGAACAGGCAGAACTCGGTGAAGCGGTTGCTGGAAAAATCATCAATGCTGCAAAGAAAATGGCAAACATCGGTGGTTTCGTTTCCGGTGTAGCCCTGCTCGATCGTCGACGGGAAGTGCAGAAACTCTCCTCTAAAGTTCAGTCGATCGATGATCTTCTCGGCGGCGGATTCGAAACACAAGCTCTCGTCGAAGTCTACGGGGCCTTTGGTTCAGGAAAGACGCAAATTGGGCATCAGCTCGCAGTTAACTGTACCATGCCTATCGAAGATGGAGGATTTGATGGTGATGTTTTCTACATCGATACAGAAGATACCTTCCGACCTGAGCGAATCACACAAATGGCTCGCGGGCATGGGCTTGACCCAGATGCGGTCCTGAGTCGAATACACGTAGCGCGCGCTTACAACTCAGCTCACCAAATGCTTCTTGCAGAAGAAATCAAAAGAATGAGCAAAGGCCTCAATGTCAAGATGATTATTGTCGATTCGCTGACTAGTCATTTCCGTGCAGAATTTATTGGCCGTGGTATGCTTGCAAACCGACAACAGAAATTGAATCGCCACCTGAAAGATCTCAAGCAACTTGCTGATGTCAACAACGCGCTTGTTTTGGTAACGAACCAGGTTCACTCTAAACCGGACGCAATGTGGGGCGACCCAACCAAGCCTATCGGAGGTCACGTACTCGCACACGCTTCCACCTTCCGACTTTACCTGAGGAAAGCAAAGGGTGGACGACGAATTGCCCGCCTTGTCGACTCTCCAAACTTGCCTGATGGCGAGTGCGTCTACCAGGTGACCCAAGAAGGTCTCCGTGATTGATTTCGTGTCTTGAAATCGCATCCATCATCGATGTTCGGTGCAATACATTCAAGTTAGGATGAATCAAGATAATATCCATGCGCCATTTGATTGAACGAGTTTTGGAACTGTCTGATGAGGAAATTGTACCTCAACTCGATCCGCAACCAAGTGGCCAGGGGACTGACGAAGAACTCCGAGTTCTCCTTGAGTCGCTTCAACCAAGAATTCGTGTCTACGGTGTTGGAGGAGCGGGCTGTAATGCAGTTGGCCGACTCGATGCAGAAGGTCTGTTTGAGAACTCATTTGTTACAGGATATGCCATCAATACGGATGCACAAGCCCTCCTGATGTCTCCTCTCGAGCACAAGGTGCTCATAGGGAGGACCGCCCGGGGAAGAGGTGCTGGTGGCGATCCAACAAAGGGCGAAGCGGCTGCGCTAGAATCTGAAATAGCCCTCCGAGGCATCACGACAGATACCCAACTTGCCATCATTGCTGCCGGAATGGGAGGTGGCTCAGGAACAGGAGCTGCAGGCCATATCGCTCGCCTTGCTAAGGAACAAGGAGCAATGACAATTGCAGTTGTCACCTATCCATTCAATTCTGAAGGAGCGACCCGAAGAGAAAATGCTGAATGGGGTCTTGAACGTCTGCGCGAGTACTGCGACACAATTTTAGTGATTCCTAACGAACGCTTGTTGGAAATTGAGGGCGTTAAGGACCTCCCCCTTGCGAGTGCTTTCAGAGTCGGAGATGAACTTCTCGTGCGCTCAATCATCGGCGTTACTGAACTCCTTACACGTGATGGAATGGTCAATCTCGACTTTGAGGATTTGAAGGCGGTCATTCACTCCGGAGCAGGAGTAGCAATGATTGGACTTGGTGCGGGTTCAGGGCCTGGCCGGGCTGAAGAGGCAACGTTGGAAGCTTTGCATTCCCCTCTCCTCGATCTTGACTTTAGCGATGCACGAGGTGCCCTCATCAACGTCGTTGGCGGCAATAACCTCACACTTGGAGAAGCAGAACGTTGTGCTCAAATCATTACCGAACGTATTTCTCCTCATGCCAAGATCATCTGGGGAACTGCAGTTGACGAGAGTCTTGACGATGAAATACGAGTTATGCTAGTCCTTACAGGTGTCAAGAGTGAACAAATTCATGGATCTTCTGAGCGACGTCAACTCAAGGCTCTTCGAAGCAGTACCATCGAGTTTGTCAACTGATTAATCACGTAACGTGATAATCAAAAGTCCAACGAGGACAATCATTGATACGACTCCGACAGTGTAATCCAATGGGTTGAAGTCATCAGCTTGTTCTCCAAGAAGTTCACCTTCATATTGCACACCCGGTAACTGGATTTCGAGACTGTTCCACTCGTCCCCACTGCTTGCTTGATTCCCGTTCACTGCATTTCCATAAATTGTAATATCAACAACAGAAGCATTGCTCTCTGGACTCGTAAACGAAAAATTCCACATCCTCACTGTATTTCCGGTTTCGGTATGTGTCCATCCGCCGTCCAATTGTTGAATCAGACCCTCTGATTCATTGAAATCAATGCTGCCACCCGCCACCAACATTCGAAAGCCTCCCCTTTCCCCGTTCGCGTTCGGTAGAATGGTTTGGGAACTAACTTCGATTGAAAAGTTGTACGAAGTGTTTGATTCGAAATATTCCGGTAGCCCTTGTACTTCGACAATTGTGTTCGGATTTCTCTCACCATGGCATAGACAGCCTTCATTTGCTGAGGATCCAATACCTGAAGGTGCAGAGACCGCAACTTGAGCGAGAAGGGCAAGAACGAACACGACTACAATTGCTCGCAATGAAATTCCCTCATTTTTACGAAAAATAGCCTCCATTTGAATCTTTCATGTTCTGTACAATATGAACAATACTTCAAAAGGGAAGCAGTGCAAAGTTTAGAGCGATAACATGGACTTTGACCAACCAATCACTCAAGACTTTAATGCCGACGATGTTGATATTTTTGCTGAACTAGGCGCCCCCTTAGCCCCACAGCCCACTTCTACAAACCCCCTACAAAGCATACTCCTAGAGAATGAACAGGAATCGCTACCAGTTGATCCGGTACTCGTGGCCGAGTTGCTGCAGGTTCTTGCTCAACATACCATCCGTCAACAGTCCGATGAAGGAATTAACGTTCTGCCTGACAATGCTCAAAACATTGATTTGAATTCTGCACGAGTCACTCTCACGGACGATGAGTACCGTCTTTCGCTGCTTGTAGAACTTCAGGACAACCAACAGATTCGGCCTTGTGTCCGAGTACATCGCAACTCAGGCGAGTTTGACTTTGTTGAAGAACAAAACATTCCGTCGGTTTGGAAGCCACTGTATGAATTGTTGGAGAATGCTTTCAAGCAAGCAATTCACTCTCTAAAATCAGGTACCTACTTCTGATGCAAGACGAGATCCCACGTGATCTCAATATCTCTGCTCAGAGAATTGGAGACTGAGCAATACTTTTCATGGGATTTCTCAATTGTTCGACGTACAAGCTTTTCTGGAACATCGCCTTCCACGTGATAAACCATGTCGACTTTGGTAAACGAGCGAGGGTAATCCTCTCTTCTCTCAGCATCCAAGTCCACCCAAACGTTTCCAAATTCTCGATTCTTGAGGCCGACGACCACATCAACAATTGAACATGCACCAATCATCTGAAGGAAGATTTGCATTGGTGAAGGCCCTTCTTCCCAATCAACATCAATCGATTGGCCCCGCTCATTTTGACAGTCAAGTTTGGTCCCGCCGCCCCATTGCACCTTTGCTCTCATAGAAACCAACGCATCGGTTGGTTCTTGAAGTGGTTATGGGTGGACCAGTCTGAGAACTATGAGCGGCGAACCTGTTGTCATGCAAAATGGAAAACTTCACATCCCAAACAACCCCATTATTCACTACATCGAAGGGGATGGGATCGGTGTTGACATTAGTCCCGTCATGATTTCAGTTGTTGATGCTGCTGTTGCAAAAGCATACGGCGGACAAAAACAAATCGCATGGAATGAGGTCCTTGCTGGAGAGAAAGCATTCAATGCGACTGGTGAGTGGCTCCCAGAAGCTACATTGGATGCTATGCGCACTGGTCTGGTCTCAATCAAAGGACCTCTAACCACTCCTGTTGGTGGCGGTATCCGTTCGCTAAATGTTGCTCTGCGACAAAAGTTGGACCTCTTTGCCTGTGTTCGCCCAGTCCGATGGTACGACGGTACTCCATCTCCAGTAAAGAAGCCTGGAGATGTTGACATGATCATCTTCCGAGAGAACAGCGAGGATGTTTACGCTGGAATTGAATGGGAGGCAGGCTCGGAGGGAGTCAAGAAACTCATCGACTTCCTAACCAACGAAATGGGCGTAGACAAGATTCGATTCCCGAACACATCAGGTATTGGAATCAAACCAATCAGCCAGGAAGGGACCAACCGAATTGTACGAGCCGCATTGCAGTATGCCATCGATAACGACAAGGAGAGTGTTACTCTCGTTCACAAAGGAAACATCATGAAATTCACCGAAGGTGGTTTCCGTGATTGGGGATATCAACTTGCGAAGGAAGAATTTGGAGCAGTCGAACTGGATGGAGGGCCATGGTGTACCATGACAAATCCAGCCACTGGCAATAATATCGTCATCAAGGACGTTATCGCTGATGCTATGCTTCAACAAATCATCACAAGGCCTGGCGAATACAGTGTACTTGCAACCATGAATTTGAACGGTGACTACATCTCCGACGCTCTTGCTGCTCAGGTTGGAGGTATTGGTATCGCTCCAGGTGCAAACATCAACTATGATACCGGGATTTCGATCTTTGAAGCAACGCATGGAACTGCCCCTAAGTATGCTGGACAAGACAAGGTTAATCCCGGTTCGCTTATTCTTTCTGCTGAGATGATGCTTCGTCACATGGGTTGGAGTGAAGCGGCAGACTTGATTGTCAAAGGAATGGAAGGGGCCATTAGTGCAAAGACGGTGACTTACGACTTTGAACGCCTCATGGACGATGCCACTCTCCTTTCTTGCTCAGCATTTGGGGAGACTCTCATCGCACACATGTGAAGGCATCGCTATGGACGAAGTTCGGAAGATTCTGAGAAATCTCTCCGATGCAGCTCAAAAACGCGGCTCTCCACTTGATTGGTTCGAAGATCTGTATGAGTTCGCAGAAAAGGACCGAAACTATATCCCATGGTCAAAAGGTGAACCACATCCATTCCTTGTCGATTGGATGAACAATCATCCATCGGAAAAAGCCGGTTCTGCGTTGGTCGTAGGCTGTGGTCTTGGCGAGGATGCGATCTATCTTGCAAAAAAAGGATGGAGTGTTACGGCGTTTGACCTATCACCCTCTGCCGTTCAATGGGCCAAGGAAATGTACCCTAATCCATGCATAACGTGGGAAGTTGGGGATTTACTCAACCCTGACCCAGAATGGCTTGGAACATTTGAACTCGTTCTCGAAGTTCACATTTTACAGGCAATTCCTGAAGTTTTTCGGATTCCTGCGTCTCGAAACCTCGCACCATTCGTTGGCCGAGGCGGGAAATTAATCTGCATTGGGCGTATGTCGAATCCTGCAAATGACATTGAAGTTGATGGCCCCCCCTGGCCCCTCGAGCTTTCATTCATTGAATCAATAGGTAAACAACTCAATTCAGTTGACATGTCAGTCGTTCAATATCAAGACGAAGAACACCTAAGGTTCAGAGCGGTTTGGCAACGCTCATGATTCACGAAGCCATTGCTTCAGTGTTCGACTGTTCTTTGCAATTCCGAAACCAAACTTCTCCTCGAAGGCGCGGGCAACAACGGTGAAATCACCATCATGAGTTGCGACTACAATTGAGCCAACGTCGTCGATAGGCCTGTTGGAAAGGACGGCAGCGTACTGCATAATTTTTCGATCTGGATGTTGTGGATATATCTTCTTACCATCAATTTCTGTTCGGATGTTCTTTCCTTGGTAATGTTGACGCATCTTTGTTAATTCATCGTAAATCTCATTGTGCTGGGTTAAGAATTCATTCATCGAAGCCTTAACGTCCTCACTTACAGCTTCTTCTTCAATTTCATCTGTATTTCCTTCCCATGTACTAAATTCAGAAATGACTTCAGCAACAATCTTTTTCATATTCTCAGTCGACATGGTTGATTCCAAAATCTCACTGTCAACCAGCGCATTCTCGAATCGTGACCGGATGTCATCGATCGACCGAGCGATGTTCTCGACTTCGCTTCGCACAACCTTCGGCAAACACAGATCTACCTTGTCATTAGCTGCTAGGTAAAGCAGATAGCCCGCAAAATGGGAGCGTTGATTGGTTGAATCTTCAAAATGATTTGATCGATTTAGACGCTGTTGAAGTCTTTGATACAAGGCATCGATGACAATGTTTGTGTCCACCAATACAAGTGGCTTGAGTGGAAGATGCCTGAGATATCGGCGATCAGATGTGCGAATTTCTGATTGGTGGCGGCGGAACAACATCAATTCCAAATTTGCAAACGATTTGTTTCGATCTTGGAAACGTCCAGACAACTGTGCACGCTCTAGGATACGGAGTGCATCAAGAGGAGATGTCTCGCTCGCTTGTTGAGCGAGGGTATGGACTTCCATTGCCTCTGGATTTCGCATAACCATGATGTCACGATATCGGCGGTCAAACGACTTCGAACTCTGCGTCCTGTAATCTCGCTGCAATGCATTTGTCGCAGCAAGAAGTCGCCCTGTGAATGGTTCCCTTGGCAGCGGTTTAGGATGTTCGTCGGGGTAGGTATGGAGCAAGTCGAGTTCATCTTCTTTGAAGATCGTCTTGGTTCTTGTTTTCTCACCTTCTTCCGTTTCCTCAACAATGATTTCTTGCCGTTTGACGAAGTTTTTGAGCATCGACGTAGCCTTCGCCGTCTCTTGTATCGAAGCTTTGTGTGATACGTCAAGATAGAGTTGGAAACGCTTCGTGATTGCCGCACGCAAATTCGGATGTTCTGAAAGGAGTTGCTTGGCTTCTCCCCATTTCTTATCGAATGCGAAGTGGATTAGTGCCTTTCGGTAAAGCATAATCTCTTCATCATAGGCAAATTCACCTGAATCTGCTGAACGTTTGAACAAACGTGCTGCAGAGAGATTTTTGCCTTGGGAAGCCTCAAGGGTTGCTTGAGCAAGCAACGCCCAGATAGAACGCTGATGGTTGGCTTGATACCATTGGACAAGAGAAGAAATTCCAAGATCGAACTCATACATTAATTCGCGAACTCCATCGACAATTGGGTACGGGATTGATGGTTGACTCAAGACAGACTCAAGTGTTGCAATCACTTGGTTTGAGTCATCTCCTCGTTCAAGTGAAAGGCGGGCATTGTTGAGGCGCAGTTTCGAAACAATTGTTCGAAGGAGAGCTTCTCCCATTCCCGTCATTTCGCTTTCTTCTAAGGATTCAATGATATTGCTGAGATGCTTTTCATCCACAAGATGAGATCCTCCTGAAGAGAGAGCATTGACAATTTGATTGACGGCTTTGATGCCCTTTTTTGGAAGGGTATCCGTCAACTTTAGTTTGCCAACAGATTCTTCAATTCGACCCTCGAGAAGGAGCAGAAGTTTGTGTTCGTCATCGTTGATGGATGAGGGTACATCGGTGGATTGAATCATTTGCAAAGCCTTCTTTCGAGCTTCTCGTGCTGCCTTCCAGATGTTCTCATCATGATAAGCGCTCAAAAGGTGGGCGACGATGAGTGTCTCATGAGGATGGGAAGGAATGGCAACATCATCATCAATCAGAATGGTCGCTAATTCATCCAGGTTGAGTGTCTGAACGAATATGTGTACGGCTAGAGATTGTAACTCCATCCACCCTTCACCATTCTGTTCCTTGAGCAAAACCAGGGCCCCAGCACGCAACGGTAATGGCAAGGCGTCTTCTTGGGCGATGGAAACCAATCCTCCCTCGTCGATGTTGCTCATGTTCATCTCAAGCCATGCATATGCCTCATCATTACCGAGTTGAATTAAGAGTGGTAACAATTCTGAAGCATCTGAATCATGTTCGAGAGAAATCGTCTTGATGATTTCAAGGGCATCGTCACTTCGCTCCTCGACAACATAACACTGGAGCATTTTCCAACGCACGACATCGACTCGACTGGTTGGAGCTTGTTCGTTGACGAGGAGGTCAAGACCGATTTCCAACTGCGCTGTTGAAGGATTCATATGTTCCAATGGGCCGTTCATCCAAGCCAATTTGAGAAGAGCCTGCCCTAGGTCATCATCGTTTTGTGAGAGGTAATCATCGTTCCAATCAATTGTATCGCCGGTAAGAATCATGGCCAATTCGTACCTTTCAGCAAGTGATTTGTTGGCTTTGCGAAGTCGCTCAAGGATAGAATCTGTCGGTGCATTCGTATTGAGTGCAATCAACAAGGACACAAGCGAAAGGTTCCCTTCAAAATCGAGAAGATTTGATTCTACATTTGGCCATTTACCTGAGGACAGTCGCTTGACGAGACGCTTCATTGCGACGAGATCTTCTGCGCTGTACTGCTCATCAGGAATTGATTTTAATACATCTAGACACGATGATACATCGAATGGATCGATGGCAATTTCTGACAAGTCAAGTTTTTTCTTCGACGATGTTGCCTTCGATTCAAGGACAGGGAATGCAGAAAATTGACCGAAAAGATTGCTTCGTTTAGCCATCTCATGCCAAACAGGGTGCACGCCTTTGTCAAGACATGCATTTCGTAATTCTGATTCAAGAGGAGCATGGTCTTCCTCAGACCATTGATCGATATGCAAGAATTTGTTGACAAGAAGGAGGGCAAAGCGCAGAGCTGCTGATTCATCGCCCATGGCTTGAATGTCCTCTGGTGAGGGGATGGTCGATTGTTGACGGCCTCGACGGCGACCACGTCGAAATCGAGGTGATGGTGCGATGGTCTCGCCATCTTCATCTTGCCCTGGAATTTCGGTCTCAAGAACCGCGAGTTTCACCAGTTCTTTCCACGGTTTGTCCATCAGTGTGAACTCAGGGCATTTACCGACAGCGTTTAGCCGTCGATTCTTAATTGTCTTGAATCCGACTTCAAGACATGCCTCAAGATAGGATTCTTGCATTGCCCCCCCCAACATTCCCTCGACATTCAACCTTTGAACTCACCGCCGAAGTCACAAGCACAAGAGAAACGCATTCAAGTCTCCCTTTCATCGGAAGAAACAGTGGGAGAGCATATGGTGACGCGAACGGTGATTATGCTCATTCACCCAATTCTTGCGACGGCATTTGTTTTCTGGCTCGTTCGTCAATATGGCTGGAGAAAAAAAGGAATGGCCCTTCGGGGAGAAGAGCGTAAAGAAGCGCTTGCTCGCCATCAGCGACACGGAGAATGGCTTCTATGGTCGGGGATTTGCTTGGCACTCATTGCATTCTTCGCCCGTGCCGTATCGGGGTTCATTGTTGACGACGATTGGACTTCCGACCTTTTGCCGCAGAACATTCACGGCTTCTCTGGACCAATTGGCCTAGTGCTTCTTTGGCTGGTTGTACGCCATGGACGACGAACTGCAGAGTTGAAAGAGAACAATGAATCGTTTTCCGTTGAACGAACAAAGCACGGTCGAGCTTCTGATATGGTGATGGCTTTGGTGATGATTCACGCCTTTCTTGGCCTCATTTACACGTTCCAAGTCATCTAATTGTGATACTTCAAATCAACATCACGATTGTTCCACATCTCCATCCATCTCGAAAGATTAGAGTCGATACCAGGGGCTTGTATTCGGCAGCCACAGGCATTCGCATGACCACCTCCATGAGGATCAAATTCTGTTGCTAGACGAGAGAGATCGTAGCGATTTTGACCTTCTGGGAGGAACGAGTTTGCATAGAAACTAGCAGAAAGTGGAGGTCGTGATTTATCGCCAATTTCGCCATCAGAGTATCCATGAATGATGCAACAGGCATCGGCATCCGCACCAGCATGTGCAGTAATGAGATACCCGTTTGACCGATG
This sequence comes from Salipiger bermudensis, assembly GCA_964227855.1. Taxonomy (GTDB): domain Archaea; phylum Thermoplasmatota; class Poseidoniia; order Poseidoniales; family Poseidoniaceae; genus MGIIa-L2. The sequence continues at coordinate 62,202 of CAXQWT010000040.1, read as the reverse complement.
ACCTGTATTTTCAAGACGACAGATTGCTAGACGGTTGACAATTGTAGTCTTTTCTTGAACCAATCTCAATAATTCCTGTCGGGATTCGCGTGCTTCATTCATTCGTTCCATTACTGCATCATCCGCATAGATTTCATCCATCGACGTACAATTTTGAAACAGGGAAAGAAGGTGGTGCATGTATGATGCGTCGTTGTAATTCAATGTGCGTGAGAGTTGAAGAAGGGGGCCATCCTCAAGGAATGTGTTCAATGAAATGCCTCCTGAGTCAAGGTCGTCTACAAGGGGCATGATGGCTTCAAGATGAGGGAAGTTGAATTCTTCCCGAAACAGTTCGAATGCAAGTCGGGCCGCAGAAGGAGCATGGTCCCAGTGAACAATTCCGCCTTTTGAGGTGAATTCATCATGCTCCAACTCTGTTGGTTTGTTGGTCAGGTGATGATCGAGATACCAACCACTGTTTGGGTGAAATGGGAGGTCAACCGTGACTGTTTGTTCGTCGATGAGATGGTCAAGAATCCCTGAGCGGATCAGAGCAGCGTGAGCAAAGTGAACCTCAGCATTCGGATATGCTTTCTTTAACACGACTGCAGCGCACATTCCGTCTAAATCTGAATCGGCGATGATTCGATGAACATCTGGGAACGTGGTCATGTCCGTCACATCCATGCCTCCAAATTCGACGTATATTGAATCTCTTGGGCAAACACGGTACGCGAAGATATCAAACCATACTCCTGACAGGGGCAATAAGAGGGGATGAGGTGGAGACTTCTTGCGGCGTCGTTCTGGTCAACATCGATAGTATCTTGCTGCTTCAATATCCGCAAGGTCATTGGGATTTACCGAAAGGCCACGTCGAGGATACTGACGTGGACCATGTCGCAACCGTTCGTCGTGAATTAGCAGAAGAGACTGGAATTACCGAACTCACTTTCGACGAAGAGTTTGTCGAGCGTACTGCTTACACCTACCGTCATAAAGGCAGAAAACGGGAGAAGGAAGTGTTCTGGTTCCTTGCTGAAACAGAATCTCTCGATGTTACACTTTCGCACGAACATCGAGATCATTTGTGGCTGGATTGGGAACAGGCACTAGCACAGTTGACGCATGATGAGACCCGTAACGTTGTACGACGCGCATGGGATAAAATCAAGTCGACGAATTAGATGTTGTCAAAATCTGAATCGTGTTCTGCTTGCCGTAGAATTGAACTCGCAATACCATCTTCCTTTCCGCGCTTGCCAAGAGGGAGCCAAAGCATTTCTTCCTCTCCAAGTACTGCGGTAATCCACCTGCCTAAAACAAACAACCAGTCTGAAAGGCGATTGACATAGGTAAGAACAAGTGGGCGTACAGACTGTTCACCCTCATGTTCACGGAGTTTGACGATACCGCGTTCAAGTCTTCGAGCAACGGTTCTTGCATGATGGAGAACGGCTTGAGGAGGCCCTCCTGCGGGAAGGATAAACGACGTCAAAGGTTCGACTTGAGTCAGCCATGCATCCATATCTGAAACCAAGGTATCCGCTTGATTTTCGTTAATCAAGACCATGTACTCAGGGAGATTCTCGGGCGGACAAGCCAACTCTGCACCAAGATCGAACAGTTCATGCTGAATGCGTGACAAGGCAGTATCACAGATGAAGTGGACGCGCCCTGCTCCTTTACGGTCTCCGCCATCTCGATGGTGCATTGGAACCCGTGAGCTTTCCATCCGTACCAATCCAATGATTGAATTCAATTCATCACAGTCGCCAACGACGGAGAAACGCAAATCCGATTTCAAACGTCGACTACCATCGACAAGGGAGGATTCTCCCTTATCACCGCCACCTGTATGAACTCGGTCGATTCGAACCATGCGCTCCCCTATGTTCCTGGGAAGTTATGCTTCTATGAGTGGTTTTCGGGACGAGAAGCCTTCATCGAGGCCATAGTACCATTCAATATCGGATTCTCCAGATGTCCAAGAATACAACATGAGATGATTATCAACAACCCCATACCATTCAATTCGCCCTGGGTCTAATCCTGCAACACGAGCGCCGTGACGTTCAATCCTGGCAATGGTTTGCTGCCAATGTGCGACCAGCCCCCCAAGTAATTCAGACATCTCAACAACATGCGGATGCTCCGGAGGGAGAGTTTCGAGAAGGATTTCGATTTCTTCAGTCATATCATGAGCTTCGTCGACAATCGCCTGAAGCGTTGATAGTTGACGCTCGACATCTGGGAGAGTTTCGCGGACTTGATCGATGCTGAGAACACTTAGGTTTTCGATATCCAGGCGACATACTTCGTCTTCACTCAAATCGTCCACCAACATCGGTTGACCAGAAAACAAGGGTTCTCTGTCAAGATTGAACATGATGGCATGTTCTTCATGGCACCCCTTAATCTCATCGGATGAAAACGATGCAAGGACCCAATTTCAATGGTTCACTTGAATTTGCGTGGGCGAATTCAATTTTGAGATGAAGCGCTTTCCAAAGTACATTGCCACATACATCCAAACAGCAACTTCAACAACAACAAGCAAATAATACCAGTTCCCTAAGGAGTCAATCATTGCGATTCCATCAAATGGAACACCGTTGAATCCCATGTAAAGGGCCTGCGCGAAGACATTAGCAGCAGACCAACTCATGACCATCCAAAAGAAGATTTTAACTGGAATTTGCTTGTTCATGTAATATAATCAACGTTTATGTTCTTTAAATTATCTCGTTTTTGCGTAGAATGTGAAAGATTCTGGAAACAAGTTCCCGAACCCGGTCACTCTTCTTCTGATAAGGCGGGAAGTCGTTCAGCGGCCTGTGAATCAAGATCCGTCAGAGCGTCATGAATGGCGCGTATGTATTCATGGGCAACGGCTGTTTCACCGCCTTCTCGATCAAGATAAGTTTTCCATGTTTGGGCCTCTTCATCTTGCCCCAAGAACAGATGAATGCGATGTAATGCTACATATGCCATTGGATTGAGATGCTCTTCGTCAGCATCCCATCCCTTCTCAAAGCATTCGATAGCCCCGTTTCGCCCTGTAAGTCGGCCCTGCATGAGCGCGACCATTCCTGCTTGAGACCATGCACGCGGTAGTTTACCAATCAACAATCCACGGAAGATGAGCCATGTTTCTCCACCACCCAAGATGACAATGGTGAGAAATCCTGCCCATTGTTCAACTTTCGAGAGATCGTCCCATGTAGAAACCATGAGACCTACAACTCCAACGCAGAACATCATCCCTGAATATGGAGCTACCAAAACATCTCGCTGGGTTTGTGCAAGTTGATAGACGCCAGCAACCAATCCGAAACCACCAAGTCCGGAAAGCATCACGAAATGTGCGAAGATTGTCATCGGTTTCGGTGCAGCTTGACCAATGAGAACCAGAGATGCAAGAAGGATGACGAGCCACCCAAATCGAGCGCTTGGCCGTGGAAATGGTTGATTCTTGCTGTTGTAAACAAGAGCAATTCCAATGAAGAATTCGAATGCGATAAGAATCCAACGCAAACTTGCCTCATCTCCGAATGGGACGGCCATGATTAAGCCTCCATCTCGCTATTGATTAGGATTCGCTCAAGCCTTGTGATAGGATGTTCCCTTGTTGATTTGAAAAGCCCTGTACAATTGTTCAAGGAAAAGCACTGCTGCAAATTCATGCGGAAAGGTCATGTCAGACAGCGAAATTCTGGGCAGATGCTGTCCAAGATTTTGCCAACCCTCTGCGGGACCGATGGCAACGTGGGTATCCGATGATAGAAGAGTCCATGATTGAACTCGTTCTGCAAAACCAACAGAAGTGTACGTCGATCCTCGTTCATCAAGGAGGAACAATTGTCCTTTCATTGATTCGAGTTTGGTTAGATATTTTGGTAACTCATCCGTATGTGTATGAACGGTAAGTCCAGAATTTTGCAATCGAGCTTGATACGTCTCTGCGAGTGATTTGAGAGAGGGGTCTTTCAAACGACCGTGGAGATGAAGATGCATTCGCCCCATGAAGTCCCGAATGCGTTCGTGTTTTTCATCTTCATGCGAAAGATGAAAGCATAGGGACTGAAAGTACTGTTATGGGTTGGTGGCCGTTTAAGAGGAAATCAACCCCTAAGCATCGGATTGATGATCCTCTTCGCAAGGATACGCGGCAGTGGCTTTCAGAGTTGCGCGATGTCTGCGAAATGAACTTCGATAATCCGGAAGGAGCACGAAGAGAAATTCGACAAATGCAGGTTCATTGGCATCAAGCCTTTACTGAAGGTACGTTGCCAGAATACAATCGTGAAGGTCTCGAAAGCCGGGCTTACCGCTTGCTTGCATGTGCGGATGATGAATGGGTGGGATGGTTAGACGATGATGAATTTTGGAAACCCGGTTGGCGGCCTGACCAAGACGTTAACGAGGATTGAAGAAGGTCATTCAATTGGGGACCACCATGAGCCAAGCAACCTTGCACGTGCTGCAAACCTGTCCGTTCTCATGGAAAGTACGTGGACTCGTCGAACATCTAGGACTCGACGTTCGCGAAGTCCAGGTCAATGCGATGCGTACAAAGAAGGAGCTCTCTTTCACCAACGGATGGAACAAGGTTCCTGTTTTCACCGATAATGACGGTGAAGTAGTTGTGGACTCAACTCCGATCATGTATTACATCGATGAGAAATACAACAACAGTTCCCTTTCCAAAGACAGCGGTAGCGAGCGATACGATGCAATGCTTTCTCACGTTGATGAGGCTTGGAAACGTGCAACCATTCCGATTTTGTACGGATCATTAGGATCCGCACTAAGCACTACACGCCGCGTCTCAAAACTAGAAAAATTTGGATTCATTTCCCGAAGGCTCTATGCATGGGCGGGCTTTCCAATCATGTGGGGCATCATTGCTCGAAAACGAGTAAAGAAAGACGGGCGAACACCAAAAAAACTCTGGCACGATTTACTGACCGATTACACCGCTTCATTTGACGGTCAATCCTTCTTTGGGGGACAAGAGCCAAACCTTGTCGACTTCGCTGCCTTTGGCTACATGCGATCGATTTCGCCGTTCAAGCAATTCAAATTGCTCGAGGAGCATGAAGTGGGCATGAAGTGGTACAGATTAATGGAACAACAACTGAAGTGATTTCGTGGAAAGCATCAGTATCAGTGGACTCGAATTCATTCCTATCGCTTCTGGAAGTTCATGGCTTGGAAGCGCCAAAGGTGGATGGATCTACGCCAGCCAACGTCCCCGGTATGAGGTTCGACTTCCATCGTTCTACATCTTGCAGAAACCACTGACCCGTGGCCAAGTCGCACAATTGCTGGCAGAATCTGAGCAGCCTGAACATGCAAATGAACCGATGATTGGACTTACAGTTGACGAGATTCAATCACTTCAAACAACGATTCAATCAGAATTCAATTCAATGAATATGGATGCTTCATTAGAAGCGCGATTGCCATCGTTTCCTGAGTGGAGTCATGCTTTTCCCTCCATCGAACTTGAACCAGGTGTCGTCGAAATACTCAGTGATGCCGCCGCTACGAGCCACCGCGGAGGCATGATGGATGGACGCCCAAGACCTAACGAGACAGATGGACCGCTTCAGCATCACCGGCTTGCTGTTGAGATGCATCCTCGGAAAACAGAGACATACGCAACATCAAACATCCCAGTCGATCGACCTCTTCCCAACACTGTGCTAAGGTTTGTTCTTTCACCGAAACGAAACGAACCAGCACGACGCGTGCCCATGAGTGCTGATGTCATTGGCAACCTTCGAACTGAAGTTGTTTGGACGACGATATTGGGGGTCATTCCATCATTTTTGATTCCAGTGATTCGAGGCTTTGGATCCTATGCCATCGATGGTTGGGCTAATCTCTTGTTTGGTGGTCTTGTTGCTGGGTTTGTAACGGGGGCCATTTGGCGGCCACGGCGACCTTCGATTCCATACGAAGAAGGGCTTCAAGAATCAGATGAACTGTTGGCTAGTGTTTCCCAATAGGAATCCTTTCTCATCGAGTCAGCAACACAAATTGCTGCCATGTTAACGATGTGGCGAACGCCGTCTTGACGGGCTACGAGTTGGACTGGATGTTTCATTCCCTCAAGAATTGGCCCGGTCATTTCAGCATCTGCAAGTTGTTCAAGCATCTTGTAAACAATGTTCGCAGACGCCAAATTTGGTAGAACAAGGACATTTGCTGGACCTGTGAATTCCATGAATGGATATTCCTTCTGAACGTTTGAGTCCAGAGCAGTATCTGCTTGCATTGGCCCGTCTATGACCAAAGTTGGGTCGAGTATGCGGGCCATTTCAACCGCCTCTTCAATCCGATCACTACGCTGCGCACGTGTACTTCCAAAGTTGGAAAAGGAGAGCATAGCAACCTTTGGATCAACCCCGAATCTACGAGCGACCTTTGCTGTTTGAACCGCGATTTCAGCAAGTGTCCTGCTGTCTGGATAAACGTTCACTGTCGCATCAGCAAGGAACAGAATCTTTCCTTTGACCGTAACCATGTAACAGCCGATGAGGCAGTGTGCATCATCAGAGGCTCCAATGGTTTCCAATACGGGACGTAGGACGTCGCTGTAGTTTCGACTGACGCCTCCAACAAAGCCATCTGCATCGCCAGCTTCGACCATCTGACTTGCGAAATATGGACGGCTTTTCAGCAATCGTGCAGCATCCACCTTTGTCACGCCTTTTCGTTTTCTTCGTTCAAACAATGCATCCGTATAGGCACCTTTGCGACGTTCATCGAAACGTGGATCGTAACATTCGTAGTCGAAGGTGAAGTGCATTTCTTCCATCATTCGAGCAATACGATCGACCGGACCGAGTAAGATTGGCTTGCAAATTTTCTGTTCTGCCAGTTGAGCCGCAGCACGAATCACCTTCTCATTGTCACCTTCAGGGAAGACAATGCGCTTGTTGCGACGTCGGACTTGATTGATAATGCTCCGCATGATAGAATAGGTCATGCCCAAACGTGCTTCCAAATCTTCTCGGTATGATTGCAGTGAGAATTCTTCGCTCGTAACCGATGCAATGCCCTCATCAACAGCGGCTTGGGCGACCGCCGAAGCCTCCCAAATCAGTACTCGACGATCAAATGGTTTAGGAATAATGTACTCTGGTCCGTACTCCATTGTCGCCCCATCATAGGCAGCTGAAATGTAGTCTGGGACCGGTTCCTTTGCAAGTTCAGCAAGTGAGCGCGTGGCTGCCATCTTCATGTTTTGAGTGATGTCACGTGCCCGCACGTCAAGTGCACCTCGGAAAATGTACGGGAATCCAAGAACATTGTTGACTTGGTTTGGATAGTCCGAGCGTCCTGTTGCGATGATGGCATCGTTACGCACTTCAAGAATCTCTTCCGGCATGATTTCTGGGGTAGGATTCGCCAAAGCGAACAGAATCGGTTTATCCGCCATTGCTGCAACCATCTCTTGTGAAACCAAACCTCCTTTGGAAAGGCCGAGAAGGACATCAGCTCCCTTCATGGCATCAATAAGTTGCCCATCTTCACAATCAGCAGCAAACTTCGCCTTGTATTGATTTAGTTCCCCACGGTCTAGACGTGCTTTCGTGATAATCCCTTGAGAATCAACCATCTTGATGTTCGAACGTTGGACACCAAGTGCAACATAGTGTTCTGCGCATGCAAAGGCTGAGGCCCCAGCCCCTACGACGACGACCGAGATTTGATCCAATTGCTTTTCTTGTAATTCAACTGCATTCAACAACGCCGCCCCAGATATTATCGCAGTACCATGCTGATCATCGTGCATGACGGGAATATTTGTTGCCTCTGCAATTCGGCGTTCGATTTCAAAACATTCAGGGGCTTTGATGTCCTCAAGATTGATTCCTCCAAAGGTCTTGGAAATGTTGACGACCGTCTGTATGAATTCTTCAGGATCGGTCACATCAATTTCAATGTCAAAAACGTCGATATCTGCGAAGGTTTTGAGCAACAAACCCTTCCCTTCCATAACCGGCTTGCTTGCAAGTGCCCCAATGTTTCCAAGGCCAAGAACGGCTGTTCCGTTGGAAATGACGGCGACCAGATTTCCTTTCGAAGTATATCTGTAGGCATCCTCAGGACGTTTTGCAATCTCAAGGCAGGGATAGGCTACCCCTGGTGAATATGCAAGCGAAAGTTCGTGGGCGGTTGAGTGGGGTTTTGTTGGTACAACCTTGATTTTTCCTTGAGGCGATTCCTCATGATAGTCAAGGGCTTCTTGTCGAAGAAGTTGGTCTTTCTTATCGTCCATTTTGTTCCCCTTAACGTATGCTTGAACGCATCAATGGTTTGAGTCTTCGCTCGTTATCCGCTTATTTCGCAAGGTTCTGAACGTTGATTGAATACACCGTTTTCAATGGAAGGACTATGGATGACGTGTATGCATGGGTGAATGAGGGCGACATATGAGGTCTCGAATTATTGCTACGATTGGCCCTGCAAGCGACAATGTGGATACGCTGGCAGAAATGATGCAAGCAGGCATGAACATTGCTCGCCTCAATTATTCACACGGTGATTTTGAGGGCAAGGAACAAACGATTCAGAACATCCGAGGTGCGGAAGCGAAAACGGGCATGCACATCGGATTACTGGCCGATTTGCCAGGGCCGAAACTTCGGCTAGGGCGGTTTGAGGGCGAAGTCGAGTTGCTGCGAGGTGAACTTGTTGATCTCCATTGTGGATACGCTGAAGGATTGCCACCTCGAAGTACAACCATCCTTGGTGAGATGGTCAAAACCCTCCCCGTTGAATGGGACGGGTTGTCAAAAGACCTTCAGAAAGGTGATCCTGTTCTTCTCTCAGATGGCCTCATCCGGCTCGAGGTTCTCTCAGCACCAGATTTCGAGGGCGAGATTGTTCGTTGTCGGGTTGAGGACGGTGGCATTCTAACAGAGCGAAAGGGAATCAACGTCCCTCGAACACTGGTCAAACTTCCTGCTGTAGGACCTCATGACATTGATTGTCTCGATCATGCACTGTCCCAAAATGTAGATTTTGTAGCGGTCTCCTATGTTCGAAGCGCTGCTGATTTGCTTCCTGCTCGTGAGCGAATACAAGCTGCCGGAGTTCATACTTGGATCGTTGCAAAAATCGAACATCCCGCTGCTCTTGAGGACCTCACTGCAATTGTTGAATCAGCTGATGTCGTCATGGTCGCCCGAGGAGATTTGGGCGTTGAAATACCTCTCGAAGAAGTTCCCGCCGCCCAGGAACGAATCGTGTCAGCATGTCTTCAACGTGGCACACCTGTTGTCGTGGCCACACAGATGTTGGAGAGCATGGTCAATCATGCCAGACCTACTCGAGCTGAAGTGACGGATGTTGCTACTGCGATACGCCAACATGTCAGCGCAGTCATGTTGTCAGGAGAGACCGCCGGTGGGCAACATCCGGTAAAAGCAGTGGAAACAATGGCTCGAATTGCAGAAACTGTTGAGCGGTCAACAAAGGGATTGCCAGATCCTCCTGCCCTAGCAGCATTTGTTTCAACGCGAGTTATTGCAGGGGCCGCGATTGAAATCGCTCGTGAAACAGACGCAAAGCACCTCATTGTAGGAACCGAACATGGGAATGCTGCACGTTTGATGGCTGCACATCGTCCGAGAATTCCAATTTACGCCATGACAAACCGGATTCGAGCTGCTCGGCGCACAACGATTCTACCCGGAGTTGAGTGCCTCATCGTCGAGGAGCAATCACGTGCGCGTTCTACCGTTGCTGAAGCGGTTAAGCAACTGTATGAAAAGAAGAAAATTCGCCCTCATGATACCATTGTCGCCATCTCTGGTTCACCCTTAGCAATATCAGGAAGAACCTCCACAATTCGACTTCTTTTCGTCAATGAACAGGGCGAATTGTCTGATTTAGAATGATGCGTTGTTCTGTCAACGACACAGGGCCTTTATGTAGTCAAGTGATTGCATTGTCCTCATGAGCAACCGCTATGGTAACCGAGCCGGTCAAAACAAGGCCGTCTTTTTGACCATGCTCATGCTTCTTGCCTCGTGGTCTGTAGCCCTCGCAGGCATACCTCTTGCATCAGCACATGAAGCCGATGATGTCGTCTCTTGGCCTCTTTCTGGTAGCAACGATACGGGTTGGGTCCAACTCGATGCAGTCGTTGGTGCAGACCCGATCTTGTCAAGTCAAGCAACGGCGGATTGGGTGCTTGAATTCGCACCTGGTGCCGAGATCTCGAACGTATCCTTCCAAGTCCATGTGAACGGTTCGAATGGGTTGATGATTGATCAGCCACTTCTCGTTGCTAACGATATCGGCGTCAATCTCTTTGATTGGAGGGGTCTTGGAACACTAGGCGCATCCGATTCCTTTGATGGAGCGAATCCATACTCAGACCGCTTGTCACCCAACAGTGCTTCGGGAGCCGGGTGGACACTCCCTTCAGATGCAGTCATAACAGAACTTGCCTTTGAAGCACTGGCTCCAGTTGACCCAATCACTTCGTTTACCCCAGTTAGCATTCCTCTTTACGATGCAATTCAACATCCAATGGACGGCCAGTTGTACCTTCAAAGTGGTACAACAATCCTTGTCCTTGACGCAAACAACGACCCGGCGTTCATCGACTTCTACAATTTTGACGAACTCAATACAGAAATTGTCGGCATGGGCATTGGGCCAAACAACAATCTCCACGTTGCTTTCTCCAATGGAATGTTCAAACTCATCTCTCACGTCAATGGAACCGTCAGTGATGGCCTCCCCGATGCAGGGTTTGATATTGCTCTCTTCGAAGTGCTCCCCTCAGGCATTTACTCCATGACAGGAGACGGTACCCTCCTTGAACTCGATGCCTCCAATGTCTGGACGCAAGTTGTTTCTGCTTCCTCTAACAGTTGGCCTTCATCCACTGAAGTCAACGACCTTCATGAGCAGAACGGGATTCTGTATGCTGCAACGAATAACGGAGTTGGCAGATACGATTTGAACGCTAATCAACCGCTCTCGGTTTGGAGTTCGGCCAATGTCCTTCACAGCAACGAGATCACTGCGATAGAAACAGCAGGCAATCAGCTCCTCTTCGCTTCTGACGACAGTGGTCTTGCCAGATACAATTGGAATTCTGGATTTTGGTTGGCAACATGGAGTGACGCAAATTGGCTTCCTTCCAATGAAGTTTCAGGAATCAAAGCATTCCAAGACACGCTCCATATCATGAGCGGTGACCAACTTCTTCGTTACAATTTGACGACTGGAGTCTTTGGGTCTTCCATTCTTCTAAACGATGCTGGTCTGAGTGAATCGGACTACAACGCCCTGTTTGCATGGTCGCCTGGCGGTGAGCGTGCACCATCAACCATGATGCATGTTGCAGCGGATGGTGGGCGAATTGTCCTCATTGAAGCAAGCATGCAAAGCAATGTCAACAAGGAAATTGTTCTTGCAAGTGGCCCATCAACACCTGCATTGACGGATGCGTTAGAACACAATGGAATCCTCTACGTTGCCGGTTATTTTTCTGAAACAATCGACCGATTCGACATTGCTTCCTCAGTTTGGCTCACTCCAATCAATCTAGGTGATGCTGTCACATCTCTCGCCGTCACAGGTGATACAATCATCGCTGGTACCCTCGGCGATGGTTTGTTCCTCATTGAAAATGGATCCATCCGAACCAACATACCAGCAGGTGCAAGCTCTGATTCAAACTCAAAATACATCGTTGACATTGCAGCTGTTGGCGATTGTACCACCACCAGTGGTTGTCAGATTCTCTTTATCCAAGAGTACGCCGCATACAGGGCAGACGTTGATTCAACTGCAGTTGGCTCTGCAACACTGCTCACATCTGATTATCTCCTAACCGGCCAAGTTGCGACATATGCCGGTGTCGGATATTGGTCTTCAGACGAAGGTTTGCTACGCTATGACATCAGCAACGACACCTTCCTTGCTGCCTGGGGCTCAACCGGCGTCAACGGTGTCGATTATGCCCCCGTGGCTGTTGTTGGTGATGTCCTCCACATGGGTCTCGCTGGCTACGGTGTTGCACGAAAAGACCTCTCGACTGGAGAAATACTCACGCCACTCACATCAGACAACAGTATCATGACAAGCAACACCGTTTACGCACTTGAGGCGAATGGAAACGATCTTTGGATCGGCACACAACTTGGTGGTTTCATTTGGGATGGTTCAACGATGAGTCGGCTAACGACCTCAGGCAGTGATTGGACTCGAAGGCCTTCTCAACACTTTGATTTCGAACTCGATGGGAGTTGGATGTATGCCGGCACAAACATTGGAGTGTGCCGTTACTCGCCAAGCACAGGCGCAATCGATGACTGTCTCAACGTCTACGACGGTATGCCAAACTGGGCAACCTATGCTGTAGGGGCTAACAGCACCACAATCTTTGGCGGAACCTTTAGTGGCGTTGGACTCATTGACAAAAGCAGCTTTACAGTCGATGATGAGTGGGAAGCAACAGCAACAACCTCGGGTGCTGTTGTCGAAGTGATCGACGATGTCGCTTACATCGGATTAACTGGAATTGGAGTTGCTCGTTGGGACATTACAAACAGTCAATGGCTCACGACTTGGACTGACGATAACGTTCTCGACAATGGAAATGAAGTGGTTACAGGTATCGTTGCCGACATACGTCAAGGCTATGTTTGGATTGGAGGACAAGATGGGTTCCAACTCCTCGGAACAGCCAATGGCACTGAATTCTACGACATCGAAAAATCAAACTCACTCTATTCTGGTAACGGAAATCCGTACGATTTGACCATGTATGGATACACCATGTATTACCATCAGGGAACCTCAAGCGACAGCATCTATGGTATCGATGTTGCAAACTTTACCGCCATCACCCCACTCGATGCTGGACAACGAATAGGTGAGAATGGGGGTGACGTTGTTGGTCTGGAAATCATTGGTGACACCTTACTGGCGAGTGTTGTCTCGGGTCAATGGTGGAATCAAGATGGAAGCGGCGGCATCGTTCAATATGACCTACCATCAAGCACATGGAACACATCTGTTCTACCATCAGGTCAGGTTGACCGGGTTACAGCGTTTGAATCTTCGAGCGGCCACACGTGGATCTCTTGGGGCGACATTGGACTTGAAGTCTACAGCCCAAGCGGGACCAAACTTGGATTCTGGGATAACCTTGAATTCCCAATTCGAGAAATCGTCGAATACGATGGCCTCATATTGTTTGCAACCGAGGATGGAGTTGAACGATTCAATGAAACATCCTTCTCATGGCAATCGACATGGACGGCCGGAAATGGATTGCCAAGCAATATGGGCGATTGGGTCGGTGAACTTTGGACTGATGGAAACCATCTGGTTGTTGGCTCTGCAACTTTCACAGGTTGGGGAGGTTTCCAACGAGGTGTTGTAGGCCATCTTGATGGTTCAAGTACAACATGGTCGACCTTCAACACCGGACAAAATGGCGTCCCAAACGGTTATCCTCTTTCCATGAGCCAATGCGGCTCCTATCTCTACATCGGGTTGTTCAACAACAATGGTGGCGTGACGTACATGGACCTCAACAGTTCCTCCGTACAGGGTTCATTCACCACATCAGTGCTAAGCAACGGCCGAGTTGCTGCTGTTGCATGCGATACTGCCGATACGCTGTATGTTGGATACGATGCCTCCAATCAAGGGATTTCCAAATACGATACATCCACAGGTGCTTGGATGTCGAAGCTAACCACCGCTTCAAACAATCTTCCTGAAGACCCAATGTGGCTCGATGCTATGAATTACGCCAATGGCAAACTCATGATTGGTTACGATGAGGGCGGTGGATTTGCAATCATTTCAACACTTGGCGCCATCTCAGGTCAGGCGAGTATCCAACGCATAGGAACCCCTGTAACCTCAATTCAACATACAGGAACTGAGTGGCTCATTGGCCAGGCAGGCGCAGCAAGCGGCTACTCTCGAGTCGACGTTCTTGGCAGTTCAGGCCTCTACACTGCATTTGAGTTGCCTGCTTTGGTAAGTGGGAATGTTCGTTCAATGGTGAGTGATGGTTCCAAGATCTGGGTCGCGACAGAATCTGCGGCGACAACAGGGAACGGGGGAGGACAAGGCTCCGCTGGAATTCTACAAGGTACATTCAACAGCAGCGGAGGAATTGATTGGGAAGAGGGATGGTCTCTACCAGTCTTCGCTTCAATTGAAGACATGCTCATGGATGGGACGACCATCTACATCACAACATCCGGAAGTGGAATGTATACGCTCAATGCAACGACTGGCGTTTTACAGCGGCAAACCGGTTCGATTCACAACAGCCTCGGAGGCATGGACATGCACCAATCCAACGGAGTGTCAACTCTTTACATCGGATTACTTGGCACATTCTCAACGGCTGCTGGAGTGCAATCATTCGATATCTCAACCCAACAATTTGGAGGTGGCCAACTTCTCTCAGGCCTTCCATCTGATAACATCCAAGGATTTGCTTTCTCGAACGACCACGTCTACGTTGCAACACAGAACGGTATTGGCCGATGGAACATCTCTGCGGATGACTGGGACAACCCGCTAACTACTGCAGACGGGCTACCATCTTCAAACATCGAAGACATCAAGTTCATCTCAAACACACTTTACATCGCATCCGCCAGTGGACTGACACAGTACATCCCAACAACCGGTGCAATCACAACCAATTCAAGCGCAGATGGTTTACTCGGTAATTCTGTGTGGTCAATTGAAACCTATTCACCACCGGGTATCAGCGGATCGTACAACCTGATTCTAGGACATGATGGGGCGGGATCAGAGCGCCCTGGTGCTTCGATAATGGATTCCTCCAACAATGCAGTCATTGAAACACACCGCTTCGATCAATTACCTTCAAATTACGTGACGGCCGTTGCTTCTGATTATGCAGGATTGCACATTGCAACCGATGTTGGACCAATGATACACTTTGATGGTTTGTCAAATGAGTTTGAAGATGGTTTGTCGGGTTCTCAGATACCATCATGGCCGATTTACAGAATGAGCAGTGATGGAACCCACCTCATGCTCATGGGCTTGAATGCAATGACCATCGTTGAAGCACATACTGCATCGCATTCCAGTGTAAAGTCGGCAACAATCCGAAATCCAACCAACGTTGCTGTTGGTGCGAATGGATTCTGGTTAACCACCAGTGACGCAGGCCTTCGCGGTTGGACGCCAGCAACCGCCTTTGATGAGATGGAAAGCCAAACTTCTCGCTATGCGAATCCACTCAATATTGGATTCAACTCTCAATACATGGACATCTCGAACATGACTCATCCTGGATACAGAATTGACCTCGTTACTCCAAACAGCCCTGTCGAACTTGACAATTCAGTCGGACAAGCTGGCATCCATGGGTTGTTGTTCCAAACCGTACCACTCATCATGACCTCGCCGGTCTCCAATGCCGCAGTCTGGGCTAAATCTACGACGTTGAGATACGATGCGGTGCTTGAACTTGACAACACTACTGGTGTTGAAGATGGACTCCAACTCGCCATCAACAACGGCCAACTGATCAACGGTACTCGATTTGTTCCAGTCAAGCTCATCGCACCTACGAACGGGTCAATAGAAGTTCGATTAACCTACGATTGGGTTCGCTTAGACACACCTGTCGAAATTTCAGATATGTACGACCGACCAGACGACGGTGGCGAAACACTCACAGTTGAATGGACGTTGGTTCATGACCCTGATTTCAGTCGATACCTCGTTTACGTCAGCGATCAACCATGGACTGGTCTTCCAACAGACATCGATCTCGTCGGACGAATCATCGACAAGTCCGAATCAATTCATAGCCGATTGAAGGCAGATGTTACCACAGCGAATGGGGTTCCGCTCGTGGATGGAGTCGATTACTATGCTCTCGTTGTTGTCGAGTACAACAACGGTCGATACGGGCTACCAAGTCAGGTCTTTGGCCCTGTGACGACAAGCAATGAAGTTCCCACTCCGCCGAAATGGGCAACTGCTCAGCCTCTGAGCGGCGGTGTTGCAGGTGATTTAGAGACCGAATGGGCGCGTTGTACCGCTCTTGACCTCCTCGAAACTCGCATTTACGCATCGTCTCAAGCAATGACAAATATTCTCGGCCTCAACGTCGAAGCCTCGGTTTTGCCGACTGAAGGAAACACAACTATCCTCAACCTCGAACCTGGTAAACCGTACTGGCTCGGATTTACGTGTGTTGATTTGACCGGACAAGAAGACATCATGAATGCTACAATTATTGGCCCAGTGGTGCCAACAGGTGGCGTTGATGATGGTTTAGCGCCAGCAAAGCTGGAAAATGTATGGGCCATTGACACCCCAGATGATGAAGGTGGTCGAATCACGGTCGGATGGGACGCAAGCGATGCTAGCGATTGCGCTTACTACGTCGTTTACATGATCACTGGTGTTGTATTTACGACCTATCCGTCCTCAGTTGCAGGTTTCTCAGAGTCAACCATCGTTAACAACTGCGATGACAATACAACCATCGTTTCACAACTTGATGACCTTCCACTCGTTAATAATTTAGAATACTACATCGGTGTTGTTGCATTTGATACATGGCTAAATGGTAACCTCAATGACGTAGAGATTGTTACCGCCACTCCGATTGACAACTCAAACGGTGCAGCAATGCCTCCAAACCGAATTGAAAACATCCAAGCATACGATCATCCAGATGATGATGGAACTGCAATCGACGTTGTTTGGTCCATTTCAGATGCTGGTGATTTCAGTAAATACATCGTATGGGCAGCAGACAAGCCTGTTGAAGATGTCAGTTACCTCTGGAACATGTACGGTGATGATTCAGCTACTTGTGGATGTATTGTCATCGATAAGCAATGGATTGATGAAGACAAGAACCCAATCGAACTGACACTGAATACTGCACTCTATGGTGTCGGAACACAGACAGATCAGTTTGGGCCTGCCGATACGCCACAATTGATCAAGCCTGGAATTGAATTGTTTGTGACAGTAACCGTTCACGATCTTCAAGGTAACGTATACACGGATTCCTTGCTCTCTGCTAGCGTTGTACCCATCAACAACTTCGAAGATACAACACCGCCGCCGCGTTTGGACAACGTTAGCCTATCGGATCGACCAATGGACGATGGTTCTGCACTTCTTCTTGACTTTGAACTCTCAGAAGCCAGTGACGTTGATCAATATCAAGTATATGCAGCATCTTGGTCGTTTACCAGTGTTGGCGTAGGTGCGGATGGTCCAAACGAACCAATCGCAACTCTTGAGAGAAATCCTGACCTTCCGTTCACAATCTCAACCTTGGCTGGAGACTTACCAGTTCTTGCAGGACAAGAAACATGGGTGGCTGTCGTACCTGTCGAGTCCTCTGGAAATTCCATCAAGACCGATCTGACAGTCGTATCCTCTCAATCCATTGATGATGGGGTGACGGACCCTGGTAATTACCTACCAAGCATCGATGGCATTACACTGACTTGGGTCGAGGAGACTGACATTCTTGTCACATGGAATCACTCCAACGATTTGGATGTGAAGGGATACCAGATACACATCAATTCAGAAGATTTCATGGACATATCGGATGCTACGTTCGTTGGTGAAACCCGAACTGCTAACTCATTTGTTATCTCTGCAACAGTATTCCCCGACCTTGTCAATTCGTCGGATTGGTTTATTTCGGTAACGACATTTGATGAAAACGAAGTGCGAAAATCCGTGGATGCAAAGAAGATCAACTCCGTCGATGCTTCAAATCAGGTTACTGAAGAAACGAATTCTGAAAACAACCTTGAATCGCTGTTAACCACTCCAAACCTCCTTGCGGCTGGTCTTGTTGTACTCTCACTCTTCCTCTTGCTTGCTATTGTTCGAGGACGTGGCAACAGAAATCAGAAGGAAAAGGAATGGGAGATTCAAACAGCCACATGGGGGATCAGTGATGATTCATGGGACAACCCCCCACAGTCCAACGTGCCTCCACCACCGCCGACAACACCTGTACAGGCAGAATCTCTCTTCAGAGCTGCTGAACGAATTGAATCTCAAGATATTGGTCGAGAGCAATACGTTGCCCCAAGGCCAGTAATGAATCCCGTCCGAACACCGATTGATGAGAGCCTCCTCAACGACCTAGACATCGGAACGCCTCAAGAAAAAACCAGTTCAGGTATCGACACATCGTTCCTTGACGACTTGTTGTGATACCGTGATGCTCAAGGCATAGTGGGTCAAGGACTTGTCATGGGCGAGGTTACCAAAGGCCCTCGCTCGTCCGTTTTTACAACGATGAGGTTCTCTCAGGAACATGGTCTGTTTTTGTTTGAGCGGCATCTTCTTCGCCTGATTGAACATGCTACAAGATTGAAAATTGATGTCTCAAACATCAACCGGGATGCAATTTTGTATCACCTTAGAGAAAGCCCCCCTGAGTTGGGTGAAGGTCTCCTACGGATAGAATGTACGAAAGCCTCCCAAATCAATGTTGCATACAGGCCATTTTCGCTTCAAAATGAACAAGTCGATGCAGTAACTGTTCCGAGCCCCGTATGGCCAACTCGAATTGCTGGAACCAAACATGGAGCATGGGATGCTTACCTTGAGGCTCGGAAACTTGCTGAAGAAACGGGCGCGGATCTAGCACTCATGGTACATGAATACTCAATCGTTGATGCCGATCGTTGCTCACCATTCATCTTGGACGAAGATGGAATCATTTGGATCAGTGATTCGAGATATTCTGTTGAATCCGTTACTTTCGAGGCTCTCCGTAGCCCGTTACTGAGCGAGGGGTACCATATTCAGCAAGGAAAGTTGAACGAAAGGCTTGTTGCTCGTTGTGTGGAAGCCGTTGCTGTCGGTAGCGGCGTTGGAGTTTTGAAAATTGATTCGATTGACGGTGAACCAATCGGAGATGAGAGTTCTCAATTGTTTGAATTCTGTTCCTCAGCATTCGAAGAAATCCACTCCAATCCTGAGAATTGGGAGGGGGTCTGGTGATGAAGGATTTTCAGTCAGTTCGTCATCAGTTGATGGAAAGCGGACTTCTTGGAGAAGATGCGCATCTCTATGGTGCACCTGATGAATTGATGTTGCTATCAGCGGGCCCAATGAGTCATCTCTCACAGTTCTCATTGCTGTGCGGACCGCCCATGCGCAGGGTTACTTTACGTCAACCATCAAGAGATGTTTTGAGCGCCGCAGAAGATCACTCCCCCCTTTCTGGCGAAACAAAACTGGAAGAAGGGAGCGCGTTCTTGTTTCAACGCGAAACGTGGAATGGGGCTCAGTGGGAAACGGATTTTTCGGCAACTGAAACGTCCCTCGCTCGTGGATTAAGGCAGGTCTGCTCGAAAAGTGATTCAACCTTTCATATGCACGTTCCCGAATCAATTCCGTTCAATGGTCCATTCTGGGCGGGAGCATTCGCATATGATTTGTTACAATTAACGCAACCTCTTCGATTGCAACACTTGCCTAGAGAAGATGAGTTGTTATGCATATTGTGGGAAATTAATCGGTGCGTTGTTCATGACAAAAACGATGATTCCATCATCATTCTTTCTACCGATGCGAAGTGGCAACAGAACGTTCAGAAGTGTCTAGAAAGCAATACAATGGAACATAAGTCAACCGAAGTGAAACTCAGTGAGAAGCCAATGTCAAATTGCACCGATGAAGAGCATGAAGAGATTGTAAAACGCGTTCAATCAGCGATTGTTGATGGCCAATTATACCAGTTGAATTACGGTCGCTCTTGGAGCGGAGAAATTGAATCCGAGCCATGGGATGTTTTCTCACATTCCATATCATCAAATCCCGCCCCATACTCAGGTTTCCTTCACATGAAGGATGAGGCTTTTGCACTTGTATCAGCATCTCCTGAATCGCTTCTCTCCACGAAAGACGGGGTCATCACAACTGCACCGATCAAAGGAACTGCTCCTCGAGGTGCGTCGGAAGCTGAGGAATCACTTCTACGCGAAGATATGATTTCAGATCGAAAAGAACGTGCAGAACATCGAATGCTTGTCGACTTAATGCGTAACGATGTTGGCCGAATATCGCAACCAAATCAAGTATGGGTTGAGCGATTTGATGTGGAGGCTTATGCAGAGGTGCAGCATCTCGTTTCTCGAATTAAGGGCCGCCTGAGTGAAAATATTGACGTCTTTGATTCCATTGAGAATGTGTTTCCGGGCGGTTCGATTACAGGGTGCCCAAGGACAGTCGTTTGTGCTGCAATCGATGAGTTGGAACGTCAACCGCGCTCATTTTGGACAGGATCGATGGGGTGGTTCGACCCTTCAACAAACAATTCATCATGGAACATCCTGATTCGAACAGCAGAACTTCGAAAACGGGGCGAACGTTGGCACTCTCGTGTAACTGCAGGTGGTGGAATCACCATTGAATCAAATCCAAAATCGGAAGTTGCAGAAGCGAAATGGAAAGCAAATGCCCTCCTGCGATCATGTGGTTGGCTCGATGCGGCTAGTCCATCCAACTCCGTCAAGAGTCTCACAATACACCCTCTGCCTCTCGAGAACGAACAGAGCAACCACCAGGTTTCAACCGCTATACATACCGATTCATTCGAAAAGAACGCAGTTCTTCTGATCGATAATCTGGACTCATTTACCTACAACATCGCTCACAGTGTATGCGGGCTTGGTCATCATGTAAACATCATTTCAGGACGAAATCCTGTGCAATCTTCTGCGCAGCATCTCATTGACAAATTGCAGCCTTCTCACATCATCCTCGGTCCAGGGCCTGGATGGCCACAGGATAGTCAACTTACGATGGAATTTGCATCATTATCGCTTCAGGGAAAAACTCCCCCGCTTCTTGGGATTTGCCTTGGACACCAAGCGATAGGATTGGCATCAGGTTTGGAGTTGGTCCCGAGCCCGATTGGGCCGGTCCATGGTACGCCTGTCAAATGTATTCATAATGGGGAAGGTTTGTTCCAAAATGCAGAGGACATCGAAATGACGAGATACAATTCATTGACGCTGTTAACAGCCGATCTTGATAACCATCCCACCATCGTCGTGGATGCGACCGATGACACAAAATCGTTGGTTATGGGATTGCATTCTACTGATGCCTCAGTCTTTGGAGTCCAGTTCCATCCGGAATCGGTTGGAAGCCAATCTGGAGTCGATATCCTTGCCAAATTCCTTGAGTATTGAGCGCATGGTTGAAATGACGGCAGTATTTGGATTGGGATGAGGGAAGAAGATGCCTATCTGTCGACTCTGCTCAGGAACATACCCTCGAGAATTCTTTATCCATGGAAATGGACCCAACACACAGGTTTGCTCACGATGTGGAGTAGAACACGGTTATGTCAACAAAGATGATGCTGCAAACCTCTACGATGACATACTAAAGTCCGCTCGTCTTAGTACCGTAACTCGTCGATACCGCCCCTTCCTTTACCTGACTGTGTTGTGGGGAATCTACATCACAACCGTACGCAGTATCGACCCATGGGGCTGGTATATGCTGATTATGTTAGCAGTGCTTACTCTCGCATCGACTGTGCTTTTCTTCACAAGTGCAGCAAAGTATTCCAGTACACTCTCTCGACTCACACCTGATTATGAACGCCCGAAAGGACATTGACGGCTTACTTTGAGTGTATTCTCAAAACATCGCCATCGGATAGTTCGTGATCTGCTCCAACAATTCGACGAGTACGTCCATCAACGCCTTTGATAAATCCGTCACCAAGGTCGGAATGGACCTTGTAAGCAACTTGTTTGGCTTGTATTCCGTCCTGGACAACAAGTGCATCAGGTAGTACATTTCCGTCACCGTCTGTCCATTGACTCTCGTCTTGTACAGGGTAAACGACAATTCGTTGAAGCTCATCAAAGAGTACCTGATCAAGTAATTTGATGAGCCCAGTTCCTTGCAACTTCTCAACCCGTTCTGAGAGGACAGAGAGCCCTTTCCTCTGAGCATCGCTCATGGATTGATCTTCGTTTAATTGAAAGGAGGTGTTTCCTGCAACGTACTTAATGAATCCCGCTTTTGCTGCTTGCCTTAATGCAAGTTCGGTTTCAGCAGAACATGGCGTAAAGTAAGGTAGGGCCTCATGAAGATGCTCAAGAACACCTTCTGGTGCAAGATCTGCTTTGTTTCCTGCAACAAAAATTGGGAACAAATGCTTTCGAATTGAGGATGCTAGAAGCATAAGAACACCATCTGACCAGTCCCATGGAGATGTCATATCCTGATGTTGTTGAGCAAATGCATCGAACGAGCGTTGGCAAATGGAATCGGTTGCACCCAATCCGGAAAGACGCTCTTGCAAGTATTGTGTGAATCCTTTCACACCCTCGGCTTGGATTCGTCGCGCTCCTCTCGCCCAACCGTCCTTGACAAGGCCAAGAATCCATGCGTCAAGTTCGCCCGTCAAGAATTCAACTTCTGTCAGGGCTTGCTCAATCGCTTGGTTTTTTGATGCTTTCAAGCCGGTAGGATTTCCTTCAATATCGGTCGTTCCTGCAACATCAATGACCTGAATTAATGCATCACATTCTGCTAAATCGGAAAGGAAGGCGTTTCCACGACCACGACCTTGGCTTGCCCCTGGTACGAGTCCTGCAACATCGACCAACATGCAAGGGACGTAGCGTTGGTGGCCTTCACACGATCCTGTGCGCGGAGAACATATGCTTCCCCCACGACTATCGCTGAGTTGCGCTCTTCCGTCTTCCTCGAGTCGCTCCCGTAAAGAACCGCATGGGCATGGAAGGCGGCTTGGAATAAATGAGAATCCAACGTTGGGTTCGATGGTGCAAAAGGGATAATTCGCAATATCTACTGGAATCAATGTTGATGCAGCAAAGAACGTTGATTTGCCAACATTTGGTTTTCCAACCAACCCGATACGCACGGTTCAACCGCCTCGCTTCACTCTTCTTCAGTTACGCCTGAACGAACACGAGCAATTGCAATGTCAAGTTCAGGGAGATTGACTCGTCCGTCACCATCAAGGTCGACGAATGCCATCAACTTGGCAATATCCCATGGTGGAAGATCAGCGATGTCAGCGCTTCGTAGGGCTTGTTGTAGCTCATATCCATCAATAAGACCGGAGTCATCGAGATCAATCGAGCGGAAGAATTCGAAGATGCTCATCTCTTTCTTTTCAAGATAATCTGACAACATTTCCAATTCATTCTTCTCTACCGGGAACTCATCGATTTCATCGTTGTGAAGGGTTGAGGATACGTCGATAATGGTCATGCCGCCATCGTCTTCGACATCCGCACCGACCACGAGAATTGTGTCAACTCCAACGCCACGTTGCAAAAGTTTGCGAATTGAGGATTCTCCACGCTGCATCGAATAACGAGAGATATCGGAAACTGTTGAGACTGAGGTGTCGACTTTCATTCCACCAATAGAGGTTCGAATGAGGTTAAGGAACAGGAGGATGATACCAATTGAGCCGAAATAAAACAAAACTGCTGCTGTTAGGCTGAAGCCTCCATCGGTCATGACAACATCTTCGCTACCAGAGTCAAGGAGGGCCTTCTCGGTAAAGTCACCCATGAGTTTAGCAACCGTCGATGTGACGCCACCGAAGGCGATCAACATCGTTGAAAGAGATGCTGAGGAAGGTGATGCAAGTTGGCGGTTTCCAGCCAATGGGTAGGATTCTGCGACACATGCCACGGCCATCAAACCACCAACGGTCCACATGAACCCGATGTCGACAGTTGCAGCCATGTCGTTCAAGGCTCCAAGGCCGATGAAGACATCCAAGGAAGTGAAGTACCCGCCAAGCGCATAGAGTGGGAAAAAGACCATTGCCAATGTTGCTGCAAGGGCTCCAGGACGGGAGACGACTCCAGTTGCGTTGCTAAGTGAAGTCATGATGATGTTCACAGAACCAGCCATGATTGGAAGGAGAGCAAGTGTCATCAAAATGGCACCAAGGTTCTCCAGAAGTGTTCCAGCATCCGCTGTAGATAGGATGAACGGCGGTAATGTGAGGAAGAGGAGAAGGAGGCTCGCCTTGGTCATCGAGTCGGACCAAATCGGTCGGCTCGCAGCTCGTGGTACAACGTGGTAGGCGACTGAGAAGATGAGTGCGATAAGTGTCCAAGATTGGGACATTCGCTCACCAAGCCAAACGGTTTGAGTAGATCCGGCTAACTCCCCAAAGAACCTGAATTGGGATCCGAAGATAAACGATGCAAGAGCCATGAACAAGAACCAGTTACTTGCAGAAACAATCTCACCTTTACGCTGTGATACGGTTAGGAGAACGTTGATCATTACAGCGATAATGATGAACGAGCGCAAAGCATGCATGAAGAGATCTTGGATGAGGGCTTCATTGGCAGGAGTCAAGTCGATAAGAAGACCAAGAATGGTTGGCAAGAGCATCGATGAAATGGTCAAGACAGAGAACAGAATTGCAGTAAGGCTTGCGTTCGCCTCACTTGCCAGACGTCCTGCTCCTGCTCGTGCTGCAGCAACGAGTCCACCGCCGATGAGAATTGAGATGAGCCCTGTCATAAGTGTCAGATCAACAAATGTGTTCAGAGCACTTCCATCGTCATAGGACCAACCAATGCTCGCCAAGGAATCGAGTGCAGTGCCATCATAATCATGCCATAGAGCCAGAAACGTTCCAATCGCAGCGAACGTAAGCCAAATCATTCCTAGGTTCATCCAAGTCTTTGATCCGCTACCTTTGTCATCGTTGAAAAGATCAACAATTCCTGCAGGTGCTTTGTTGAGAAGGAAAAGACCGAATTGGCGCATTGGATCTGCCATGTTGCCAATGCCGCGTTGGACATAGAACGTCGCAAAACCAATGACGGTGAAGAAGAATATTAATGCTGCAAATACTTCAATCATCCATACCACCTCAATCTGCTAGGACCTCGCCTGCTAGCGTGGATACAATCGCTCCTAGGCCTACAATGAACCCAAGCAAATAGTACCAGATTCCTGAACCTCCAAGATTGGACATGAGTGGCACTATATCGCCTATGACCGGAATGTTATCCCATCCGAAAATTGTGCTGAAGAGACCAAACATTCCAACTGTTACTACAGAAAGAAGGACAAGAATTACACGGCTCGAAGATGGTTCTGCAGTTCCAATAACTGCATCGGGGAGTTCTGTACTGTTCGACATAATGTGCCCTCACGTGCCCAAGTTGGACATGCCTCCGACTCGAAGCGCGGTGATAAACATTCACCAAGAGCATCATTGAAGCGCTCAATAAACCGGCTTACCTATGGGGAGCGAAGGATGTCGGTTAGAGAACCCCGTCTTGGCATTGAGGTGCCGAGTGGAACGGGAATTGAACGGTCATTGGTTAGTTCTTGATTCCAGCGATTCTTGCACGCACATTCCAGCCCATCGAACTCATCCAATGAACCTGAAACTGCGTATCGTTCGATTGCAGCAACAACCTCTCCATCGCATTCTCCGCAGTTGTGTGAACCTCGAATTTTTCCACCGGCCGTTGGGTGAATTATCAAACGCGATACCTGGCCTTCATCTCCGTTGACGCCGCCGTTTGGATGAACAACGTGGTGGCTTTGCTGAATAAGTTCGACCAGTGACCATAACCATGGCGGCCGGTATTCTCTGTGACGGTGAAGGCGATCGATGACGGTTCCACGTTGAATGTTCATCGGATTGATAGAAATCTCGTCGCTTTGTTGAGCAACTGCTTCAATCCATTTGACACAGTGATCAAGGGCATCAGCCTCGCTCATGAATGGGGGTTTGAACATGAGGTAGGTTTTGACTCGCAGATTGAATTTCTTGAGACGTTCAACAGCCCTGTCCCATGAAGCAGCTGAGAACCCTTTGTTGACATGAAACCTCAGAACTTCATCGTCATAAGCCTCGAGACCTATTGCAACTGTAAACTTCGGATTAATCGATGTCGCCCAGGCCAACTTTTCTTCAGTAAGTTGCTCCGTCCTGCTTTCAACAATGAGTTCCTTGCCGAGTTCAAAACAATCGCGAAGTACTGTTTCTTGGAAATCAACGGGTATTTCTCGATCTTCAAGCAAGGAACCTGAAGTGTAGACTTTCACCATTTCTTGGCCTTCGAAATTGTTGAATTTCTCTTTTGCATGTTGCCATTGTGCATGAAGATCTTCACTGTTGACATCGTCACGTGTGTCGTTGAAGTAACCACAGAACGTACATCCGGATGACCACCACCAGTGGCATCCTTTGGTTCGAAGAATGACGGTAACTGCTGAACAAGGCTGTCCTTCTGTTGTCATCTCAGGAGTGGAATAAACCGTTGCAGGGAACGAAGCATCCCAAGACTGTTGACGTTCCTTTGCCCACGGTGTATTCGCAGGTGCCTTGACAAGGTCGTGAATCTTGAGACCCTTTGAGTCATCACCCAGCATTGTGAGACCTTTACCCGACGACATTACTCCACCTCAGCCTATTCCTCTTCCTGTATTTTTTTGAAGATGATGTCCGACCCTGCTTTGATGAATTGTCCTTTCGGATGCTTCGGATCTTTCTCTTCCGCAGAAATGACTTGCGGTTCATATGATGCCGCTGGGACACGAACATCCACTCGGCTGCCGAGTCGAATCATTCCGTATCGTTCACCACGACGGAGCGCGTCGCCAATGCCCTTCCATGGCACGATTGTTCGTGCAAGAGCGCCGGAAATTTGCATCACTTCGGTACGTTCACCATCTTCTGATTCAAACACCGTCCGTATTCGTTCATTGAATTCGCTTTCTTTGCGATATGCGGGAGCAAATGGGCCGCGTCTTCGACTTTTTCCAGTACGGTGTTCCATAGCAATGATGTTTGCAGCCCGAGGAGCACGATTCACATGGACATCGAGTGGTGACATGAAGATGGCTATTCGCCATACGTCTGTATCCTGAGGTGCTCCTTCAGCAGGAACAAATCGTTGTTCAGTTTCGAAAGAAAGTGGATGTTCACAAGGCTTAGGAAACCAATCGCCAGTGAGTTCATCTTGTTCAATGCCCCCTTTTTCTCGCTCCGTACGAGATGGGCGACGCCCGTTGGCTCGTTCTCGGCGGACGAACATCACATGACCATCGGCTGGAGAAACCAGAATTCCAGAATCTTGGGGTATTGGGCGATCTGGATCTCTCCAAAAATTTGCGAAGAAGACGGCAATCATGAGACAGACAACGCCCAAAAGTGGCAGCAGGCCGTTTAATGGATCGAGATAGACTCCGCCAATTAGAATTGCAACTCCTGCTAGTGCAAACGTTGCAACAGGAGCATGCCCCCCTCGGGCGAGACCAGCCAAGTTGTTTCACCTCAGTTGTCAGCCCAAGGGTCGACGTCCGAATTCCAAGTCTCGTCGGCAGGTGCTTCAGTTTCTTCTTCGGCTACTGCTTCCACCTCTTCTTCCGGAGCGTCCTCTTCAACGGCTTCTTCAACTACCTCTTCAGATACTTCTACTGGTGCTTCATCTTCTGGAGTTTCTTCAGCCGATTCTTCTTCAATCAGAGACTCTGCCTCTTCAACGGTCATTTCTGCTGCACGTGCTTCGACCATCTCGTCCATTCGATCAGTAAAGGCCCGAGACATGTGCTGTGATTGACGTTCAGCCTCAACTGCGCGCTCAATCATTTCATACCGTTCCTTGATGGCTTTATTGAGATCTTCGAAGAGTGTCATATGATTAACATACCAATCGTCACGAGCTTTCATCTCTGTTACAGCAAGTTTCAGATCGTTATCGAGTTCTTCCGCTATTCCAAAGACCTTGCCGAGACGATCTTTTTCACGGGAATACTTCTCTTCCATAGTCTGGAGGGCAGGTTCCAAGTGCTCAACACGCTTGTCAGCCTTGGTCGCTTTCATTTCCAGTTCACGGATGCGGAAATCTTTCTCTGCAATCAACGATTCTTGTGCTTCTCGTTCGATTTCCTTATCGATGATTTCTTTTTCAAGAACTTCAATTTCTGCTCGTGCATCAACCAGTTCTTTCTCTTGAGTCTCATAGGCTGCAAAGAGTTTCTTCAAACGGTCGGTTTCTGTGGCCAGAGCCTCTTCAAGTTGACCGATTTGAACTTCAGGGGTGAGGGTTCCTTCTTCACTCATTATTTCACCCGGAGGAATGCCTCCATTTCAACCCAGTCGCCTTTACCCTATGAAGCCGACGCTTGTTTGAAGGTGATAATTTGGTTCTGAGTCAAAGTATTCTTATGCGTCAGAACTTCTGTTTTGGGCTGCTGGGGGAACCGGAACCTACTCGGTTTTGCAACATCATCTTCGCCCTCATGCGTCTTCCTTCTCCCTTATTGACTCATTTACACTGCAAGGTCTCTAAAGCGTACTTCTTACACTGAATCGGTAGCCTCGACCAAGGTTCTCGCAATCGGTACTTCACCCATCGAGTGACCTGCATCTGGAATGATGTGCAAAATCGAGTTAGGTAGTTGCTTGTGCAATTCCCACGCACTCTTGACTGGACAAACCATATCGTATCGGCCTTGGACGATGACTGTAGGAATGTGTTGTATCGATTCCGTATTGTTGAGGATGTAGGAATCTTCTACGAATATTCCATTGATAAAATAATGACATTCGATGCGTGCGAATGCTACTGCGAAATCGAGGTCTTCCGCCTTATCGAGATACTCGGGGTCGGGGAACAGGCGACTCGTTGCCATTTCCCATCGCGTCCATTCCTTGGCTGCATTTCTTCGAACCTGAACATCCTCGCTCGTTAATCGGCTGTAGTAGGCAGGGATGAGGGTCAGTTGTTCCTCTTCAGGAATGTGTTGCTGGTAGGGTTCAAATGCGTCAGGGAAAACATGGCTTGCTCCATCCTGGTAAAACCAGTGCAGTTCTGATCTCCTGCACATGAAAATACCTCGAAGTATGAAGGAACGGACACGCTCAGGATGAGTGATTCCATAGATGAGCGAGAGTGTTGAGCCCCATGAACCACCAAAGACATGCCATGTCTCAATGTTGAAATGATTTCGAAGTACCTCTATATCGGAAACGAGATGCATTGTCGTGTTTTCTTCGAGGTCAGCATAAGGTGTTGATTTGCCACAACCTCGTTGATCAAACTGAATGATGTTCCATTTTTGGGGATCAAAATATTGTCGATATGAGGGTTGACTTCCTCCTCCGGGACCGCCGTGAATTACGATGACAGGTATTCCGTCGGGGTTGCCGGCACATTCCCAGGCAATCGTGTGCCGTTCTGAAACAGGAAGCATTCCTGTTGCGTATGCTTCGATTTTTGGATACAAGACGTCATTGATGGATTGTGACCCCATACCCACTCCCATGAGAATAAGGAACATGTTGCTTTCGATGCCTTTTTTCGGCATATGCACTGGCACATACATGAAGCAGGCAACGGACGTCTTCAACGACTGGGCACATCGAGGCAAAGACGAGGGGATGGAACGAGGGCATGGTCCTGCTGTTCGAGAGATGTTGGACCTTGCGTTGGAGCGTGTCTTATCTGATGTGGATTCATTCTCATTTGCTGATTTAGGTTGTGGAAATGGATGGGTTGTCCGCCTGGCTGCTCAACATGAAACGTGTACGAAAGCCGATGGATTCGATGGTGCAGAACATATGATTGCAAAGGCGAAGGCGGTTGATTCGAGCAACGAATATCATCTCGCAATGTTTCCCCAAACGAAGCCAGGACAGCAATACAATCTCATCCATTCAATGGAATTCATCTACTATTTGCATGAACCGAAGCAAATGTTGCAATCAATTCACGATGATTGGTTAATCGATGGCGGGTGGGCTGTGATTGGAATCGATCATTATTCGGAACACGAGGAGAGTCTTGGTTGGCCAGAAGCACTCGATGTGCACATGTCTACATTCTCAGAACGTGAATGGATAGAAATGTGGAGGGATGTTGGTTTTTCTGAAGTACACGCTTGGCGAGCCAACCAGGCACCTGGCAAACAAGGTACGTTGGCCATCATTGGGAAGAAGAGTCAGCGTTGAATCCCAATTCCATTCCCTGTGGACCACACATTCGCACATCACCCTTGAAGAAGGGACATTTCTTACACGTGTCCATAAATTCCATCGGAAGACGTTTCGGTTCATCAGTGCCGTTCGGATTAGCGGTCAAGTTTGCCATCCAATCGAGGAGACGGCCCAATTCCTTCTCTGCCTCTTCGTACATTTTGTTAGGCATTTGGACAAAACGCCCGGTACTTGCAATCAGTAATGCAGGAGGCCGTACCTCTCTTCGCTGGTCAGCTGGTTTTCGTTCCTCTTGCCGCCGGAAGACAAGAGAATACAGGGTAAGTTGAAGACGGTGATTTTGAAGCATTTGGAGCTCAGTATCGTTTTGTGGTTCAAACGAAAACGGCTCTTTCAAAGAATCATACAACGAATGACTCTCGAGGACTTCTTCGCGAGCACCTGACGTTTTCAAATCGACAACTTGCAACCATGAACGTTCGTCTTGAACACCAGCCAAAACAAGATCAGCCTGCCCTTCAAAGAGAATGTTGACCGATTCAATGAGCGTAACATACAATCGATTCAATTGCGTCAGTGGTGAACGCACGAGGCCTTCAAGATTTACTTCATGGTCGTAAATGAACGATGCTTCTGTTCGTAAACCTTCGATTTGGCAACCATTGACTTCTTCACCATCGACCATCCTTCCCAAGGATCCATTTGTCAGCAAGGTTGCGAGTTCGATGATTCTTACTCGAGTTTGCTGTTGTTCTTCGCGGGATAATCGATGCCATTCTGGCTGTGATTGCGTTGCGTCGTCGATTTCTTTGCTCGACAATAGATGATTTGTCTGAGCATTCAGCCATGCTGGACTCAGTTCAAATTTATCAGATCTCATTTCGGCTGGATTGGCCAGACCAATCTCAACAAGTCTGTGAAACATAGACCCGAATGATGTTGCAGAAGGCCAACCGATGACTGCTTGCTCCAAGTCCTCTCCACCTGAACGGTCTTTGAATTCTTCTTCGTCGGCTGGCAGTCTTGAACTGCCTCCAATGTGAAAAGGTTCACTTTGCCATCCCTTCATGTGCGACAACCAATATCTACGTCGGCACGAATTTGCAGTATCCAATCCATGTGCCGTCATCCGGAGTGTTGGCGCTTGATGGACCATTTGTTGGTCAGATTGAGTAGCTTCAACAGGCTCTGAAAGACGTTCCTCGATATCCAACCAATTTGATAGAACTGAGGTCGGTGTTTGGGTTGAAAAGCAATCAGGATGATGGTACATGCGCAATTGTTGAAGTGATTCATCCATGAATCCGCTTGCTTGGAAAAGAGCAATAGGATCAAATTCCAACACTTGTTCTCCGTATTCAACCATACGTTCACCTTGCACGTCACCTTCCAAACTCCATACTTGTTCATCTCCAGAACGAAGTCCCATGTATCGGAATCCATCCAGCATCAAATCACCCATATTGTTCCCTTTCGAATTGATTTTCATCTTCACCATGAAATCCTCACCGATGGAACACGGTGCATTTGGGGATCCAACAAAAATAAGTCGATCTTTAACGCGAGTTAAAGCTACGTAGAATTGACGTCGCAATTCGGCCTGATTCTGGGCCTTATTCATTTGTTCTGCTAGCATCCAAAGAGCATCTTCTGGTTTCTCTTTAGACTTCCATGGCTGAATCCTTCCGGCGATGACATCAGGCGTGATTAGAACGTTGTTTTGCGCTTCAATACTTGAACTACGGCGTCCAGCTTCAAACAATCCGGTTACAACGACAACCGGTGCTTGTAGCCCCTTTGCACCATGGATGGTCATAATTTGAATTGCCCCGCTCGTCGGGGATGTGCTCGCTTGCGGACCCTTGTTTCCGAGTGTTGCAAATGCCCTCATTTGTTCTAGAATTGCCGCTGGTTCATGGCCAGTATCGGACCCAATCTTCTGAACTAATGCACACCACATTTCCGCTACTTGACGTTCAGATTCATCAGGGAAGGCAATGAGCAAATCACTGTAGTCTAACACTGCATCGAAGACTTCGTAAATTGCACCATGTTGAACCATTTGAGCAAATGCTGCCAGAAGGGGGCCTTGTGGCGCTGATGCAAAATATTCCGCAGCATGGAGCCAGTAATTTTCAATGGCTTCAGTTCCTAATAACTCCTCGATTTGCACGGATGAAGCACCAATGATTGACGAACGAACAAAGGAGTGAGCAGCATGTCTTGAATTTGGATGTGCGAGAAGTTCCAGAACCGCCATCAGTGGCTGAACAACGGGTTGTTTGAGCAACTCGCCTTGTTTATCCGCCATAACAGGTAGGCCTCGTGACTGAAGACGGGCTACAAGATCAGGAATGTGCTTACGAGAATGTACGAGAATCATGACATCTTCAGGTGAGATTGTCTCTTCTGGCTCTATTTCGACATACGCTGCAGCTTCTACAGACCAAATTTGAGTCGACAATCCTCGAACCAAAGCGTCCAACCTTGAGGCGATGAGTTCATGTTCGAGATGACGGAGGTTGGCATTCCCCGCATCGTAGAGATTGTATCCTTCCATCATATCCAAGGGTAATTCATCAGTGTTGTTTTGGGTTGGAAGAAGCCATTCAATCACTCCTTCGCTGGAGGTTTCTCGACCAGCGTCAAGAGGCTGTGCAGTTGCATGAAAATCCCCTGGGAACTGATGATGTCTTGCATCAAATGTATCATCAAACATATTGTTGAGTGTTCGAAGCAAACCAGGGGCTGTACGGAAATTTGTTCGCAATTGGATGTGTCCTTCGGTTCGTTCTTGCGTAGTCGAATCATCGTTTGCTAACCCGGAATCATCGATACCGAAAGAAACGTAATCCCAAGGGGCTGATTGCTCTTCACGCGAAAAGTCCGATGCCTGAATGAACGAACCTGATTCACCTCCTGCGCCAATTGGTCGTGGATCTCGTCCATGCCCATTTTGAGTAAAGGATTCTAGCCTTGGCTCATTGTTTTCGATGCTGTTGGCAACACGAATTGATGCAACCATACGACGCATAACGGTGACCTCAGCCTGTCTGAATCGGTAGATGCTCTGTTTCATATCTCCAACAATACAAATGGTCGGATCCCACGGACCTAATGGTGCTGGATGTTCGTCCGATATGCCTTCACGGCGGCCCCACAATCGTGAAAGAAGACGTGCATGTTCAGGATTCGTATCCTGATATTCGTCGATAATGAATGCTCGATATCGAGCACGAATCTGTTTTAGGAGCGCATACCTTCGTTGCAAATCAACGTATTTCTGTTCATCGCCTTGCATGATTGTAAGAGCTCTCCGGATGTGTTCATCAGACCATGGTTCATCTCCAAGATCATCCAAAGCCTGTACAGCCTCTGGAGGGTACCAGTGACGAACGATCGCTGGGCAGCGCGCAAGAAGTAAATCTCCAACCATAACCTGCACGTCATCGAAATCATGGGCCTCTTCCTGAGACTTTAGATGGCGAAGTAAATCTTGGCAACCTGAGTGTACGATGTAAAGATCATTGAGAACTTCAACTTGGAGTTCTCTGGAAACTCGCATGTTTGCATGAGGTGGTTCTTGACTCAATTGAAGGCCAAGCAATTGATGATCGTAGCGCTCGTTTGCATCTCTATGAACGAATGGGCGAGATGGATTAAGGCAGTAAGCCACTTTGGAGAGCATGAAAACAAGCCTACCATCTGTTGGGTCATGAATGCGGTGTTGCAATCGTTCTGCTGCGTCCGAAGCGGCAGCTGAAATTTGATTTTTCAGACCTTTCTCATCCTTTCCTTTGAGCACGGAGGACCATGTCATCAAACCTGCTGGCCATCCCGCAAGCGAATTGTTACGTGGGAAGTTTCCTCCTTTCAGAAGAGAAGGGGTAACCTCATTCAATTGAGTAAAGGAAGTCGCAGAGGCTACGACCTGATACAGCCATTGAAGCCGTTCAATTGGCGTGTCAGGTAGTGATTCTCTTGCCAGGTGGACAAGTTGGTTGAATCGAGTGCTCGTTGTTTCCGTCTGTGCTGGTGCAACAAAAATTGAGTGATACTGAAGAAAAACATCAACCCATTCATTGAGAACTGCATGAACGTCTTCAACAACTGGGTCGACCAGGTGTTGACACTCCTGCAAAATCATATCCTCAATCAAACGATAATCGGGGGGAGAGTGGCCGTCCCAGGGCAAGTTTAGTCGAATGGAACGAGAACGAAGACGACGTCTTGATTCCTCAACAAACAGTGAGGATTCCAGAAGGCCCTCCAACACAGTTTGAGCACTCTGCTGCCCGCCGAGTCGGATTGCTAGTCGGTTTCGAGCGGCGATAAACTCATCTGCAGATTGGAGCATTCCTGCCTCGATAGCATCACGAGCATTCCGAATTCTCCAAGCTGAATTGAGGGCTTGTGTACGTAGGAGAGGTGCTTTCTCTTCAGGCAATTGTTCTCTACTCAAATGAAGAGCGACCAGGTCAATGTGAGGCGCCAATATTTCAGACAGGAAAGCATCAATCGTTGAAATTGGTGCTGCCTCGAGCAATGACATCAGCATTGAGACATCGCCTTGGTGGCGAAGCCGAGGGTCGTGAACGCCCATTCTATCCTCTTCATTGACCGGGTTTGCACGCAGGGATTGAATTCGTTGGCGGATGCGAGAACGGAGTTCGGATGCAGCTTTTCGAGTGAACGTTATTGCAACAATCTCTTGAGGCAAGAGGCCTTTCCATTCGTTTAACGGTGTTCGATCACGCTTTGCCGCCAAAATTTTTCCTGAGCCGAACGGTTCTTGTCGTATTGGAGGTGGCAACACATGCGTTGCTCGTTGTTCACCAGATAAGAGATGCTGAACGTATCGTTCTGCCATGACGGTCGTTTTTCCTGTGCCTGCTCCAGCATCCAAAGCAATGTGCTGATCCAAGTTCAGGCCCAAACGCTGGCTTCTGTTGAAAGAAATCACTTCAACTCACCTCCGATCGATGCCGATGGACAGGCATTTGCAAGTGAACAATAGGAGCAGTGTGTGCCCGGCGTCGGATGATTCCAACCAAGTTGGCTTGCGTCACGCGCTCGCAATGCAGATGTGATCCGGGAACTCATCCATGCGCGGAAACTGTTGCTTTGGGGACTTGCATCTTCATTTGGAATGCGAAAGTGGTTTGTCGAATATGTGGTTGGCGTTCCGAAATTAAGGTGGGCGGTGAGTGAATGGAAACTCGGATCTAGTTCAACAAAATGCTCGGTGTCATCACCAACTTCTGAAATCCCAACCCCAATGACGCGGTCCCCTGGATGTGCAATTTCCCATGCTCGAGCATACATGGCAAGTTGGATTTCTTTGAACAACCCTGCAGTGTGACGTACGCCCGATTGTCCAGGTTTTGGCCCCTCAATGGTTTTGATATCTCGGATAATGATGAAGCGTTTTGCAGGTGCCTCCTTGCCGGTAAAGAAGAGAGGTAATTCTTCAGCGTCCTCTGCATAAAGGCCATTCTCATGTAATTGCTCAATATCTTCAGCAGAGAAGACAATATGGTCAACACGGTCAATTCTCCCACGGACATTGATTGAAGCGATGTCCATCGAATCGTTGAATCCTTGAATCTCGACGTATTGCTCGCTTCCATGCTCAAGCGCCCATTCACTCGCAATTGGAGCAGCAGATGTGAGGCGAAGATCGGCGAGGAGGAGGCGCCCTAATCGTCCGTTGATTGGTAATTCTTGACCACCTTCAATCCACGCATTCCAATTTTCTGGCGTGCATCCAATAAGGTCATTGCAACGGTGAACAGAAACTGCGTTGGTTCTCGCTAACCAAGGGGCGAGTTCTGATAAGCGACCAAGTACACTTTCCCACATCTCTTGTTCTGAAAGCAAGACTCCGAGATGCATTGGCGTGCCTATTGGGAGTGGCCGGCCGCCAACCTCAATCCCGAGCATTGTCAAGAGATGCTCTTCAATGGAATGTACCAGTGTTCCTTTTGTCAGCGGTGCGATGTCTTCAGAAGGTTCTGGTGAAGATTCTGTTGCCTGCAAAACCTGTTCGGTCCAGGCTTGTCGAGGACATATGAACCAAGGATTCAATCGACTTGTTGACCAGATTCTCGGTTCTTCATCCCTTGTTTTGGTTGATAGAATAGCGGTCAAACTCTGAGAATCAAATTGTGGTGGTGGAAGCGGTCTTGGATCGATAGAAGGCCCTCTTGAGATTCCATTCTTTTTGTAACCAAGATGAGGATAAGAAGTCGCCGTTCTGCCTCCGGCAACACTCGCTTGAGATACGGTGGGCTGAATGATGAGGTTCGTCGTCGTCAACAGATTGTTTCTTGTCGCCCAGTTCATGGTGCTCCCATTTTCCAAGGGTTTGAACTTCGGTTGACGGCGGAATCGATCAAGATTGATTTCCCGTTCATGTCGAGCTGCAATTGAATTGGAGGATTGGACGAGGGTGGTTGGATGGCGAATGGATCTGAGTTCAAGGCCTGCTTGTTGTTGTTGGTCTCGAAGCGAATTTTCCGCACGTTCGAGGAGCACCTCGCGACCATTGATAGAAAGTGCTGAACTTCGATAGGTAACGACATTTCCATCATCTCTTGTCATCATCGACCACCCTGCACCATCAGAAATTAATGGTTTTATGAAATCTGGAGCTTGCCTCAACGTTGAGAGATAACCATTCAATTCTACCATTGAAAGATATTCAGCAACTGGCGTAGAATTTCCTACGGATTCGTCGTGTTCCGTGTCAAAAAGAATCGCTTGTTGGCTGGCATTAAGTAATGACTTGAACAAATGACGTGCACGTCGGATTGGTAAATCTCCATCCGTTAGACCTAATTCTACCCGAACGGCATCATCAACCCAAGGAATCCGCTCTGCTTTCATTGACCATGATTCTGCATCAAGACCAACAAACAGTGTGATGTCTGATTCAACACCATATGCTTCAAGCGGCGTGCAAATGCGCACATCTGAGTGATCAACACGATGGTTTGGTATCTTCGTTTGCTCCGATGCTATCCGGCAAAGTTCTACGAAATCAACGCTTGAATCATACTGAAGCAATGCATCAATGGCTTGTATCCAATTTTGAACAGCACCTACAGAAGCATCGTACCGCTGAGTCCGAGCGAACAAACTCTCCCAGTCACATGCTTGCAACATCGATGTGAGAACATCCCTTGGAAATTTGCTTACCTGTGGTAAAGGAAGGACCTCTTTCGATGATGTACCAACACATTCCGCATCAAGATATTTGCATTCCTGTTCGCTCAAAAGGGCTGACCAAGAGACTGCCAGACATTGTAACCACCATTGTGTTTCCTCGAGTTCTTGCGATTCTTTCTCACGCCGATAGGCTTCCATGGAGTATGGCGTTGCAGCAGATAAGGATCCAAGCCATCGTTGTAAGGCTCCTTTCCCACCGAGAACGTGGAAGCTTCGACCGATGTTTTCGATAACATCCAAATGCGGATGTGGCCGCCAATCTTTGTTGGTTGGGTGTTCAAGATCCGCAAACAAATTGCCAAGAAGTGGGAATGTCTGTGATTGGATGATGTCAAACAACTTGGTTGCTGACCAAGCGTCTTGTCCTCGAGATATCGATAAGAAACGGAGGATTGCTTGTACGGCCGACGTACTCCCCACAACATCGGATTGAGTTTTGGATGTGAAGCCAATTTGGTTCAGGCGACGAACCCAATCGCGGTGTCTGCTTTTGTTTGCGTCGACGAGTAAGACGGAACCCCCTGAATGATTTCGGTAAAGTTGTAATGCCGAAAGTGCTGCATCCATCACTTGTGTCGCTTGATCAAAACTCAGGATGTGAACGCCTTCTGTCGCGTAATCATCAGGTTGTGGTTGAACTCTCTGAACGGGGTGTCGGGGGACCCATGAGGGTAGTTTCTCTTCCTCATTAATGGCTTTAATTCCATCATCAATGTAAGCGCCATGATACCCCAGGCGGAAGGAACCGCTAACGCACAAATGATGAATTGGGGCCCTCAGTGATAGTGCTTTCAGGAATCGCTTTTCATTCTCAGAAAAATCTGGTGGATGATTGAGAAGCAGTATTCCAGAAATTGCTCCAAGGGTGAAAGGAACTGGAATCTCAGTATCCGACAGATGTAAGCAAAGTCGAGACTGGACGTGATGTTCGTGGAGAAGACCATCTTTCTCGAAAGTTGAAAGAATTCGTTCTGCTTCGTATGCTCCAGGATCGTCTTTCCATTCGGAAAAAATCTGATGGCTCGTCGCATAAGAATGGAGTTTGAGCAATCGCTCAGATTTCGAGAGGGTCCACGGACGAGTTGTGTCCGGATGGAGGCGAGGGAAACGATGTTCTGAGGCTGCAGCGGCTAGTTTCTCATGAACTTGAACAAGACCAATCGTGGATGCAGGGACAACGACGGGGAGTCTGAAGTCAATTGCGAGTGCTTTGACAAGTCGGTGAAGTGTTGTATGTCTGCTTGAATCGACTGTTCCTGTCTTTTGAAGAATTAATTTCATCGAGTTTGATCGTGTTGTTTCATTTGGATAGATGACAAGAATATCATCCCTTCCGTTTGCAACATCAGCAATCAACCATGAAGGAACGATGTATTCCGGAGAGCATGCTTCAACCGTGATGTTCACTACATTCTCCCCCATTCCTCAGCATAGAAGACGACCGTATAAAAGGAAACGTGTGTGTATTTTGTTATTTTTTCTGGTAAGAGGTTGATTTCGAATCCCTTTGGCCAAGATGTCGGATAATAGAATTCTAAACAAGAAAGATTCTTGTTTTGCCGTATTTACAACATGAATGCAAGGTCTTAAATAGAACCGAAGCCATGTGTATACTCCAGCGTGTCGGACAGGACCTCCCTTCTACTTACCCATCGAGGTTCTCGTCTTAATCATGTTGGTACAAAAGAGAACATGGAGGAAGTAAATTGACGAAAAAGTGTGAAGAATGTGGAAGTTATGACTTGAATGCGGATGTTGCCCGAGGCGAAGTGGTTTGCAATGATTGTGGCCTCGTCATCGACGATCAAGCGTCGGCGACACAAAACGATAACGCAGGAACAATGTGGGGCGAGCACAGTTTTAACACGCCAACAAAGGATGAATCGAAAATTAAGACGGGGTCCAAAGGAAACGGACTTGGTTCATACATCGGTAGACCAGGTGAAGCAAAAGGTAAGTGGAAAATCCTAAGCAACCTGAACAATCAGGGCATCAAGGATATGCACCCCATGGCTCAGGCCACGATGGATGCTGCAAAGGAGTTGGCAGGAAAGGACAACGCAATGAAAGCGAAGAAAGTCATCGCACTCGCAACCGTCCCACTCGAAGGTGAGAAGGCGAAGGCCCTCAAGGAGATTGCATCGGAGGATGAAATCATCCTTCCAAAGAACTCGGTATGTCGAAAGAAGACTCGTGGAGGTAGCACGCAAAACAACGAACGTTTGCTTGCGCTTGCCTGTCTACGAGCTCACCAAGAACGTACTGGAAAAATCAACATCGATTGGCCTCAGATGATCGAAGGAACAGGCTTGACCTTGAAGCAGGTTGTCGATGCTGCGAAAGTTGTGATGAAGTACCTCAACCTCTGTGAAAAAGCCAAACTCATCGAAGAGCGGGCTGACCGACGAACTGTCCAGTTTGAGTTGCGAAACACCGAAATCCAGAACACAACGGCTCGTCTTAAGCAACTTCTCGATGGTCTCGATGAATCCTTGAAATCTCAAATCATGGACGATTACAAACAACGACTGTTTCGCCTAGGCGAGCCTACTATGAGCGGCTCTCCGCTTTCGCAGGAGAACATCGGAGCCAAGGTTTTGTGTGCCATCCTTTTCCAAATTTCATGCGAAGCCTTTGGTGTGGAACAAGGTCGACTTGAGAACATTGCTCAAGCCATTGGCAAATGTCGTAACACCATCAAGAATCGGCTCAAAGCACTTCTCAAAAAGGTTGCCTCAGGCAAGATTGTTGACTATGGCGTACTGCAAAAAGAGTATTGAATCAGACAGAGGATTCCCTCATAAGGGGGTTACTTGTGCGAGAATTCATGTCTCGTATTCTCGCTATGGCTTTGTCCGTGATCGTATTGTCCTGCCTGATTCCTTCATCCAATGCTGCTGAAGTTGAAGAGTTGGATTCAGGTTTGTTGCTCGGCGGACTGCATGGAATGGCAAATGAATCCATTGCAGTGAACAGTTCCTTCGATGACCTACCTGCAATTGTCGAAGATTACACGGCTACATGGTGCTCGAATTGTGTGGATGTGGAGGAGGCAATGGATGAAGTTGCCCTAAGCGTCAACATGCAAATTTATGCCGTCCATCGAAACATCTACGACCCTGAGGACCCCCTTGGAAGTGAATCTGTTGACCAATGGTTCCGTGATCGATATGGTGATTTCACCCCTTGGTCTCCACCAATTGCAGGATTTAACGGACTCTATGCCATTACAGGAAGCAAACCTGTTGGAGATTCTCTAGTTGCTGATTACACTGATTTAGCACAGCGTCCTAACGATGCAGGAGAGGGGTTAATGTCGTTAATGTGGGTGCCTACTGGTACAAACTCTGGAACCGTTACGTGGAGTTTCAATCATTCGACCGACAAGATTTACAACGTCTCGATTTGGATGGTA
Source organism: Salipiger bermudensis (assembly GCA_964227855.1). Taxonomy (GTDB): domain Archaea; phylum Thermoplasmatota; class Poseidoniia; order Poseidoniales; family Poseidoniaceae; genus MGIIa-L2. Next base: position 21,538 of record CAXQWT010000040.1, on the reverse strand, counting down.
GAAACAGTGGCTTACTTTCCCGAAGGCACAAACAACCAGCAGTATTATCCTCACGTCCTGCGAGAAATTATTGACGTAGGAGTCGTAGACTCTACTGGCTTCTCAACTGGAACGATGGATGTCAGCTATGCAAATGCCTACGACGATAGTGATCTAGAAGTCCATCTCGTTTTTGAAGAATACATCGAACCAGTCGTCATTGAAGAAGAACAACAACCCGAACCAATTACTGAAGATACGCCGTTCATCCCAATGTCATTGACGGTACTTTCAATTCTTGCAGTAGCATTGTTGCGCAAGAATCAGTAAAAGTCTACCATGTTTGCATGCAAACGTGCATCGACTTCAGGCATCCGATCAGGCGGGCGTCCTACTTCGATGAAGCGAAGGACGTAATCATCAATGTTAGCGAAACCAAATTCTTCTGTCATCGGTTCCATCAGTTCTCGCAGCACCTGTCGCGGATCTGCAATAGGGAAGTCTCTGCGGATGTAGACTTGATTGAGTTGCCGATAGCGAGCATGTCGGTATCCAAGGATTTCGAGAATTCGTCGCAAGGCGTCTTCCTCCTGAGCGGAGCGGATTGTAAGTCTCAACCTGCATCCCTGCATCCGAAACAAGCCCCGAATTCCTCCTAGTTCGACTTGATGTCCAATTGGTTGTAAGGACAAAGCCTCCCATACGAGGGGCATCGTATGATACCAACGATGAAACTGATCGTCGCCAAGACGAGGTCTTTCTTCACCCTCGTCCTGCCGGCCCTCAACGAGGTTTCTATACTCGATTATATTGTCTCGGTACTCAATCACGTTGTTTCGAATTTGCTGAAAGAACGGTGGGTTTTCTCGTCGGCGGTAGAAGTCCCCTTCTTGGATTTGTTCATCATCCCAATCAAAATCGAATGCAGGGTTGAGATGGCCAGGCCGATCGTAGCTTGCATCTCGCAAAGGACGCATCCTCCAGTCCTCAACAATTGACTTGTCCGTCATCAAATCAAGGGATTGCAAATCGATTTCTTCGACCTCCCCTTCATCGCGAAGAAGGAGCGGGTGCAAAGGAAACCGAAATCCACTGCCATTTGTCTGGTAAAAGGTCTGTGGGTCTACGCCTGTATCCTTTTGTGGATGGCCGATCGGTGGTTGTGTCATCAGATGCATTTGGAGACTGTTCACGCGTTTTCCAGTGGTGACATCCGAAAGTAATGAGAGAACAACAATAGCAATCGTGTCTCCGATTGGTATATCTCGATGGTATTTTCCAGTATGAATGCAAATCGAATGACGCTGTGTTTGCTTTTTCCCTACTCCATGGATTTTGAAGGGTGCATTGTGGGCTCCTCTGCTAATGCGGACCTCGTAGAAGTGCCCAAGCATTCCTCGCACGAGTAAACGGTCTCTGTGAACCCAGGTATCGTTTGGAAATTGTTCGAGTACACCTCGAAGGAATTGCATTGAACGGCGGAATGGAACGTCTGCAGTCTCTGCATCCCCATAGGGCGCAGTCCAATTCATTTGTGTAGCAATGAGCCATTCACCTTCTTTCGAAGCATGTGGTGACGATCCCCACGAAATCAAACCTGCCAATAATTCAGGACGAAACGGGATTGGAGTTCGTCGGACATTTCCATTTTTAGCAAGTGTTCGAAAACAAAGGACACCCTTTGCATTTACCATGAATGGATAGCTAACATTGGAGTGATTGGCCTGACTGTTTACTTCAACCCAGCGTTGAACCCAAGGCCATTTTGAAGGGCAAAGGGATTTGTTTTCCCCTTCTCGAATAAACCTTCGCGCAAACTTGAGTCTTTGGCGTGGACGACGCCCTGAAAGTTGATTCATCAATTCATATGACCAGCTTTGCTCATCTGGAAGCTTCGATATCTTCTTTCTTCGTTCATTTTGATCCAAGAGGAATGATGTTTGTGCAAAGGCGTCAAAGGAAGAAAGAAGGTCTCGCTCTATTTGACCAAAAAGCCGATGGAAACGTTGCATGTATCGTTGTGGCCGCCCTCGCAGATCGATTGTTTGGTACAACCCGCTGATCGCTAGAAAAAGTTTGATTACATCCCATCCTTTGCGTTCTTCGGTATTCATGAGAAGAAGAAGAAACTGCTCGGTTGGAATTCTCGCTTCGTGTGAGCGTCCATCAATCCACATCCTTCCATCAATAAAGGATAGCAGAGTTCCATCGGACATGAGGAAGCCATCCTCCAACCGTTCTTTTTCATAACCAGAAATACCACTTCGATTTTCAAGTTTTTCAATGAAGATTTTTTCTTCTTCTTCAGGGAAAGGCGACATTCGAACCGGATCCATTTCGGGATCATCGAGTCGGGCCCAATCAACATCCGGAGTATGAGACATGAATCGTTCAAGGTTTCCCCATCGTTTGCGAAGTGAGCGTACAGGCCCACCTAAGACGTCAGCCATTCGCTGATGTACCTCCAAAGGTAACGACGGCGCCCATTTACTTTCTTCTGTTAACTCAACACAGCGGATGCAGATTGAACAGTTTGTTTCGATGTTTTCGTTTTGGCAGATGCCACAGGCTTCCCCAATCATGCAGGTTTTGTCTGTCGAGGTGTTAAAAAGTTTCAACCGAGATTCGACAACACTTCGATAACGTTCTTGACATCATCATCTGTTATGTGGAGGTGTGTTACGATTCGACAATGTGTCGGTGAAATATCGAACATGTCAATACCTGCCTTAGCCATTTTTTGTGAGACTTCGTTTGCAGAATAATTGCTTGCAGAGAAATACACCATATTGGTTTGAACGGCATCGAAGTCCACCGAAACGTGATCCATTTCATCAATTGCTTGAGCAATGGTTCTCGCTCTACGATGGTCGTCTTCCATTCGTTGAATGTTGTTCTCGAGTGCATAGAGTCCTGCAGCAGCAAGAATTCCTGATTGGCGCATGCCACCGCCAAACATTTTCCGCCAACGATGGGCTTGTTCAATGAACGCTTCCGAACCAACGAGTACGGAACCGACTGGAGCGCCCAAGCCCTTGGATAAACAAATGGAAATGGAATCGTAATCGCGTGTCATTCGAGGCAAGGCTGTGTTTGTTGCAACTGAAGCATTGAAGATACGGGCTCCATCGATGTGCGTTGAACAATTCTTTGATTTCGAGACTTCGGCAATTGCATCAAGAACGTCCTGTTCGTAGCAGGTTCCACCGCCGCGATTTGCTGTATTCTCAACGCAAACCAGAGTCCCATCCGGGTAATGGGATTGCGAACCGCTTTGCTTCCGGATGGATTGTTCGACGAGATCTGGCGTTAGTAGGCCGTTTACTCCCTCTGGAAGAGCTATACTTGAGCCACAGAGAGCAGCATATCCGCCTCCTTCGTAGAGGTAGATGTGGCTGTAACGCTCAGTGACAATCTCATCCCCTGGTACTGTATGCGTCTTCAATGCCACAGCGTTCGACATGGTTCCTGATGGAACAAAGAGGCCAGCCTCCTTGCCACAGAGTTCAGCAACCATCGATTCGAGTTGCTGAACAGTAGGATCGTCACCGAGAACATCGTCTCCAACTTCTGCTTGTGCCATGGCCTCACGCATTCCGATCGTTGGTTGGGTTACGGTATCCGACCGTAAGTCAATCCGATTGGAGTTGATGTCGCGCATGGTTGGTCCACCTTGTTTCCCATGTTCAAAGAATCGACTTAGAGAAGTTTCAATTCTCCCGTTAATGTATCGAGTTTCTTATCGTCTTCAGGGCCCAGTGCAAGAACGGTTAGCGAACCTGCTGGAATTTGAGTGTGGCCAGCATCGTAAATCTTTGATGTAAGAACCTGAAGTTGCTTTGCTTGTTGTTCAATCTGCTCAATATGCCTTGCATCATCGGCCTTCACACAGATTTTTTTCTGCCCTGTAGAGAGCCATGCATCGAGGAGTTCTGGCTGGAGTTCTCCCGATTTCAGAGTAGCTTTAACAGCCGCGTGACCGACTTGTGCTGCTATTTTTCCTTTCCCCATTTTCAGGTCGTGATTAATGATGAAAACCATCTTCAGCGATTCATCCCGATGAACAAACCGTTGGAATTTCGGCGCAGTGATTCGATGGAGAAAACTTCGAAAACCCATCCGATGACCTCATTCGTATGCTTTCAGATTTCGAAACAGCGAGTCCATTGTGTGTCGCGGGCCGGGTCCAACTCCGAGTACGGTCACAGTTCCTGGTGCAACTTCTGTTAAACCGGCATCCTTGATGAGAGCAAATGGAAGTGACGCGTCTTGAACACGTTCAAGGTAATACTCCAATTCATCTTCATCCTCGACTGCAAGACAAATCTTACGTGATGCTGATTCAGTCCAACGTTGAACCATTCTCGAATGCGTTTTCTTGGCCCGCTGAAGAGAACTCACAGCCGCATGTGCGCATTGTACAGCAAGCTTTCCAGATGAAAGTTGGAGGTCAACCCGACAAAGAAACGCCATAGTCGGTGGATCAGAAAGTGCTGACATGCTCATTCTCCTGTTGGACGAGCTGGTTTTGCGGTTGATTCATCATGAGCAGACGCTCAAACCATTGCCCAAACCACATGGCAAAGAAGACATTGCCGAGGAAGTGAAGAACGTCGTACAGCAATCCATTCGCAACGTAGAGGCCGAATTCAATCATTGACATGCTTGAATCAAGAATTGAAACCGAGACGATGATACTGAAGATTGGAACGCTCCACAAAGATGCGAATGCAAGTCGACTCATCGATAGTTTCCCTTCCACATCATGAACCTTCACAATCGATGCTGCGGCAGCAACTGAGCCCCATCCAATCATCTGGAAGAAACTCCACCATCCATGTCCAAGCACTGCATTGCTAGCAAGCGTAACGAGTATCGCAAAGGAAAAGCCGCGCTGCGCACCAAACTTGGACCCGATCATAACGGCCATGATGGTGACGGGCATTACGTTTGGAATGAAACTCATTGCAATGCGTGAAACCGAAGCCAAGCCGACGAACAGGAACAATGGCCAAAGCCATGTTTCGGTCTTTTGCTGTGGTTTAACCAACAACCAAACGGCGACTGCGAAAAGTGAGGCATTCAATAGCCCCATCGCAAGCGGTGAGACGGTAGGCCCGTGGGTGCCTATTGCGCTCAACATGTTCTCCCGACTTAGCGGTGAGCCTTGAGTGTTACCGCTCAAACGGGTCGCCATTCTACGATTGAATCAGGATTAAGTTGCGCATCAGACATTCCAACTGATGCCCACGTCCCATCGATTGTAAATTCCCAACCGTCACCAACGCTCCCGTTGAACGAAACCAAATATGCGCCGAGATACTGTTGTTCAATTTCTGTTGTAATCTCCAGTGAGTCGCACGCTAACAACGTCAAATCATAGACCGTATCTTGCGGCTCTAATCCACCAATTACATGCTCCTTACCATTAATTTCGAAGAGGATTACTTGTGTTCCTTTCCATTCATCTGGCCATGTTGCATCCCATTCCACGTTCTGATCCGATGCGGTTTGCTCGGAGAGTTTAATGGACAATTCCGGCACTACTGCGATAGCTACAACGAGAAGGAAAGCGGATCCAAACTTCGCCAATTGTTGCCAATTTTGCAAGGCAAAGAAACAGCACGAGAGAGCAAAAAGCATGATGATAACCAGATAATGAACTGTTCCAAGAACGTCAAGTTCGGATGTGTTTGGTGACGAATCCTTCGTGGCTGAGTAACTTACCGAGAGAATACCAGCGTCATTACCCAATGCGATTGCCCCTTGTCCAAATCCCGGTGCAGAGGTTCCATATGTGTCGAACACGGTCGTTTCCATACGGATGAATGAAGATTGATTGAAAACACCCCAGCCGCCATCTGGAGTGTTGGATGGAGCCCATACTTCGATTTCATTTTCAACGAGACGTAACGCCAATTCGCCGTTGGAACGGAACGATTCCATAGAGTCAACAGCGCATGATTGTTCATCGCATTGAATGGAAATCCACTCATCATTGGTAGCAGCATAGATGCGATCTTCGTGGAGAAGAGGGATAGCAGGAGATGTACCTGCATTGGCTATGATTGAGCCATTGAGGTAGATTGTCGAACCTTGCAATGTTTGAAGATGGACAAGAAGGCCGTGCCGTGTGTCCAATGGTGCATGGCGTATTTTTCCTTCACCAAGAAATGTGCTTGAAAGAATTCCATTCCTATCCACTTCGTGGAGGTAACCGGATTCGTCTCCGAAGACGTACCCCCCCTCCATGACCGTAACTCCATTTCTCCAACCGATGTTTCCAGTGTCAACATCCAGCAATTCAACACCGTCTGCAAGACAGAAACTCGACAGCCCTGTGCGCGTTGGAACAACTACTCGGTCTTCATCCAATGCCATCTTACCCGTGATGCCAATGAGTTCTACTTCGGTTTGATTTTGCCAGACAATTGAGCCGTTTGTTGGTGAATGGGCAGTGATGATTCCATCAGCCCAACCAACCAAAAGAAGATCGTTCCAAGTGCCACAGGCCCCAGCCCCCTCCTCTACGAAGAGAAGAGGTGCCATGTCGTGCTGAAGCGATGTTTGTGACGTGTATCTCCACATCTCGTTTCCAGTTTCGAGTTCAAATGCTGCAACAATTGGTCGTTCTTCACCCGTCCAGAATCCCGAAATCCGAACGAATACGGAATCCTCTTGAATAAGAGGCTGCGTTGAAATATATCCAGATTCAAATTCATGCGTCCATGAGGAATCTGAGGAGGCTTGGGCGAGAGGTACAATGAACAGTGTAAGCACAAGAACCGATGCAATCCTCATCATGAATGCCTCTGGATCATTGTCCGGAGTACTGAACTGACTTCCTTGCCATCGACTCCAGGACAAGCGCCCATGACAACACCCATGAGTGGGCCCATTGCACCCATTCCTCGCTCTTTGACGAAATCAATACGTTCCAAAACGATACCTTCTACAATTGATTCAAGGTCACCAACATCGGCTGGAACAAGATTGTTTTCATGAGCAAAGGTTTCAATCTCTCCAGCCGTGATATGATTGGCGTGAGCGAAATGTTCCACAACCTGCTCAATTCCTTCACGGGTGAGTCTTCCTTGTTCACGAACCGATAAAATTTGAGACAAAACGATTGGTTGGACAGATTCATGTTCGAGGAGAAGCATTCCCCAAGCCTTGCTTTTTGAGTCATGATAATCGAAGAATGAATCGTCCAATTCTCGTGACAGAAGTTGTTTGCATTGATCTTCAGAAAGTTCAGTCCCGGCTAAGCGTTGCATTCGCTCATCTTGTCGCATTGGGAGATTCTCAGCGATACGTTGCCAATGACTTGGTTGGATTGGAATGGTTGGTACATCCGTTTCAGGATACATTCGTGCACCACCCGGTAGTGGGCGCATGGGAGAGGTTGTTCCGTCATCAGGAGCTCCTTTCTTGACAACGACATTTCGAACCTCTTGGGGAATTCGATGGAATGCCAATCGTGCCCTACGCCCAACCGATTCAAGTGCAAGCCGTGCTTGCCAGATTGGGGCAAGGCAGAGTACGAACGCATCCGCTTCATCAAGTTGTAATTCAGAACAAACAAGTTCAACATGCTCTTGTTCAATGCCGTAAGCGGGAAGTTCGTCAGAATGGAAGACCCCTCGCACACCGGCAAGTTTTGCAGCTCCTGCTAACTCTCGTCCGAGTCGAGGGAGTTGAGAGCCATCGACATCCAAAGTCTTGGAACCTATTTTCCCATCAAATCCCTTGAGTGAGAGTGCAAGCATTGAATACCCTTCAGAAAGCCCTTCTACAACCATACGACTCTCACAGGACGAGAAGGATGAGGTAACATCCATGAATTCGAGAGGGATGTGTTTGGCAACGGATTCAGCGACTTCAGATTCAGTTTGAACGTCATCAAGATCACGATCTGGGGGGAGTGACGGCAAACCGAGTGACGAACGCAATTCGTTCGCAAGACGATACATGTGGACTTGACGAACCATTTCTAGCCGAACGATTCGAGGGATCCATCCAAGATCTTGACAACCCTTGATTTCAACTCGGTCTCCACATGCAACACTGACATTCAAATCTTGCCGAATGGAACCAAGTCCACGTCGAACGCGTCGGGTGTCTCGCAACGTTCGTCCTAAAGCCATAGCCGTCTCTTTTGCATGCTCGGGCGATTGGATATCAGGAGATGTTGCAATCTCGATCAACGGTACTCCAAGACGGTCAAGATTGTAGATGACCTGTTCACCGTGATCGGTAGATATACTCTCCAGTTTACGAGCACTGTCTTCTTCAAGGCATAGAACATCGATTCCTACATCCCCCGTTTCAGTCTTCAATGTGCCATCTGTTGAGATAAGAGAAGTACGTTGGAAACCGCTTGTATTGGAACCATCGACAACGGTTTTTCTCATTGTTTGGACAGCACCTACAGGCTTTGCTCCAAGCATTGCTGAGACGGTTAGCGCTACATCGAGGGCATCAGAATCATGTGTGAGCGGAGGACTTTCATCCAATTCAATCAAACCAGAATTTGGTGATTGAATGTATACGAAAGAACGGTTTCTTCGCTTTTCAAAGCGCGCTGCCACATCGACTTTACCGCCCTCGCCACTAGCCAATCGCAGTTTACGAGCGTAACGAGGCCAATCGTCTGGAACGGTATCAATGGTTACATCAAAGAGCATTGAAGGTTGGCGTGAATGGAGCTTTCCGGTAGCAAGTTGCTGGTGGACTTCAATACCACACATGAACCCTAATTGCTCTGTATCGAAGGTCGATGCATCGGTCACATCACCCTCAGGTTCCTGACGACCGACATCTGCCATACACTTGCCAAGCGTCACCACTTCAAGAGATGATTGCTTCGCATCTAAACAATTTGCAATGTATCGTAACCAGTTGGTCGCATAAGTCGACCGTTTTGATTGAGTTTGTCAATGACTTCCTCAGCCTTTTCTCTGGAGATGTCAAGACGTTCAGCTTCATTGAGTACATCGACGAGTTGGGCAAAGCCTTCGCCGTTTGCGGACAAACGCTCGACAATATCGAGAATGCTACGCTCGGCATGACGGGCCTTTCCTTTCTGATTGGAGGCGATAGCCGTTTCATCGAAATTCTCGCCCATAAGATCATACCGCCATGTCTTGGTTAATCGTACGGCCCGCTCAGCATCCTGAATGCTTGCTGTTTCAGAGAGACGAATTCGTGCACTCGCTTCAGCAAGTCGAGCGAGTGCTTCGAGGGCACGGGCTGTAATTGCAACCGAATCCTGGAATTCACCCGATTGTTTTCGAGTGGAAACGTAGTAGTCGATGATGTGCTTTTTCGCATCTTCATCCAAGTTCGGGTGAACAGTTCGCTTTGCATATGCCACGTACTTTCGGATGAATTCTCTGTGGAGGTGCCCATCGGTATGGCTTGGTTTGGTCATGACGGAGCTGAGTTTTCGCGGATCGGGTCTTGACCCTTCGTTAACGAGAAGTTCACTTGTTCCAGACAGTCGATTCTCGACGATGTGGCCAGCAATCTTAGCGTCTTTGTCTTCCGATGGCTGGTCTGTCAACAACCAGATGACGTCAAAACGTGAAATGAGAGGTGGAGCGAGATTGATTTGTCCAGTGAATGGCACTTCGGAAACAGGTTGAAATCGTCCTGCCTTTGGGTTCGCAGCTGCCAAGACTGCACAGCGTGTGCGTAGGCTTGCATTGATTCCCGCTTTGGAGATGGAAATGGTCTGTTGTTCCATTGCTTCGTGCATGCTTGATCGGTCGGCTGGGTTCATCTTATCGAATTCATCAATCGCAGCAAGTCCTTGATCAGCAAGAACCAGGGCTCCTGCTTCAAGTGTCCATCTTCCGTCAGCACTAGCGTCCTGAACTGCTGCTGCTGTGAGACCAGCTGCAGAGGCGGACATTCCTGATGTGAATCGGCCTCGAGGAGATATATTTCCCATGTATGCCAGAAGTTGCGACTTTGCAACACCAGGGTCACCCATGAGAAGAATGTGGATGTCACCACGGTTCCTCGTACCGTCTTGATTGAGTCGAGCAACGCCTCCAAACAGTTGCAACATCAGTGTTTCCTTGATCTTCTCCATCCCGAAAATCGATGGAGCAATCGATTCAGAAATTCGCTTGTAGACATCTTGATCAGAGGCAAATGCCCGAATTTCTGCTTCCTCTTCATCGCTCACAACAATTTCCTCGAGAGCGAGATTCTGTCGTTCGAGGGATTGAACGCGCATGAAAATGTCAAACACTGGAGTATCTTTTCCAAACTTACGCTGTGAGCGAATGAACAATACGCCATTTGCTTTAACACGGTCACCAGGGTTGACTTTTCCAGTAAGATCGTGTTCTGCGATACAGGAGATGCGTTCTGGTTGAACTCCTCCTCGGACCTGTTCAGGGAGTTCTTGCAATTCAATAAATTGAGAATTCGTTAACGTTGAACGTTCTTGGAGCAGTTGGAATCGTGTTTGGCGATTGGTCAGCCCGCATCCTCCATCGATTTGAGAGCATTCCATGGGGTTGATCAGTTCCTGTTCGTTCGGTTGTTGAATGGTGATAAGGTGCTCGCAGGCCACACATTTGAAACTAGCAGTGTACATTCTTGGTCGAACCCCGGAAATCTTCGTGACCACTGCATCAATGGAAATCATCAGGCCGATATCATCCGAGCGAAGTTGAGAAACGGTTCTCACTTGATCGCTTGGAAGATGGACAATTCGCACCCATGGGTTAATCGTCCCATACCCCACATCAGCAAGCAATTCTCGGAGCGCTCGGTTGGATGCCTCGTTATGGAGATCGGGTTGCTCGAGGATGCTCTGTGCAAACGTTGGGTCAAATCCCTCGATGGTCCGATATGAAACTTCAAGACTCTGAACATCTGGCCACAGTTGGGCAATATTGTGCACATCTTCTGTAAAATGAGCATGGAGGAGTGTAGACCATCGCGCTGTCAAATCAAAGTCTTGAATCATACTCGCACCACACCAAGGAGTCGGATATGGATGGCCACCGTTCTTAATGGTTCCATTGCAATCTCTGCGCCCCTTCATTTCCACTGGAGAATGGAGGGTGTTCACACCTTCATTTGTCTCGCTTTTCGTAGGAAGTGGAAAAAGGCCAGACTCCATAAGTTCATATCGGGTTGATTAGAGGGATTATCATGATTATTTTCGCACACGGCATGGAAGGTACCCCGAATGGGAGCAAGATTCGGTCGCTACGCGAAGCCGGATTCGAAGTTGTTGCACCTGATTTCCAAGGCATGCCTCTCGAGGAGCGAGTCAGCGTTCTACAAGATGTCTGCGAAGAACACAGAGAAAAGTCCCCTGTTCTTGCTGGGTCGAGTTACGGTGGATTGGCTGCATCTATTGTTGCGATGCGAATGCCCGATGCTTTTCGGGGGCTTCTACTCTGCGCTCCGGCACTTCACCTCAACGAGCCCCCAATCAACGATGAAATCGTTCTGACTGCTCCGAAGGGGATGAAGACCGCCATCATCCATGGGATTGATGATGACATTGTTCCAATTTCATGCAGTATTGAATATGCTGAACGGTCAGGAAAAGACGTCGTTGCCTTTCACCAAGTGGATGATGGCCATCGACTTGCAAACTCCCACACGGAGATTATCAGCGCTGCTCAGTTGTTGATTGGCGATACGATTGATTCATGAATGGTCTTGCTTTGGAAAAAATATGAGCGACCCTATGGATTACGCCTCAAGCGGTGTCGACATCGATCTTGAAGGCGCTGCGGTTGCCTCTCTCATCGGTTCGCTTCAGCGTTCATCCCGAAAAGCAGGAACGCCAGGAGCTCCTGTTGACTTACCGGGTGGTTTTGGTGGATTGATTGAATTTGGAAATCATCTTCTCGCCATGGCGACCGATGGTGTTGGAAGTAAACTCCAGATTGCTACTGCCGTCAAAAATTGGGACAGCGTAGGTATTGATTGCATGGCAATGAACGTGAACGACCTGTTGTGTGTTGGTGCTGAACCAATTGCGTTCGTTGACTACATTGCCGTCCCTAAGCCTGACCCCGAAGTCCATTCTGCAGTTGGCGCATCTCTCGCAAAAGCTTGTCAATTGGCGAACGTAACGCTCGCCGGTGGTGAAACAGCATCACTCCCTGGAATTGTGACCGAACTCGACCTCTCCGGTACAGCACTCGGGTTCCTTGACAAAGATTCTGCAATCACTGGTGAACGCTTGGAATCTGGAGATCTCTTGATTGGATTACCGTCGTCTGGTATTCACTCAAATGGATTTTCTCTTGTTCGAAACATCATCAATCACATTGGCCTCTCGTACACGGATGCATGTCCATTCGATACAGAGTTTACCGGCAGAGAGATTCCAGAAAACCCAACCCTTGCAGATGTTCTCTTAATTCCAACCAAAATTTACTGTTCCCCTGTTATTGGATTACTCAATCATCTCAAATCTTCTCAGAACTCAGTGCATGCAGTTCATGGAATTGCGCACATCACAGGGGGAGGTTTGTCCAATTTGCTTCGTTTGCATGAAGATCTCGGATGGCATATCGATACGCCAATGCCAATACCTCCGGAATTCACTTGGCTCCAACGTCAAGGAAACGTAACCGACTTGGAAATGCATCGAACGTTCAACATGGGCCTTGGCATGGTTCTTGCTGTTGCGAGTGAACATGCTGAATCCATTCTTTCATTCCTTCAGCAATACGAACCTAAGGCTGCCATCATCGGACACGTTCATTCCAACGGCCACAAGGTCACACATTCCAATCCAGAGATTTTCTTTGAACACTATTGAAGCGGTGTGGTCAAGAAGAGGTATCATCTCGTCTTGCCATGGGCGAATCCTTCACGGGTCGAGAACATCCGGACGGATGGCCTGGCCACTTGTGGTGCGAAGGGCGCACATTTGTTCACCTGAAGGATGGCCAACCTCGACCCTCTCACATGCCGAGAGGTCCTGCTGCAAAATCAGGAACTGGATTCATGAATCCTGCAATGGCCCCTGCACGCACGCGTTCTGTCTTGCTTCTACAAGACGCTCTGGAGCACGGATGGATCAATGGAGATCGTCCTATCCGCGCTCTGGATGCTCTATGTGCAACAGGAATTCGTGTTCGACGATGGCGGAATGAGATCAACCCGCAACATCAGCATCGACTCCACATTACAGCGAACGATTTGGACAAGAATGCGTTGGATTGGGCCTTAACATCCATAGATTCCGACGTGGGTGTTGAGATTACTTCCCCTATCGATGATGAGCAAATCCAACCGAAATTCATCGAAAAGAACGGCATTAAGTTCCAATATAATGATGCGCGAATGGCCATGGTGCAAGGCTCCTTCCAATGGATTGATGTGGACCCATTTGGTTCTCCGATTACATTCATTGATGGTGCTCTGCAAGCTCTCGGTAGAGTCGGGGTCCTCGAAGTGACAGCTACCGATACTGCGGCACTAACGGGCTCCTCAGCAACATCAGGAATGCGTCGATACGGTCACAAAGGCATTGTTGATTTCTATGCTCATGATGATGCTGTGCGTGTATTACTCGGAACGATTGCAACCAGAGCAGCCCAACTCGATCGGGCCATTGAGCCCATCCTGGCTTTATTCGATGGGCATCATGTCCGTGTTTCCGTACGCGTTCGAAAGAGCAAACAAGGCGCCGATCGAAATCGTGAACTTATGGGATGGAGAGTTCGAACCGAAGGCGAACCCTACAAATTCACGAACCATCCAACTTCGGAAGAACTGGAACACGCAAGTGGACCAATGTGGATTGGTCCGTTATGGAATGAAGAGATATGTTCTCGATTGACAGAAGAGAATGCTGTGAAGACATGCCTTGCAAAACCATCCGACATCGAGCGAGGTGGTGCACACGGAGTTGAATGGACCGAAGCAGACCAACTCTATGCTGAGCGAGAAATTCGCCGCTCCGTACGCCACATTGCGCTTGCAGCCCCATTGCTATCAGGTGATCATTTGCTGCTTGCTTTTGACCAACTCCCTCGCTTGGCAAATGTAGGCTCGTTACCAACCATGGAACGACTTATTGACGCCCTCAATGGTGAAGGTCACTTGACTGCTCGAGTGCCTGACTTGCGTCCGTTCATTGCTACAAAGGCACCGTTTGAATCGGTTATCGAAATTGTACGTTCGTTTCAATCAACCGAATGATGGGTCGTTAATTTCTTCATCTGGTGAAGGCAACAACGGTGTAGAACTTTCAATGATTTCTTGAACGGATTGTTCGATGCTCCGGGCATTCTCGAGCATTTTTGAGAGCGGGATTTCCTTTCCAGTCATCTCTGTGATTGCTTCGATAGCAACCGCTGCAGCACGAACATCGGGATACATTGGGCTTGCTTCAGAGAGAAGTGCGGTAATGTCGAGATTCAATCGGTCACCTTCGCTAAGGAGGAATCCTGTAATCCCCGATACAACGCCTCGTTGGATTGTTTGTAATTCCAAGGACTTCAGACGTGTGCGAGCTGCTGCATTTGCTCCAACTGCGAACAACCCTTCTCCATGGATTTGTTTCTCTGGTTTGAGAATTCCATCGATGATAATGAGTTGATCAAAGCCGCCTACTCGGAACCATTCGAGGACGGTCGATCCGAAAGCAATGTCCTGTTCTTTGTCAAATTGGATCTCTGCGGTGAACACACCAATTCCGTCGCCCTGATACACTCGAACAGGGTGACGTGGAACTTCGTTTTGAATCAGAGCAACGGCAGGAAAGTTCTCATCCATTACCGTCCCTAACTGCGTCAGGTTGAGTGATTCGATGATGTGAGATGCAGCGATAACGCCAACCATCCCGGCAGTCGTAAAGCCACAAATCGCAACGCCGCCTGTCGTCGGGTCAACACCCGAACGAAGAACTAGGTCGTACGTTCCAAACTGTTGTTTCATACTCACGCCTCATTTTGGGGGTCGGCTCGTGTTAGAAAAATATCTCGGCACTTACTCGTTGTATTCGGACCAATCTTCGGCGCCTTCTTCTCGGTACCACCATTGTCCGACCTCATCCTCGTACCATTCTGTTCCAAATTCATCAACAGAGATTCCATCATCTTCTTCTGTTTCTTCGACTTCTTCTTCAGACTCTGGTTCATCTTCTGGAATGTCCTCGTTCGATTCTGTCACTTCTGAGATCAGTGAATCGCCGGGCCGTTCAATGATTTCGGGTTCTGCAGAAATCGTCTTATCTTCAAACTCATCGAGCGGCTTTCCTTGTGGAATCTCAACAGGTTCGTCATCATCTTCGAGGAAAGCGTCTTCTTCTTCGTAGAAGGACTCATCCTCAAAGTCGGCTGAAGCTTTGCGGTAAAGGATGAAACCAACTGCAGCAAGAGCAAAAATGGCCGCCCCAATTCCTCCGAAGAGGACGACATTGGATGAGCTCTTCTCCTCACCATCAGGAGTTGTTACAACCTCAACGAAGAGGTCCGCGGTCCAGGTCACGACATCGTTTTCCACGATTGGTTCGCCTGGAAGTTCGTAATCAGGGGAACTTGTACGAAGTTGAATAGAAAATTGATTTTCAACGCCTGCATCGTCTTGTCGAGCCCACAATGGGTCCTCATACTTCGGAACAAAGGAAACGGTCGCAGATTCATTTGCTGCGATGCTTATTGTACCAGACGTCTTGAACAGAGATGGATTTTCTGTGACCGAAATATCAACATCTACGGAAAACGGATTAGGGTTTTGAACAAGACAATCGATTGGGTCGTCGGCTGCTTGTTGATTCGTTAGAATTGTGGCACTCTCACATGCAATGGTAACGGATTGAATGGATGTTGGAACCCATTCTGTTTCCGTTTCATTTGTTTCGTTGTTCTGTGTAGGAACGGTGTACTCATTGAGAGACACGGTGAATGTGGTCGTTCCGAAGATGATTCTGGAACCTGGATCGACAGTGAACTCAATTCTGGACATGTTCTCGAAGGATGAAGCAATTCGAATCTTACCGGTTGAAATCGTTTCAGAGCCACTCATTGAAGCATTTTGGGAAGAATCATTGAATGCTTCCCATAAGATGGTTGTTCCTTCTAATGAGGCTTGATGAGCTGGGTTGGCAGAGTCGACAGCACTCAATGTGATGTTAATATCGATCGCATCGTTCGCATCCATATCAACTGGTGATGCTGGTCCTTCAAGTTCTACAGAGATTGCAGTGCCCATTGAATCTGATGTAGTCGCTGATGAGTACGGCTGTGTATCAACGATCTCAATCGCTTGCATCGACACATCAATGCTCACGACTCCATCAGGATTGGCTGAGTAATCAAGAAGGGTTTGTGGGATGGTGGCATCGTGAAGAGAATCAACATCGATCACAACCCATTGCCCATTGCTGTCACTTTGACCATTGAGAACGAGCGTGTCCGTACCGTATGTCATCGTCATTTCAAGTTGAGCGTTTTCGATAGCAACATTCTGTTGACTGTCGTCGAGATAATGCGCATAGACGCTAACCAACATCTGGCTGTTGGATTCTAGCACATTCTCACTTGCTGAAGTCGGACCAGAGGTTACTGTGAGTTCCAGTTGACTATCGATGTAGGTGTTGTTGAATACGGTCGTTGGTCCAGCGAATGGAAGCGGAAGGGTGGCATTATCGTAAGTGTCAATCGCTGCAACTGCAACCCAATACTGCTGCCCATCCTGAATTGATTCCGATGATGTTGTTCCGGAAACATCAGCATATTCGCTTGTGAGTGAAATCTCAGCTTCTGTCGTCGAGGATGATACGGTCGCTGCGGCTTGATAGGTCACGCCACCAATTGAATAGGCCTTGCTTGAAGTTAATGCGTTGTTCAAGCCGCTTGCGTTCAAATCGGATGTAGCGACATAAATCATGTATTCTACAACACCGGGATCAGTGCTTGCATCCCACATTACCTTCAATGGAGCCGATGCTGTTTCAGTATCAAGGTCAACCAATTGGACATTTGTGACTGCTGAAGGGGCGGATGGGTTTGGAATAGTTACTTCCAGTGCTTGTGAAAGATTACTCACAATTCCGTAAGAATGAATGGAGCGGACAATGTAGCCATACGTCGAACCGATGTCAACGTTTGAATCGGTAAAGGAGTTCTGTCCAATCACGATTTCATACGGAGATGTATAATCGTATGAAGTGGTCGATGACATTCGGAAAACTTGGAATTCTTGAAGGTCGGAGCCGAATTCAGAAAGCGCTTGCCATTCAATGGTCACACCCGTTTCAGTAAGAGACTGAACCGACAAGAGAGGTGTTGGTGGAAGTGCGAGATTTGGAGCACCAAGCGTATAGTTCATGCTCAAATAAATCGCATCAAACTGTCCTGCTTTTGTGGTCTCAACTGGTAGAGTGACTGTGAACGAGCCCGAACCCGGAAGCATCTGTTGATTGAGTGAGTTGCTCAATGAACCAATTGTTCCTGTACTTGTTTTGACAGAAAATTCGATATCGTAAGCAATGTCAAGATCAGTGAAATTTGCAATCCCCTTCGAGTTGCTCGAAATTGACATTAGATTGGTTACCATTTCAATTCCATAACCATCCGATATTCCAGGGTAGGCTGGAATGTATGGAGATACAGTGTCTCGAATGACATCGTTACCATCTATGATTGTCAAGACACCAATGTGAGGAATTGTTGTACTTGAATACCCCTCTGCCCACAAATCATCATCTCCATCAACATCAGTATCCAACGAAACATTGTGCCATGCTCCAATAAAGACACCTTGAAGTGTTTCTCCAGCAAGTACAAATTGATCAATTAATCCATCTTGATTGATATCAGCCACTTGGACATCTCTTGGAACCGAATATGGTGTCAAAGGCGAAAGACTTGGCGTTC
This sequence comes from Salipiger bermudensis, assembly GCA_964227855.1. Classification (GTDB taxonomy): domain Archaea; phylum Thermoplasmatota; class Poseidoniia; order Poseidoniales; family Poseidoniaceae; genus MGIIa-L2. The sequence continues at coordinate 3,683 of CAXQWT010000040.1, read as the reverse complement.
CGAGGCCAGTTGCAGTGATTGAACGTATGCCGATGTTCCCCTCAATTGTTGCTGAATTCCCATCTCCAAACTGTGGGTTTGGCGTGAGAAGAGAGATTGAGCCATCGTTATTGTGATCGAAAACTGTGGCATTGGTCGTGTCCAGAACATCGAGAAGGGTGACCTGCTCCCACGCTGTCTGATTGTTAATGACGAGGACAGATTCAGTTTCCTTCGGAGTCAAGAAATCAATATCTCCGTCCCCATCAAAATCGCCTGCAATCGAACCTTCAGTGAGGTTACGGAATTTGACGATATTGGCGTTCAGTTGACGTGTTTGCGCGTCATAAGTAACTTCAGTAGCATCGTTCCAAGCATCTGAAACGATGATTACGGTCTCGTTTCGGTCGAAGAAGTCGTCTACTCTCAGGCTTCGCATGCTTGTTCGGCCTTGGCCGAAGTTCCAGCGGAAAATGGGGATGTCATCGTCCTGACGGACCACATCACTCGAACCATTGAACAGTGTCAATGAAACGAGGCCTTCGCCGGAATATCCGTGAATAGTGATGAAATCTGGAAACCCGTCTCCATTCATATCAGCGATTTGGACATCGATAGGGCTGCTTGTAATGTTGACACTAAAGGAAGGGTCATAGGCCATTGTTGTTGTGTTGTAGTAGTGGATACACATCATAGAGCTGCCAGCAGAAAAGGTAACGACGTCGTCGTGAGAATCGTTGTTCATGTCTGCAATACGCATCTGGTCTGAGTTAATGCAGGTCGAAGTCCACGCAGTCAAATTGTATTGCATTGTTGTTTGATTGCTTTCAACGACAGCGAAACCAGTGTTGACTCCAGTCGTGGAATTTGTCGTAGAAAAGACAAATGCATCGGTCAAATTATCCCCATTCGAATCACCCAACATCATGTGTCGTACGGCCCCAACTGGGATGTATTGGCCATCTATTTGCGGAGAGTAGGTAATGTTCGCTTGACTCGACTGAATTGTGGCATTCTTTGGCAAGAGAATCGGAGACGGCATGCTTGAACTGTTGTTCAATTGGATTGTATCGAAGGTCGCACCGGTTTGGAATGAGTTTTGGTGTGCCAAATCGCCATATCCTACGCCGGAAAATGTCCAGATTGTGTCGCCAGTACTGCTGTTGATCCATACACTTCCTGGAGTGTCCGCAGCAGATTGCCCCTCTACAACAAAAGAGGCATCTTGGAAAGTTACGTTTCGCTCGATGTCAATTTGCAGCAATGAGGAAGTGTTGTTTCCATCAGACGTAACGGTGATTGAATTCGCACCTCCTGCAAACGTATTGACTTGTGTTGTGCCGCTTGCAAACGACTGCGGAACAAAGAAAATTGGAGTCAGAAACAACACCACAAGAATGAGCGTTTTTTTGTTTATCCGGGTATCTTGCATCATGCCACCTATTCGAGGACAACACAAACCTCTACTTCAAATCGATGACTGGAATGCTGATTTCTTTCTTTTTTTCTTGTTGGTGCATGATTTACAGACCACTGGCGATAATACAAACATTATCAATGGGAGCATCTTTCGATAGGATGAATACAATGGTGAGTCAATCCAAGATTTTTATCACCGCAGGTGATTTGGAAATAGATGTTAGCGGGGCAACCGTTGAGGTTGATGCACGTCTGATCCAGATGCGCCACGATGATACATGGTCCATCGTTCTTGAGCGTCTCAGAGATGCTCGGGATGCCGCAATTGATGCTGCAATCGATGCTGCAAGAGACGTCGGTTTGCCAGAACGGGGCTCCGCATTTCGTGCACTAGTTGAGAATTGTTCCTTAAGCAAGAAGCCCGACCAAGTTCTCGCTGCCATTCACTACCTCAGGGACGTTGAAGGAATCTTAGATAGCCCTCCAAGGGTCGTCAACCAATTGTTCACCGATGCGAGTATTGAACCACCAGGCAATCTCAGTCTTTACCTCAACCGACTCAAAGAACGAGGTCTTCTGATGGTACCTCTCGAACATGGTGATAAGAACCGATTTTCACTCCTCACCGACGCTGGAAGGGTACACCTCGATAAACAATCAACATCCTGAGCGCGTTATGGTAATGTCAGGTGGAGGGGCAGGCGACCCCAGAGATGATCCTGATGACACCAAATCCGAGGTTCTCGATTGTTCGTATCAGAATCACTCAAAGGGCATCTTCAGGAAAGGTCGACATCGAGGGTCATCCTTCAGAAGAGCAATCTTAGATGAAGCCGATTTGACTGAGGGTGACTTCTCAGAATGTGATTTTCGTCGTGCCTCGATGGTCGAAGCAGACTTGATGAAATCCGCATTTGATGGTGCTGATTTTCGAGGGGCAGATCTTAGAAAGGCTCGTTGCAATCTCTCCAATTTTCGGAATTGTAAATTGAAAGGTGCTGATCTGAGAGGGATTCGTGGAAAGTATGCGATTTGGCAAGGAAGCGATTGGTGGAATGCAATCCTCAACGAGGATTTGGAAAAAGCCCTTGCCAAAAAATGGCCACGGCCTTCGAATCACTCAGACTCATCGTGAACGAGTTCGACGTTGTTTGCTTCTTCAAAAGCAAGCTTTGCTCTTGCATTGATCAGTGGCAAGAGTGCCAACGCTCCACACAAAAATGTACAAACCCCACACAAATACCCTGTGACTTCATAGGTCAAAACAAGTGATTCAGTCAGGTGTTTTTCTGCAGCATCAAAAATAATCATGTTTCCAAATATACCCCCGATGAGCGATACAACTGCTCCTGCAACCGCAAGTTTACCCCCAAGTGGTTTCATGAAATAGAGGGATATTCCACCTACGATCACAAGTACACTGCCTACTGCGAGGGAGGTACCTCGAATGAGGTATCCGTTTTGTTCATTCACTTCCTGATGGAATTGTTGAAATTGTTCAGAAGTGAGATTTTCACCCTGAGAATTTGGAACGTTGATTTGTGTTTCAATTTGTTCTTCGGATAGTTCTTCTGTCCGATGATTGGTCAAATCTGTATAAGCAAGAACCGCGAAGAAAATTCCTCCAAGAACAAGAAGAATGGCTACTGTCTTTGGCCCTTTGTGATCAGGGCGGACTGCAAACATATCAGGAACTTCACTGTTCATCATTCGACTCATCTCTTCGGCACGCTTCCAGTCCTTGACGTAGGTCTGCTGGGATCGAAATACGATTCATTGTATCCATGTTAACGCAAACTGTGACTTGGGTTGAAGACCATAGCATTTGACCATCTTGATTATGAAATTCGTAACACCATGTGCAAGAGGTGTCACCAACACTGTCAATCCAAATTGTAGCGGTAATGGTGTCCCCATAGCGCAGCGGCGCATGAAAATCCGATTCAACGTGGACCACGGGAAATCCTACTTTCCGTTTGAGCAGTACATCTGCATATCGTATATTGCAGATTGGAATCCAAGAGTCCTCGAAGAATCGATGCGCTAGATCAAAAATCCGTGGATAATAAGCGATGTTGGCCAAGTCAACCATCGGAAAATCCACTCCGCGCTCAAGTTGAACTGCCATGCTCCATCCAATACAACAGGCAACATGAACTCTTGTACGAACCTACCGGTTGGAACCCGTTGTGCTTATATCAAGTCGGTAGGTGGAGCAAATACCCCGGCCCCTTGGGGTAGTTTGGATATCCTTCGACCCTGCGGAGGTTGAGACCCGTGTTCGA